>NZ_CAKLBB010000038.1:0-630 GCF_920939515.1 Sphingomonas sp. Leaf4 | reverse complement strand
ATGACCTGAACAGTGCGGGGCACTGTTCACCCGAAACTGGGCTGGGGGTGGGTCGGCCCGAGAGGAAACGGTAGCGCTCCACAACCGGCCCACCCACCCCCAAACCCCTCCCTTGTCAGGGAGGGGAACCGCCAACCGCCATCGTCTGACTGAATGTCGATCGGCCCTGGGCTACACCGATTGCCGCACCGTAGACCCCGGAACGAGTCCGGGGTGACGAAATGGATCGTGCGTTCAACCCCAACACAGCATCGTGCGCCGGTCAGAGCGAAATGCCGATCGGATGCGGTCGTTGGCCATCGCGATACCACCGCGTAAGTAGCGCGAATTCGCTAAAGCGGTGCGTTCCCCGCCCGTGCCGGGCTACACGATGCCGCGACATGCAGCGCCTTTTGCGACGGCGAAGTCGCCTCGGGACTTTCCTACTCGTCCCGACCTTGCAACAATCGTCGGTTTTGATCGACTGCCTCGACCGACGCTGGAGCATCGGTCAGCAAACCCGCCGCTAGAGCAGATTCCGTTCAGTACGCATCGTATCCGGCAGCGGCGAAGTAGTTGGCGCACTCAGCGGGCGTGTAGGTGTCGATGGCGGCGCCGATGGCGCGGGACAGGTCGTCGACGGTGCGCGCA
>NZ_CAKLBB010000037.1:0-724 GCF_920939515.1 Sphingomonas sp. Leaf4 | reverse complement strand
GATGCGTTTGAACTCCTTGAGCTTGCAAAAGAAGTTTTCAATGAGGTGCCGCCACGCGTAGATGGCGGGGTCGATCTTGCGCGCGCCTATGCGCCGTGGGTGCTGCGAGATGATGACCGCCGCGCCGCGTTCGTCGAGGTCGGCGATGATGGCATTGCTGTCGAACGCCTTATCGGCAATCAGTCCGTCGAAGGCGATGCCATCGATCAGCGGCGGCACTTCGACGCTGTCGTGACGTTGGCCCGGCATCAGCCGGAAGCGCACCAAATTGCCCAACGCGTCAGTCAGCACGACAATCTTGGTTGTCATGCCGCCTCTGGAGCGACCGATGGCCTGGCTCTGAGTCCCCCTTTTGCGCCCTGACCGTGACGGTGGACCTTCACGATCGTCGCATCGACCATCGCATATTCAAGGTCGGGCTCGTCCGACAGCGCGTCGAATATCCGTCTGAAAACATCGGCTTCCCGCCAGTCGCGAAAGCGCCTGAACGCTGTGCTCCAGTTGCCGAAGCGTTCCGGCAGATCGCGCCACGGGCTGCCTGTGCGCGCGACCCACAACACCGCCTCCACGAACAGCCGGTTGTCCCGGCCGCTGCGCCCGGGGTCAGTCCGCTTGCCCAGGCAATGCGGCTCGATCTTTGCCCATTGGGCGTCCGTCAGTACGTCACGATCCATCCATAGCGTGAATCACATCCGCACAACTTTGTGAATCCCCACAGACCCTA
>NZ_CAKLBB010000036.1:0-1034 GCF_920939515.1 Sphingomonas sp. Leaf4 | reverse complement strand
TAGAGCATAATCCGAACGGCGTGAATCGTTGAGGGATTCCCAAGGGGACTGAAGTCTGATTCAAGCCTGTCACCGGCGACAGGAGGCCGGTCAGATGGGCAAGCCGTTATCGATGGACCTGCGGGAGCGGGTTGTTGGTGCCATATCGGGCGGCATGTCACGCCGGGCGGCCGCGGCGCGGTTCGGGGTGAGCGCAGCCAGTGCAGTGAGGTGGGCGGCACTTCAGCGCGATCAGGGAAGGCCGGCGGCCAAGCCACAGGGCGGTGACACGCGCTCTGCCACGACCGAGGCCAAGGCGGCACGCATCTGGGCGCTGTACGAGGCGGCCCCCGACATCACCCTTGCCGAGTTGCGCACGGCGCTGGCCGCCGAGGGGATCGCGATGGCGGTATCGACCCTGTGGCGCTTCTTCGCCCGCCACGGGCATACGCGCAAAAAAAGACTGGTCATGCGAGCGAGCAGGACCGCCCCGACGTCCTGATCGCGCGTGAGGCCTGGTTCGAGGGCCAACTCGATCTCGATCCGGAAACACTCGTCTTCGTCGATGAAACGGGTGCCAGCACCAAGATGGCACGCCAGTACGGCCGTGCCCCACGCGGCGAGCGGCTGCGCATGGCGGTGCCGCACGGGCACTGGATGACGACCACGTTCGTCGGCGGCTTGCGGCTCTCGGGTATGACCGCACCGCTCGTCATCGACGGACCGATGACCGGGGCATGGTTCGAGGCCTGGGTCGCCCGGGCGCTCGCCCCGACACTGAAACGCGGCGATGTCGTGATCCTGGACAACCTGCCCGCCCACAAAAGCGTCGTGGCGCGGAATGCGATCGAGGCAAGGGGTGCCCGGCTGCTCTTCCTTCCGCCTTACTCGCCGGACTTCAATCCGATCGAAAACGCCTTCGCCAAGCTGAAAGCACTCCTGCGTAAAGCTGCTGCGCGCACCGTCGACGACCTGTCCCGCGCCATCGGCGCCGCCATCGACACCTACACGCCCGCTGAGTGCGCCAACTACTTCGCCGCTGCCGGATACGATGC
>NZ_CAKLBB010000035.1:0-1252 GCF_920939515.1 Sphingomonas sp. Leaf4 | reverse complement strand
CTTCTGACGTGACCCCAATTTTTCATCCAGCGGCAACCAGAGACCTGCCGGTGTTGTCGCGCATGAGCGCAGGTGAAACAACGGGCGGGGTTAACCCCGCCCGTTGCTGTTCGAGCCCGGCAGCGAATGCGGCCGGGGTAGCGTAGCCGAGCGACGAGTGCGGCCGCTCGGTGTTGTAGTCGTCCACCCAGCGCGCCAGGATCGAGCGGGCATGGCTGATAGTGAAGAACAACGTCTCGTTGAGCAGTTCGTCGCGCATGCGACCATTGAAGCTCTCGACGAACCCGTTCTGGGTCGGCTTGCCCGGCGCGATGTAATGCCACTCGACGCCGACATCTCCCGACCAGGCGAGCACCGCGTTCGACGTCAGTTCGGTGCCGTTGTCGCTGACGATCGTCTTCGGCCTGCCACGCTCGGCGAACAGATCGGTCAACTCGCGCACGACCCGCCGGCCCGAGATCGAGGTGTCCACCACCGCCCGGAGGCATTCGCGCGTCACGTCGTCGACGATATTGAGCACGCGGAACCGACGGCCGGTGACGAGCTGGTCGTGCACGAAGTCCAGGCTCCACCGCTGGTTGGGAAGTGCCAGCACCGGTGCAGGCGCCCGCGCGCCCACGGCGCGCCTTCGCCCCTTCCGGCGCCTGACCGTCAAACCCTCCTCGCGATAGAGCCGCTGGGTCTTCTTGCGGTTGATCATGATGCCGTCCCGGCGCAGCAGGATGTGCAGCCGTCGATAGCCGAACCGTCGGCGTTGCTGCGCCAGTTCGCGCAGCCGCGACCGCAGGTCGCCATCGTCCGACCGGCATGACCGATACCGCATGCTCGTGCGGTCCGCCCCGACGACCGCGCAGGCCCGCCGCTCGCTCATCCCCAGCGTCGTCTGGAGATGGGCGACCGCTTGCCGCTTCGCGGCGGGCGTTACCACTTTTTTGACAGCAGGTCTTTCAACCCCGCGTTGTCCAGCATCGTGTCTGCGAGCAGCCGCTTGAGCTTGGCGTTCTCCTCTTCGAGTGACCGCAGACGCTTTGCGTCGGATACCTCCAGGCCGCCGAACTTCGCCTTCCATGCGTAGTAGGTCGCGCTCGACATCCCGTGCTTGCGGCACAGCTCCGTCACTACCGCGCCCGCCTCGGCTTCCTTCAGAATGCCAATGATCTGCTCTTCCGAAAACTGCTTCCGCTTCATTCCGTCCGTCCCTTCAAGGACCGGTCTCTAGTTCCAACTGGATGAAGAAACGGGGGTCACGTCA
>NZ_CAKLBB010000034.1:0-1503 GCF_920939515.1 Sphingomonas sp. Leaf4 | reverse complement strand
CGAGACCGTTGAAAAAGGCCTGGGCGAAATCGGCGTGGCGGATGGCTGGTGACGCCGGCCACCGGGGATACGCCGCGTATCAGGCCGCCGCGGCCTGCCGGGCGAGCAGCTGAAGGTTGTATGCCGCGGCAGCCATGGTGAACTCCTCGGCGGCTCCTGACAGGCCCCGCAGCTTGAGCGTTCGTAGCCCCAGGTTGCGTTTCAAATGGCCGAACACGCGCTCGATCCGCTGTCTTCGACGCCGTGCGTGCACATAGGCGTCGGTGCCGGCAAGGGCGCGCACGGTATCGCGGGCTTCCTCGCTGACGAGCCGGGTGACACCCCGCTTCGGACCGATGGTGCATTGCGGCTTCAGCTCGCAGGCGGCGCAATCGGCCGGCCGGCTTCGGTATACGCGCACCTGCTTGGTCCGGTTGGTGCCGCAATAGCCGAGCAGCTTGTCCGCCGGACAGCGGTATGCATCCGCTTTCCGGTCGTAGCGGAAGGCATTCCGAGTGAAGAAGGCGTCCCGCTGGCGGGTCCGGTCGATGACCGGGATGTATGGCGTGATGTTCCGGTCGATCAACCAGCCGAGCAGCGGACCGCTACCATACGCCTTGTCGGCCGAGAGACTGGCGGGTTCGATGCCCAGCCTGGTGCCGGCGCGTGACACCAGCGTCCGGGTCGCCGCCACCTCGGCTGCGAAGCGGGCGGGCGTGGCCTCCACGTCGAGGATGCAGTCGGTGTCGAGGTCAAGCAGGGGGTTGATGGCGTATGCGTAGCGCGCCGGTCCGTGCTTGCAGGTGAGCGCCGCCTGCGGGTCGGTCGGCGAGATGCTGGTCGGATCGACGGGCGCCGGTTCGTCGGGGCCCGGCGGCAACGCGGCATCGAGCGCCGCCAGGTATTCGGCGACGGGTCGCGATATGCTTTCCCTGCCACGAAGCTCGTCTGCGGCGTCGACCCCCTTCAGCTTCTTCTCGCGGCTGGCGTCGGCCATGATCGTGCTGCCGTCCACCGCCAAGTCGCGCCCCGTTACCAGCCCGGCCGCGGCACACCGCGCGACTACCTGCTCGAATAGCAGACGATGCAGGTCGCAGGCGCGGAAGCGGCCGTGCCGGTTCTTGGAGAAGGTGGAATGGTCCGGCACCCGGTCGGCCAGATCGAGCCGGCAGAACCAACGATAGGCGAGGTTGAGGTGTACCTCCTCGCACAAACGCCGTTCCGAGCGGATCCCGAACAGATAGCCAACCAGCAGCATCCTGAGCATCAGCTCCGGGTCGATCGAGGGTCGCCCACTCGCGCTGTAGCTCGACGCCAGTGCCTCGCGCACGAAGCCGAAGTCCAACACGCCGTCGATGCGTCGGAGCAGGTGGTCAACCGGCACATGCTCATCAAGCCGGAAGCCGTAGAACAGCGCGCCCTGTGCCACCTGCCGACCCATCATGTCCGTGATCCCCCTACCGCCTTGCAGGAGTGAATCACGCCCTCGTCACCATCGCAAGCAGCCGTTTTTCAACAGCCTCG
>NZ_CAKLBB010000033.1:0-2244 GCF_920939515.1 Sphingomonas sp. Leaf4 | reverse complement strand
TCCGACGTCTTGTCAAAGACTATGAACGTTATGCCGAAACACTCGCAGGACTTCACGTCGTTGCCTTCGCATGCCTCATGATGAAACAGGCTGCCGCACTCGCCACAGGTTCATAACAGCCTCTAGGCAAGTTGGACTATCCAGAAGTCAGACTGCTCCGCCTCCTGAGCGTGCGAGGCGAGGCACTCGACGATCAGGTTCGGCGCGTTGCAAGAGTATTGGCGCAGAAAGGCGAGCGCCAAGTCAATTTATGGGCGCTGTACGACCTGCTGAGTGGCGATGTGGACGAGGCCAAGGCCGCACGCATCGCGATCGCGCATGATTTCTATAGCGTCAAGCAACAAGACAAAGCGGGGAACCCATGACGAACGGTGCAATCGTGCTACCTAAATTCCTTCAGATTCACTTTTTGGCGGCATGGCCGGGCGCGCTTCTTAATCGTGACGATGCAGGTTTGGCGAAGCAACTTCCCTTCGGGAACGCAATGCGGACCCGGATTTCATCGCAATGCCTCAAACGGCATTGGCGCACCGCCGACGATCCGCGTGCGCTCTCTGCGCTTGCTGAGGAGAATGGCGTCGAGGGTGTTCGCTCCAAGATCGCTATCGAGCGTGAGGTCATCGCACCATTAAAGGGCGACTTCGATGCCGACGCGATCGATGTGGTCCAACTGGCGTTCCTCAGCAAATTTTATGGCAAGGAAGCCAAGGACCCGAAAAAACGTCAGGCACTGCTCTTTGGTCGGCCCGAACTGACTTGGCTTCGTGAACAGGCCAAACGGCTGTTGATCGAAAACCCGAACCTGGCGGCATTGAAAACCGCCGTGGAGGCATGGATCAAGGAGGAACGGAGCAACCTTAACCAGTTGCACGGCCAGAACGTGCTCTCGGCTTCGCTCGAAGCGGCATTGTTCGGACGTATGGTGACGAGCGACACAAAAGCCAATCGCGACGCAGCGATTCATGTCGCTCATGCAATGACGGTGCATCCCGAACAAACCGAGCAAGACTATTTCACCGTAGTCGACGACTTGCGTAGCGACGATCAGGGCGACGACGCCGGGGCCGCCGGCATCTTCGACACGCAACTGACGTCGGGCCTCTACTACGGCTATGTCGTGGTCGACGTACCGCTGTTGGTATCGAACCTGACCGGTTGTGCGCGCAGCGACTGGGCCGGCGATCACGACCGCGATCTCGCCGCGCAGGTCGTTGAACACCTCGTCTACCTGATCGCCGAAGTGACGCCCGGCGCGAAGAAGGGATCGACCGCCCCCTACAGCCGGGCGGAACTGGTGCTGATCGAGGCGGGCGATCGCCAGCCGCGTACGCTGGCCAACGCCTTCCGCGACGCGGTGCTGCTGGTCGAGAAGAACAGCAATGCCTCGCTTGGCATGCGGACCGCCGGCAAGATGACCGGCTGGCTCGCCGCGCTCGACAAGATGTACGAAACCGGTGAGGAACGCCATCAGGCCGCCATGCCCGATCTCGTCCTCGACGGCGTGCCGAACCACAGCCTGCGCGAACTGGCCGACTGGGCCGGTGGCGTCGTGCGCAAAGCGTCGTTGTAAGGCGCCGGGGCGTGAGGCATCTGCTTCTCGATCTCGACGCGCCGCTGATGAGTTTCGGCGGCGATCTGGTTGATGCGTACGGGGTGGTGCGCGATTTTCCCGCCAAGTCGATGCTGGCCGGGCTGCTCGCCAACGCGCTCGGCTGGGAACGGCATGATGCGGCGGCGCATGCCGCCTTGCAGGAGCGGATCGTGATGGGGTCGGTGCGGGTCGTCGCCGGACAACGGCTGCGCGAGTTCCAGACCGCGCAACTGGGCGCGAACGATCGCGGCTGGACGACGCGCGGCCGGGTGGAGGGTCGTGCGGGCGGTGCGGCGACCTATAACGCGCCGCACATCCGCTATCGCGACATGGATGCCGACGCCCGCGTCCTGATCGCCTTCCGGCTGACCCCGGCGGAGGTCGCGCCCGACCTCGACACGCTGCGGGCAGCGCTCGACCGGCCCGAACGCCCGCTGTTCATCGGCCGCAAGCCATTCGTGCCGTCACGACCTCTGGTGCTGGACATCGTCGACGCGGCGACGATCCCCGCCGCGCTGGTAGACGGGCTAGAGCAGATTCCGTTCAGTACGCATCGTATCCGGCAGCGGCGAAGTAGTTGGCGCACTCAGCGGGCGTGTAGGTGTCGATGGCGGCGCCGATGGCGCGGGACAGGTCGTCGACGGTGCGCGCAG
>NZ_CAKLBB010000032.1:0-2905 GCF_920939515.1 Sphingomonas sp. Leaf4 | reverse complement strand
GCTGCGCGCACCGTCGACGACCTGTCCCGCGCCATCGGCGCCGCCATCGACACCTACACGCCCGCTGAGTGCGCCAACTACTTCGCCGCTGCCGGATACGATGCATACTGAACGGAATCTGCTCTAGTATCGAGGATCGCGGACCTTAAAAGTCATAGCGTATTCTACCGAGTATCCGATCCCCGGCATGCGCAAGGTCCGCGTATGAACCGGCAAAGCCGCCGCGACCAATGTCTGTCCCGAGATAGTCCACTGCCAGCGTCAGCGGCCCACGCCGATGCTCCGCACCGAGACGCCAGTTTGTATAACTGCCAGAAGGGCGAAGACGCTGTACTCGAACAGGATCGGTCGTGGTTCCAGAGGTATGACCAAGCCCGGCTACCAAGGTGAATGGCGTGCCGGGAACGCCGGCGTTCGCATTGGCGTAAAGATACAGATTGCTGCCGCCGATTGCGTCCTGGGAAGGCGCAAAATCGACACCTGCAGTCAGTTGGGCTGGCCCATAGCTATACGAAGCGGACGTACCCACCTCTACATAGTCCATCGCATCACGGGCGCCCGTGAAAAGATGGCCGGTTGCTCCAGTGCGCATCTGAAAAGAACCCAGATTCCAAGCAGTGGCAAGTGCGACGTCGGTCACAGCATCGGCCCCGGCGTGGCGGTTTGAGCTTCGTGTTGTCGCGGCACGACCTGATACTTCTACGGGACCAAGCAGGACCAAGGCATCCGCAGAAAGAGCAGCGCGGCCTTCACTCCAACTCAACCCGCGCCTCACTTCGTCATTGCTCAGTTCCACTCCCGCCAATGGTGAGCTCTGAGCATCGGCGGGATGGGGCGAGTTAGCGATTACAATGGCTAGGGTGAAAGCGCTGAATGCTACTCGTTTCATCCTGCGCTAACTGCTCCGTGAACGCGGTCTAGTTCTGCGCGAAGAACCTCATGATCTTCTTTTGCGACCGATATCATGTGACGATCGAGGTCAGAAGTTTGACGTGCAACATGATTGGCGATGGAGGCATGGTGCGTGCTGCACCAGCCAGTACGGTTACCGCTGGCAACGCCTTCTCGAACAAAATTCCGGGTCAGCATCGTGCCCGATGCCGCCTTTGCTTCGCGCGCAACAATCATGTCAGCTTTCCACTGACAGCCGAGTGTCGAGGGACGCCCCCCTGGGGTGACAGCGCCCACCTGCTTGTGGCTGATCTGAACCGCGCCACGATAGCGCACATCCACTGGGCCGCTTTGGTGATCTATCCGCGTCGCGTGATTCACCGTGGCTGTGGATACGATTGCCGAGAGGCCGAGGGCCAATCCTGCTGCCATTATGGACGTCATTGTTCTCTCCTAGCGGCGTCCCGGCCGATGCTGGCCGGTGACGAGAATGTTGTACTGTATCATCACTATAACAACCGAACTGGTCCTTTGTTGCCTTGCCGTAAGAGCGGTGCGCGATTTTTAAGGCAGAAGTTTCAGTATCAATCCTCTGTAATAGAGATAATACTAGTTGTTAAACTATTCTACAGACGTAATCACGCAGTATAATAATACTGGTATTCCAATAAATATTATCATCAGAGCCAGATTTGCATCTATTAAATAGCTAGTAATCTTCTCGCTATTGGTTGTTTTGGATTTATGTCCGTCGTCAGAATAAGTTTCCTCCAATTCAAGTGTGAATTTATTAGAAAAAAAGCTGTCGGGTCTCGCCCGTAAAAATACAGTTGTTGGCCTGTCTTCGGCAGTGTTTGCTCGACTTGAAAGGTTCCGATTATCCGGATTTGACGTATCGTCTGACATGATGTGATTTCCGCTTACTCGAGATCGCGGACGCGCTTCGCGCGTCGGCGGGATCAGATCGAATGAAGCCCGAACTCAAGCGGCAAATGTCCGCGAGCTCGGGCTAGCGGCGTGCGGCGAGTTGGCCTGCGTGATCCATGAACCGCTGATGTGTTTCAGGCCGTGGCATAAAGCGATCGTCGCGATACGCTGGATGAGTGTCAGATCGGCGTAGAGCCCGGCCGCCTAAGGCAGCGGAAACTGTCTCACGTAGAGGGGCATCATAAGCCCTGCTGTCATCCCCGGTGCAGTTGCGACGGCTGAGTTGCTCGATCATGGCCTCAACCCTCTCTGGGGGGAGTCACGCTCACGATGCGCAACACTCGGTCACGGCCGTCGCGATCGGGCCAGCGGATCGAAGAGCCGGCAGTCATACCGATCAGCCCAGCGCCAACTGGAGTCAGGATCGAAACGCGGCCCGCAGCTATGTCCGCATCGCGCGGATAGACGAGTTGCACGATGCGGCGCGCGCCAGTCCCTTCATCGATGAAATCGATCCGCGAGTTCATCGCTACCGTCTTCTCGGGCAGTTCGCCTGGCTTGCATAGCTCGGCGCGGTCAAGCTCGGCCAAAAGCATCGCTGAGGAATACGGATGCCTGTGCTCTGCACTGAGCGCCAGTTCGGAGAGCGCATCACACTCGCCAGCGGTAAGATGAATTGTCGGACGATTATTCGCCGCGAGGGTGTGCTGTACCATTGAAAGTATCCGCCATTCGAGATCGGAAGCGCACACAGCGCGACCATGAGGATCAGATCGAATAAGGCCCGAACTTAGGCGGCAGCGCCGTCCAAAGCCCGGGCTACAGGCGTGCGGCGAGTTGTCCGGCGTGGTGGCGGAAGCGCCTGTATGTCGCGGGAGCGTTCATACCTAGAAAGGTGATGTGTACAGCAGGTTACGTCAACCCTTAACCGTTCCATCCAGCGCGTGGTGTCACAACCGGTCGAGGCTGTTGAAAAACGGCTGCTTGCGATGGTGACGAGGGCGTGATTCACTCCTGCAAGGCGGTAGGGGGATCACGGACATGATGGGTCGGCAGGTGGCACAGGGCGCGCTGTTCTACGGCTTCC
>NZ_CAKLBB010000031.1:0-4425 GCF_920939515.1 Sphingomonas sp. Leaf4 | reverse complement strand
TGCTGCGCGCACCGTCGACGACCTGTCCCGCGCCATCGGCGCCGCCATCGACACCTACACGCCCGCTGAGTGCGCCAACTACTTCGCCGCTGCCGGATACGATGCATACTGAACGGAATCTGCTCTAGCTTCTGTGTCCTCATGAGCCTCACCCCGTCTCTAGTCCGGTCCTTGTGAGAAAACCGTAAGCGTGGTCAGCAGGCCGCCTTGCGGTAGCGCCGGTAGCCGGGATGCTTGTTGCCTTTGGCGAAGACGCGGGCGGTGCGGGAAATTATTGGTTCTACGACCAGTCATACGAGCACTCGTATGACTGGTCGGATGGAGGTGGTCGGCCGGGTGTCGGGCCGACGACGATGGTCGGACGCGGAGAAGCTGGAGATACTCGCCGAGGCGTTCCGGCCGGAAGTGCGGGTCTACGACGTCATCGCCCGGCGCGAGGTGTCGAGCAGCCTGATCTACACATGGCGCAAGCAGTTGCGCGAAGGCAAGCTGGCCAGGGCCGAGAGGTGGCTCGGTTTGTCTGAACAGGCTCGCGGTTTTGATAAGTGGGTCGCCGTTGGTTGATCATGCCGCTGCGAGAAGCGGCGTACCCCTCCGGTGAAGGCCGCATTGTCTGGAGCTGATGGGTTCTGGAGGTAGCACTGGTGCAAGCGCTGGTGTTTGCACTGATGTTAGCGACGGTGCGATGGCCCAGGTGACGGTAATAACAGGCGCGGAGCGACGCCGGATGTGGACGGCGGAGCAGAAGCAGGCGCTGGTCATGGCGGCATGCGAGCCGGGGGCGAGCGTCGCGGAGGTTGCCAGGCGCGCGGATTTGCAACCGAGCCAGATCTACCGGTGGCGACGGGAGATGAGCGGTTCAGTGTCCGGCTTTGCCGCCGTGACGGTGACGCCGGAGCCGCAAGGCAGGGCTGAGCCGTGCGATGTGGTGGTGGAGTTGGGCGGTGCGGTGGTGCGCATCGCGGCGGGTACATCGCCGGCGCTGATAAGCGCGGTGATGCGGTCATTGCGATGATCGCCATTCCCGGCGGTGCGCGGATCTGGATGGCGACCGGGCATACCGACATGCGTCGCGGGATGCATGGTCTGGCGCTGCAGGTTCAGCAGGGACTGCACCGCGACCCACATGCCGGCGACCTCTACCTATTCCGGGGCCGGCGCGGCGACCTGGTGAAGATACTGTGGCACGACGGCGTGGGCCTGTCGCTGTACGCCAAACGGCTCGACCGCGGCCGGTTCATCTGGCCTGCGGCAGTGGATGGCGTGGTGGCGATCACGCCGTCGCAGATGGCGTGCCTGCTCGAGGCGATAGACTGGCGCAATCCGCGCATGACATGGCGTCCGGCCGCAGCGGGATAATCGACCGAAAACGGCGGAAAAGCGTGGCTTGCTACCGGTTATCTGCTATCCTGCCGGACATGGCAGCGGTGCCTTTCGACGATGTCGTGACGTTGCGCGCAGCCCTTGCCCGGGCCGAGGCGGAGGCCGTGCGGACGAAGGCGCTCAACGCCGATCTGGCAGCTCGCGTCGCGCTGTTGGAACTGCAGAACGAGAAGATGCGCCGGGCATTGTTTGGCCGTAGCGCCGAGCGCGGACGCCTGCTCGTCGACCAGCTCGAACTCGGCTTTGAGGAACTGGAGGCGACCGCCAGCGAGGACGAGGCGCTGGCCGCGAAGGCAGCAGCCGGGACCAGTGTTGAGGCGTTCACTAGGGCGCGCCCGTCACGCAAGCCGCTGCCCGCCCATCTGCCGCGCGAGCGCGTCGTCGTGGCAGCGCCTGCCCATTGCCCGTGCTGCGGGTCCGACCGGCTGTCGAAGCTGGGTGAGGATGTGACAGAAACCCTCGAGGTCGTGCCGCGCCGCTGGAAGGTGGTGCAGACGGTGCGCGAGCGCTTCGCCTGCCGTGCCTGCGAGGCGGTGACCCAACCGCCCGCGCCGTTCCACGTCACGCCGCGCGGCCTGTTCGGACCGCAATTCCTCGCGCAGATGCTGTTCGAGAAGTTCGGACAGCACCAGCCACTCAACCGGCAGGCCGAGCGCTATGCCCGCGAGGGCGTGGACATCAGCCTGTCGACGCTGGCCGACCAAGTCGGTGCCTGTGCCGCGGCCCTGGCGCCGCTGCATCGCCTTGTCGCAGACCATGTGCTTGGGGCCGGACGCCTGCATGGCGACGACACGACGGTGCCGGTACTGGCCAAGGGCAAGACGGACACCGGACGGCTGTGGACTTACGTCCGCGACGACCGTCCGTATGGCGGGCCGGCACCACCCGCGGCGCTGTTCCACTATTCGCGCGACCGGCGCGCCGAACATCCGGTCCGGCATCTGGAGCGATATGCCGGCATCCTGCAGGCCGACGCCTATGCCGGGTACAATGCGCTGTTCCGCAGCGACCGGCTGCCTGCGCCGATGGTCCGGGCACTGTGCTGGGCACATGCGCGTCGCAAGTTCTTCGAACTCGCCGATGTCGCCGGGCAGGTGCGGCGCAAGCGCGGGAGCCCGGTCATCTCGCCCATTGCAGCCGAAGCGGTGCGACGGATCGACGCGCTGTTCGACATCGAGCGTTCCATCCTCGGCAAGCCTGCGGCCGAGCGCCATGCCGTGCGTCAGGAACTGAGCCTGCCGCTGGTCACGGACCTTGGCATATGGCTGCGTGGTCAGCGTGCCGCCATGGCGCGCCACAACCCGGTCGCGGCTGCGTGCGACTATCTGCTCAAGGACTGGCCGGCCTTCACCGCCTTCCTGAAGGACGGGCGTATCTGCCTGACGAACAATGCCGCAGAACGTGCTCTTCGTGGTGTGGCCCTTGGCAGGAAAGCATGGCTGTTCGCGGGCTCCGACCGGGGCGGTGACCGCGCGGCGTTCATGTACAGCCTCATCGTCACCGCAAAGCTCAACGACGTCGACCCGCAGGCCTGGCTTGCCGACGTGCTCGCCCGCATCGCTGACATGCCCCAGGCCCGACTTGGTGAATTGCTGCCCTGGAACTGGCGACCGACAGCCTCAACGCCGGCACTTGCGCGGGCTGCCTGATGGCGAGGCCAACCTTCGCCTGGACCGCACGCTTCGTGGCTGAACAGCTCGGCGTCGAGGAAGACCTTGTCGAGGAGATCGCCAGCATGGCGATGGAACCTGAAGACGGACGCATCTCCATCATCGACAGCAACGATGGCAACTCGCCGTCCGTCACCGCCTTCACCCGTGACGGCATCGACTACCTCAGGGAAACCCTCCGCGACCCTTCATCCTGCTACTACAGGCCTAGCCCGCGGCCCTGACCGGATGGGTACGAAGCGGCTGTCCGAAGTACATCTGGTCTGGCGTGCGGCCGCCAAGCGCGGAATGCGGCCGGAGGGCATTGTAGAACGCCAGATAGCGGCCGATGCCTGCGCGGGCTTCGGGGACCGAGGCGTAAGCGTTGAGGTAAACTTCCTCGTATTTCACCGAGCGCCAGAGGCGCTCGACGAACACATTTTCACGCCAGCAGCCCTTGCCGTCCATGCTGATGGCAATCTGCTCGCGGTGGAGGATGGCGGTGAACGCCGCACTCGTGAATTGGGAACCCTGGTCGCTGTTGAAGATCACCGGCTTGCCGTAGCGGGTGAGCGCCTCTCCCAGCGCCTTGATGCAGAACCCGGCATCGAGCGAGATTGACACGCGCCACGCCAGCACCCGCCGGGTGGACCAGTTGACGACGGCGACAAGGTAGACGAAGCCGCGCGCCATCGGGATGTAGGTAATGTCGGTCGCCCAGACCTGATTGGGCCGCGTCACCGCCAGATTGCGCAGTAGGTACGGATAGACCTTGTGTCCCGGTGCCGGTTTCGACGTGTTCGGGCGCCGGTAGATCGCTTCAATCCGCATTCGTTTCATCAGCGTCGCGACATGCCGCCGCCCGACCATGACGCTCTCCTGCCGGAGCAGATCGAGCAGCATCCGGCTGCCTGCGAACGGATACAGCAGATGTAGTTCGTCGATCCGCCGCATGATCGTCAGATCGGCCGGGGAAACCGCCCGGGGCAGATAATAGATGCTGCCGCGGCTGATGCCGAGTTGCCGCGCCTGGGCGATCAGCGGCAGCGCATGGCCACGGTCGATCATTGCTTTGCGCTCGACAACAGACCGGCCTTCCCGAGCGCACCGGCCAAAAAACGTTCGCCAGTGTCAGTTCGCCGATCTTGGCGTGCAGCACCGTCATGTCGTCTGCCGGCTCGGCCGCGGCGGGTTCCGCGCCGAACACGTCCGCAGCACCCTCCAACAGCCGGGACCGCTACTGCTGCGACTGGATCATATCCGTCAGGCTAGAGCATAATCCGAACGGCGTGAATCGTTGAGGGATTCCCAAGGGGACTGAAGTCTGATTCAAGCCTGTCACCGGCGACAGGAGGCCGGTCAGATGGGCAAGCCGTTATCGATGGACCTGCGG
>NZ_CAKLBB010000030.1:0-4504 GCF_920939515.1 Sphingomonas sp. Leaf4 | reverse complement strand
CGGAAGCCGTAGAACAGCGCGCCCTGTGCCACCTGCCGACCCATCATGTCCGTGATCCCCCTACCGCCTTGCAGGAGTGAATCACGCCCTCGTCACCATCGCAAGCAGCCGTTTTTCAACAGCCTCGGACGGTTGTGAAGCTGCCGCAGGCCCACGTATTCTTGCGCGGCGCGAAGTGTCAGAACCGTGGTTCGAAATGTCCGCTTTCGAGAACGGTCAATTTACTCGCTATCACCGACTTGGGCGTATCAGGTCATACAAAGGGCTAAGCTGCCAAGAGCGAGGGCGAGATGCGTAGCGGCCTGAGCTGATCCGGTGCCGGCCTATCGTCCCGCTCCCAGCTATAGTCGCCGGTGAGCGCGATATGCTCCCAGCCCAGCGGTGCGATATGGCGGGCAATATCGTCCGGCGCTCCCATGTCGGCCAGTGACCGTTCGAGATAGCGTGTGTTCCACAGGATGATCGCGGCGACCAGCAAGTTGAGGCCGGAGGCGCGGTAAGACTGATTTTCGAACTGGCGGTCGCGCAGCTCGCCGAGCTGGTTGAAGAACAATGCGCGGGCAAGCGCGTTGCGCGCCTCCCCCTTGTTCAGCCCCGCCTGGGTGCGCCTGCGCAGATCAATGTCCTGCAACCAGTCGAGCATGAAGATCGAGCGTTCGAGCCGTCCGAGCTCGCGCAGCGCTAATGCCAGACCGTTCTGGCGCGGATAGGCGGACAGCTTGCGCAGCATAGCCGACGCGGTGACGGTTCCGGTTCGGATCGAGGTGGCGAGCCGCAGCAGTTCGTCCCAATGCGCGGCTAAGTGGTCGTGCGCGATCGGATCGCCAACCATGCCGGCAAGCAACGGCCCCGCTTCCTGCCCGGGCAGGAGGTGCAGGCGGCGCTCCTTGATATCACGCAAGCGTGGCGCGAAGCGGTAGCCGAAGAACGGCATCAGCCCGAACACATGGTCGGACGCGCCGCCCGTATCGGTATAATGCTCTTCGATCGACAACCCGGTCTGGTGATACAGCAAACCGTCGAGGACATAGGGAGCCTCGCCCGCGGTCGCGGCGATCACGCGCGAGCCGAACGGGTCATACTGGTCCGAGATATGAGTGTAGAACGACACACCGGGTTCGTTGCCGTTGCGCGCGTTGATATCGCTGATCGCAGCGCCCCGCCCGCCGGCATGGAATTGCTGTCCGTCGCTCGACGAGCTGATGCCGCTGCCCCATAATCCGGCAAGCGGCATCGCGCGATGCGCCTCGATCAGTCGTCCGAGCGCCTCGCCATAGGCGGCTTCGCTGATGTGCCAGTCATGCAGATGCGCGAGTTGGCGCAGACTGGCACCACGGCAACTGTCCGCCATGCGGGTCAGGCCGAGATTGATGCCATCGGCAAGGATCACGGTCAGCAACGCATTACGGTCGTCGGCCGGACGGCCTGATCGCCGGTGGGTAAAACAGTCGCCGAAGCCGGTCCACGTATCCACATCGAGCAGGATATCCGTGATTTTCACGCGGGGGAGACGGTCATAGGCGGTGCGGCGGGCGACCTCTGCGGCGGGCGGTGTGATCGCCTTCAAAGGGGAGATCATCAGCCCGTTTTCGTCGAGCCGGACCTGCGGCAGTTCGCCCTGCCGGGCCAGCACCGTTACCCGTTCGATCGCGCGGTTCAGGCGTTCACGGCGATCCTTGATATGAGATACGAACCCGGTCGCGATCGCGAGCGGAAGTGGCCCCTTCTCGCGCAACGCTGCGAAGGTAGCGGGCGGAATGAGATAGCTGTCGAAATCCCGAAACTGTCGGCTGCCTGCCACCCAGATATCGCCGGCCCGCAGCCGATCGCGAAGCTGAGACAGTGCGCAGAGTTCATAGGCCGCGCGATCAACGACACCGTTACGGATTACGAATGGACGCCAGCCCGCCGGCACGAAGCGCAGCGGCACCTTGTCAGGCAGGCGTCGTTTTCCAGTATGGTAGAGATCAGCGATGATGGCGAGCGCGTCGAGAATTCCCTGCACCGGCCCGGCACCGCGAAACTCGAACGCCCGCAGGAACTGCCCGGCGAACAACTTCACCGTGCGATGCCGCTCAATAAGTTCGGCCGTGCGGTCGATCGTCTCGGGGCGGACCAGGACTTCCGCCTGATCGACGGCGGAGCCGAACCGTTCCCAGTCGAACGGGCCGAGACGCGCGAGGGAGTCGATACCCTTGGCGTGTGCGTCGATGAGCACGCGGCAACTGTTGGTCAGGGTGCGCAGATGCCCCTGCATCTCGCGCACCGTCCTGATTGCCTTGTCGCGCGTTCGGTTTTCCGCCCGGCGTACCATGCTGCCGAGAAGCTTATCGAACATGGTGAGCGTCGCGTCGGTGAGGCTTTCCTCAAGGCGGATTGTTGCGGCCGCCAGTGTCGCATGGCGGCGTAGCGGGGTCAGTTCGCCGAGGTGCTGCGGCGTGATCCGTACCGCCTCGTCGGCAAGCCGGTCGAATGTCGCTGATGGGATCATGGCGGCGCGCGCAAGGTCGAGGCCGAGGTTGCGGACATGATCGAGCCGTTCCAGCAGCCGCAGGATGTTGCGCGGTGCCGGTGATTGCGGCGCATTGCGCAGCCAGGCCAGCCATGTCGTTCCCTGATCCGACCGCCGGGTCAGCAAGGCATCGAGCATCGTGAGCTTGTCAGGCTCAATGCCGCTGGTCAGGATTTCATGGGTGAGTTGTTCGGCCTGCTGGCGCGCGTGCCTGACGATTGCCTCGATGACAGCCGGGGGCGGCAGTAGTACCCGTCGCCGACGCAACTCGTCGATCACGGTGCCGGCAAGCAAGAGAGGCTGCGCGACGGTCTGCGCGACCGGCATCGCGAACGCCACGATCTCGCGAAAGTGGTTACGGTCGAAAGCGGTATAGCCGAACCGCTGCATGAGATCGGCGAGATGCCCGCGGCGGGTTTCATCGCGACGGGCGTAATCGTCGAACGCCTTTGCCGGCGCGTCGACCTGATCGCCGACAAAGGCGAGGATGGCACTCGGCGGTTTCTCACCGGCTTCCAGCACGCGGCCCGGCCAACGCATGTAAAGCAGCAGCAGCGCGAACCCGAGGCGGCTTGGCGCTCCACGTCGTTCGCTGACAAGATCGAGATCCTCACGGCTGAGGGTAAAGTGACGGGCGATCTCCCGTTCGTCGGTTGGAGGATCGTAATGTGAGCCGAGCGCTTCGCGTGTCAGCAACTGCCGTCTTGCCATGCGTCACGACCTTTCCCGCACTGTCCGTCAGACGGTCCTCTGGCGGCCAGCATGAATATGTCCGTCAACTCTGGACCCGCGATGGCGATTCGGACAAGAATGCAAATCGATGGGAAAACGGACAGATCGGAACCGACCGTGGCGCTGATCGGCTATGCGCGGGTATCGACCGGCGACCAGAAGCTGGCGCTACAGCACGACGCGCTCAACGCGGCCGGATGCGAGCGCATCTTCGACGACCATGCGTCCGGCGCTAAAACTGATAGGCCGGGGCTTGCCGAGGCCCTGGCCTATCTACGTGGCGGTGACACGCTAGTTGTATGGAAGCTGGACCGCCTCGGTCGCTCAATGAGCCACCTGATCGAAAAGGTCGGCGAACTGGCCGCGCGTGGCGTTGGTTTCCGATCGCTCACCGAGCAGATCGACACCACCACGTCGGGCGGGATGCTCGTGTTCAACATCTTCGGCTCGCTCGCCCAGTTCGAGCGCGACCTGATCCGCGAGCGCACCAACGCCGGCTTGAAGGCTGCGCGGGAACGGGGGAGCCTTGGCGGTCGGCGTCCGGTCATCACGCCTGACAAATTGCGCAAGGCGCGCGATCATATCGCGGCAGGCCTGACGGTCCGGGAGGCGGCCACGCGGCTCAAAGTCGGTAAAACAGCGCTCTACAAGGCGCTCGAAGGCGCCGCTGCCAAACCGTAGCAAAGCATGAGGAAAGAGTGATGCACGAACGCGACCCCAACATCGTCACTTCGAGCCTATCCGGCGTCGTTACAGAGCAGGGCATCACCGTGAGTGTAAATATCATAAGGCTCGAAAATGAGCCGGGTTGGTCGCTCGAAGTGGAAAATGAGAATGGAACGTCCACGGTGTGGGATGACCTCTTCGCGACCGACGATGCGGCTCATGCCGCCTTCCGCCAGACCGTTAAAGAAGAAGGCATGCGCGTCTTCCTCGATCAGGCTGTCGTCATTCCCTTCAGACGTTAGGACCGTCCGCGTTCGCCGTTCGTTCGATCCTAGCGTACGTAAACTTCACTTTCGTGCAGTGACCCCCACATGACCCGCAACGTCCTGAATTGGGTACTTTCCTGCCTGTCCGCTTTCGGGATCGGAATGGTCGAAGCGGCCACCGCAGACGGTGTCCCAACCGTTCGAGGCTGTTGAAAAACGGCTGCTTGCGATGGTGACGAGGGCGTGATTCACTCCTGCAAGGCGGTAGGGGGATCACGGACATGATGGGTCGGCAGGTGGCACAGGGCGCGCTGTTCTACGGCTTCCG
>NZ_CAKLBB010000029.1:0-4988 GCF_920939515.1 Sphingomonas sp. Leaf4 | reverse complement strand
GCCATCGTCTAAGTCTGCATCTGGGCGCGTTTACTTTAAAGCCGCCAATCCACTTGCGGCGCAGCTTAAGTCGTGAGCCCAACGCCGCGCGGACAAGCGCTGAACGTCGGCTTCTGGCAAGCGCTGACGCTCAGCCTGCGGTATGGGAACGACGGGTTTGTCCCAAATCTTGCCATTTGAACGCTGCGACGAGGCGATCGCGGCCGATGAATGATCGTCCGGAGTTAGGAAGCGCAAGAAGGGCGCTGAGCGTCCGTGATTGGGTCGCATGCCGCCGTATCGGCCCTGTCGAAGGGCCGGAAATCTGCGTAGAGATCGGCCTAAAGAGTGGTCGTCTCACAGAGCCGATGACAGACGTCGAATTGACATAGCGACACTTTAGAGACGACCTTCCGGCGATGATGGTCCCCTTAACTGATCTGCAAGCGCAGGCGTTCGCAAAACTCGCCGACCTCGTGATTGCCAAGGTGCTCGCGTACGGTGGCAAGCAGACCGGCAAACCTAAAGGTGAAGTAAGCGCGGTCGAGACTCTGACGCGGGACGGCTTTTCAGAAGTCGCGGAGGCTTGGGATCCGCTGATTGCGGAAATGGGCTACGGGGTCGATCTTCATGCGGTGTTTGTTCACTCTCGCCCGCAGGTGAGCTGGACGCGCCCGGACGGAAGTCGTGGCCGTTGCGAGCTAGCCGACCTTCTGCTGGTGGTCGATCACAAGGGTCCGGGCACTCGAAAGGAGCGGCGCGCCGTTCTAATCCAAGCTAAACTGCTAAAAGGCGGAGAGATCAAACTTCGCGGCAAGGAATGGACACAGTACGAGCTTCTGAGTGAATGGCCTGCCTTCGACTTCGTGACACCCGGCTACGCCCCTGTCGCGCGTAACTTCCTAGACGAAAGCGTTTGCGAAAACGCTCAGAACAGCGGTGAATATGGTGGAATCGATCTAAAGGCACGGCCGCCGCTCTGCGTCCAAGAGATGATTGCGCCGCCGAGAACAACGGGCGGTCGCATCTCGTTAGGGCAACTCTTGGTCGGGATGACTCGCGGCTCCGACGCGATAGGCCGCGAGGCTCATATCGGCGGGGCGGATGACTGGTCGTCAACCGTAGACGAACTGCTCCGCGTGACCGCCGCGCTTCCTATTACCATCGCGTCGGCGGTGCGCCGAGGCCACTCCCACTCTTTGGGGATGCTGGTTGCGCAGGCAAGCTACGGGCAGATGCCCTCGCTCTCCGCCGCAGCCACCCGCCGTGACGGCCCTCCTTCTAAGTTCGCGGAGGACGACGATGACCCTGGCGGACCAATCAGCATCGTTCGGCTGACTTTTACAAACCCCGAGCACATTGAAGGAGAGGGAGCCTGATCGCTCGATATTCGATCGCCGCGCTGGCAGCACCGATGTGCCATGGATCGAGCACCACCGTATCGCATGAACGAATGGCAGAAGTGCGAGAGCGGAGCGAGGCGTCTTAATGTCCGCATATGGGTCGTTTACACGCTTGAGCGCTGTGAAAACGAATGCCGCCGCGAGGCTGAGTGAGCGCAATTGGGTCCCTTAAGCTGTACGGCAGCTACTCCGGTTATCCGCTTCAGATTTCGAGACGAAGCGAGGCCCGCACCGTCCGCGGCGCACCGGGATAGATCCACAAGGCGCTGTACGAGCTGGCGGCATAACGCTGGTCGAGCAGATTGTCGGCTTCGAGACGGAAGCGGACCCCCTCGACTACCGGTGCTTCGATCGCCGCCTTCACCTTTACATATTCGGGCAGTACCACCGGATTGGCGGTGAGCGATCCCGCCCGATCGCCGACATAGGCGACGCCCCCGCTCAACTGCCAGTCGCCACGGGTACTAGGGAGGCGATGGACGACCAGCAATGTGCCGGAGTGCTCCGGCACGTTCAGCACATCCGGTGTCGGAAAGGCGGTGTCATCCGCCTTCGCATCGAGCCACGCATAATTGGCGACGATCTGCCAGCGATTACCGAGCCGCGCCGAAGCGTCGAGCTCGATGCCGCGGCTGACGATGCTTCCAACGGGCGCGAGGAAGTTCGCATCGACCGGATCGGTCGTCAGGATGTCCTGCTTGCGGATGTCGAACCACGTTGCCGCCAGGTCAACACCGGGCAGCTTGGCTGCAACACCTACCTCGTAGCCACGCCCCTTTTCCGGGCCGAAGCCCGCCCCGTTGCGGTCGGTGCCGGTGTTCAGCGAGAAGTTCTCACCCCAGTTGGCGTGCACCGCAATCACGTCCGTGACGCGGTAGCGGGCACCGACGCGGAAGTTGATGGGCTCGTTGATGTTGCGGCCAACACCGCCGGTGTTGTTGTTGACGATCTTCTGCCGGTATGGATCGATCCGTGCACCTCCGACCAGCGTCAGCCGATCGGTGACGTCCCACATGTCCTGCACGTAGAAGGTGCCCGCCCAGCGGCTCTCGTCGTTGTTCGTGAAGGGACGCAAGGGGGCGGCTAACTGACCATCGCGTTCGCATGCGGCGTAAACTGTGGCACCTTGGTCACGATGTTGACCCGGCCGCCGGGATCAACATCTCCGAAGAGCGCGCCTGCGGGCCCTTTGAGTACCTCAATCCGTTCGGTCGTCGCCGGATCACGCGGCGGGGCCATGCCACGGTTGGCGAGAAAACCGTTTAGATAATATTCCGCGCCTCCGTCCGGGGTGCCGAGAAATCCGCGGACGGCGAAATTGTCGATAACACCGCCACGGTTGTTCTGTTGGCTAAAGCCGCTGACGAGTTCGAGGGCGTCGCTTAGCCGGTACGTTCCCGCCGCATTCAGAATGTCGCGCTCGATCGAACGGCTCGATTGCGACATGCGCTCGGTGACCCGGTCCGACGATAGCGCGCGATCGACCGTGTTGCGGGTGCCTAGTACGACGATCTCATCTTCGTCGTCGTGCTCGGGTAGTTCCTGTGCCTCAACGTTGAAGGGCGCTAACCCGAGTGCGAGCGTGAAGGCGACTGCGGACGGACGCAGTCGCGAACGAAGGGGCGTGAAGGACATTGCTGCTCCGGGATACGGCCTCAAAACGCCGTTAAGGTTGTGGTATGTTGCAACGTATCATAAAGCCGTTCTGCTGCAACGCAACAGCACGTCTGCACTGCCTCCGGCCTCCGGAGGTACGGTGTCGCCAGGCGTGCACCGGGTACGCTGCATCGCCGGATGCATGAATATGGAATTGGAAGTCCCTTGCACTCGAAACTAGCTCGTATCTTCAGCGTCCTTCTATTGGTTGGTGTCAGTCCGCTTTTCGCACAGGAGGCGTCTGCGCCATTGCCGCCGACACTACCTTGGTCAGGGAAGAGTGAGGCTTTGATCGTGAAGGCTGGTGATCCCTGGATCACGCCGGCCGAGGCAGCGGGCTTCCGAACGACGCCGCGCTATGCGGAAGTACGAGAATGGCTGAACCGTCTCGACGCTGAATCGCCGCTCATCACCGTGAATACCTTCGGCCGTACGACCGAGGGCCGCGACATGATCTATGTCCGTGCCAGCAAGGGAAGCCGCGGCAAGCCTGTCGTCCTCGTGCAGGGCGGCATCCATGCAGGCGAGATCGACGGCAAGGACGCCGGTCTGATGCTCCTTCGAGACATTGCGCTACGTGGGAAGGACAACCTGCTCGACAAAGTCGATCTGGTGTTCGTGCCGATTTACAATATTGACGGACACGAGCAGCAGAGCGCGTTCAATTTCCCGCATATTCGTGGGCCAGTAGAGAAGGGGCGTGACGCCAACGCTCGCAACATCGACCTCAACCGTGATTACGCCAAGCTGGATGCGCCGGAGTCTCGGGCAATGATCGGTCTGATCCGATTGCTCGATCCGATCCTCTATATCGACTGCCATGTCAGCGAAGGCTTCGACATGCAGTATGACGTGACCTTCACCTATGCCGGATGGGGCAAATATGCGCGCCATCGCGCCACTGCCAACTGGTTGGAAAACCGCTTCGGTCCGGCGGTTTCGACGGCGCTGACGAACGCAGGTCACATTCCGATCATCTATCCAAGCCCGATCGATACTTGGCATCCTGAGAAGGGCATACGGTACAGCCCGGAAGGTCCACGCTACTCGACTGGATACGGCGACTTCATCGGCATGCCGACCGTGCTGGTCGAGAACCACATGCTCAAACCGTATCGGCAACGCGTGCTCGGCACCTACGTGCTGCTGGAAGCGGCAATGAAGATCGCCGCGGAAGATGCGGCACGTATCGCGGCCGCCAAGGCGACCGATCGTGCGAGCCGTCCGAGTGAATTGCTGACACGCTGGAAGCCCGCAGCCGCCCCGATTGGGTGGATCGAAAGCTTCAAGGGCGTGGCGTTCGACACCTATATGTCGCCTGCTTCCGGTCGAGAGGAACAGCGCTGGTTGGGCAAGCCGATTACCTTCCGGATGCCGATCATCGGCCAGACACCGGTGGAAAGTGTCCGCCTGCCCAAGGCTTGGTGGGTGCCGCGCGAGCAGACGGAGGTTATCGAGCGGCTACGCCTGCACGGCATCCAGTTTGAAACCATTCAAACGGCAAAGGTGCAGAAACTCGATCGTGTTCGGCTGATCGATCCCAAGCTGTCTCAACCGATTGAGGGGCGTTATCCGATTACTGCTCGTTTCGAACATTACGAGACGGACGAGACGATGCCGACGGGCAGCGTACGCGTGCCTGCCAATCAACCGCTCGGGTTGTTGGCCGCCTCTCTGCTGGAGCCCGAAAGCCAGGACTCGTTCCTTGCATGGGGCTTTTTCCCGGAAATGCTGGGACCTGCTCCAAGCACGGACGCCTTCGTACTTGCGGCACTCGGTGATCGGCTCCTCGCGACTAATCCGGTGGTCAAGCGCCGTTTTGACGCGAAGTTGCGTGCCGAACCGCGCTTTGCCGCCGATCCTGACGCTCGACTTGAATGGCTCTACGCACAGGCAGGTCCGGGACATCCCTACCCCTTGCGCTATCCAATCGCGCGCGAAAAGAGCGGT
>NZ_CAKLBB010000028.1:2500-5754 GCF_920939515.1 Sphingomonas sp. Leaf4 | reverse complement strand
GGCGTTGTGTAAGTATGGTTGCGGGGACAGGATTTGAACCTGTGACCTTCAGGTTATGAGCCTGACGAGCTACCGGGCTGCTCCACCCCGCGACACTTGAGCTGAGCCGCTCGGCGGCACGCTTCATGCGTGTCGTCGTGTGGTTCGGCTGGAGGTTCGTGCAAGAATTATGACATTGTGATGTGCACCGGCTTCAATGCCTGGCGACGACCTACTCTTCCATCGCTTGAGCGATAGTACCATTGGCGCAGGTTGGTTTCACGGCCGAGTTCGGGATGGGATCGGGTGGTTCACAAACGCTATAGCCACCAGGCAATGAAGGCGGTGCACATTGGTTTTTTCAAATCGGTGTGTTTCAAGGCTTGGGCGGTTTCAACCACGTGAACGTCTAGCCAGTGCTGACGTTGGCGGTGTGAACTCTACAAGCGCGAATAGGACAATTAGTATCGGTTAGCTTCACGCGTTACCGCGCTTCCACATCCGATCTATCAAGGTCGTGGTCTCCGACCGTCCTAAGAAATCTTATCTTGAGGGAGGCTTCCCGCTTAGATGCTTTCAGCGGTTATCCCGTCCGTACATAGCTACCCTGCTGCGCCGTTGGCACGACGACAGGTACACCAGAGGTACGTTCAACCCGGTCCTCTCGTACTAGGGTCAACTCCTCTCAAATTTCGACGCCCACGGCAGATAGGGACCAAACTGTCTCGCGACGTTCTGAACCCAGCTCACGTACCACTTTAATTGGCGAACAGCCAAACCCTTGGGACCTGCTCCAGCCCCAGGATGTGATGAGCCGACATCGAGGTGCCAAACAACCCCGTCGATATGAGCTCTTGGGGGTTATCAGCCTGTTATCCCCGGCGTACCTTTTATCCGTTGAGCGATGGCCCTTCCACGAGGGACCACCGGATCACTATGACCGACTTTCGTCTCTGCTCGACTTGTCAGTCTCGCAGTCAGGCTGGCTTATGCCATTGCACTCTAACAGACGGTTTCCAACCGTCCTGAGCCAACCTTCGCGCGCCTCCGTTACTCTTTAGGAGGCGACCGCCCCAGTCAAACTACCCGCCACAGAGGGTCCCTCGCCCAGTTTCATGGGCGCAGGTTAGACATCAGAAAACAACAGGGTGGTATTTCACCTATGGCTCCACATCATCTGGCGACGATGCTTCAAAGCCTCCCACCTATGCTACACAGTTCTTTCCTAATGCCACTCTGAAGCTGCAGTAAAGGTGCACGGGGTCTTTCCGTCTAACCGCGGGTACTCCGCATCTTCACGGAGAATTCAATTTCGCTGAGCATGTCCTGGAGACAGTGGGGAAGTCGTTACGCCATTCGTGCAGGTCGGAACTTACCCGACAAGGAATTTCGCTACCTTAGGACCGTTATAGTTACGGCCGCCGTTTACCTGGGCTTCATTTCAGAGCTTGCACCCCTCCACTTAACCTTCAGGCACCGGGCAGGCGTCAGGCCCTATACGTCGTCTTGAAGCCGACTTAGCAGAGCCCTGTGTTTTTGCTAAACAGTCGCTACCCCCTGGCCTGTGCCCCCCAACAGAGCTTGCGCCTAGTTGGGGCCTCCTTCTTCCGAAGGTACGGAGGCAATTTGCCGAGTTCCTTCAGGACACTTCTCTCAAGCGCCTTGGTATACTCTACCTGACCACCTGTGTCGGTTTCGGGTACGGTCTATACGGTGGGGCTATTTCCCGGGACAGCTTCGAAGCCGGATCAATCCGATAAGATCCGACAACACACGCCATCCGTCACACACCACCAGGCCCACGAATATTAACGTGGTTCCCATCGACTACCCCCTTCGGGCTCGTCTTAGGGGCCGGCTCACCCTGCGCGGATTAGCCTTGCGCAGGAACCCTTGGTCTTTCGGCGAGAGGGCATCTCACCCTCTTTATCGCTACTCATGTCTGCATTCGCACTTCCGATACCTCCACGACCCATTACCAGGCCGCTTCACAGGCGTACGGAACGCTCCGCTACCGCGTGGATAAATCCACACCCTAAGCTTCGGTGCGTGTCTTGAGCCCCGTTACATCTTCGCCGCAGGAACCCTTGTTTAGACCAGTGAGCTGTTACGCTTTCTTTAAAGGATGGCTGCTTCTAAGCCAACCTCCTGGTTGTTTTGGGATTCCCACATGCTTTCCCACTTAGACACGACTTGGGGACCTTAGCTGTAGGTCAGGGCTGTTTCCCTTTTGACGACGGACCTTAGCACCCGCCGTCTGTCTCCCGGATATCACTCTTATGTATTCGGAGTTTGGTTAGTGTTGGTAGATCTCGCGACCCCCGCAACCATCCAGTGCTCTACCCCATAAGGTGTCCATCCGAGGCACTACCTCAATAGTTTTCGCGGAGAACCAGCTATTTCCCGGCTTGATTGGCCTTTCACCCCTAAACACAACTCATCCGGTAACTTTTCAACGTTAATCGGTTCGGACCTCCAGTGGGTGTTACCCCACCTTCATCCTGGTCATGCCTAGATCGCCGGGTTTCGGGTCTAATCCGTCAAACTATGGTCGCCCTATTCAGACTCGCTTTCGCTGCGCCTACACCTAACGGCTTAAGCTTGCTTGACAGATTAAGTCACAGACCCATTATGCAAGAGGTACGCTGTCACTCTTCAAGAGAGCTCCAACTGCTTGTAGGCAATCCGTTTCAGGTACTGTTTCACTCCCCTCATCGGGGTGCTTTTCACCTTTCCCTCACGGTACTAGTTCGCTATCGGTCATGTACGAGTATTTAGGCTTGGAGGGTGGTCCCCCCATGTTCAGACAGAATTACACGTGTTCCGCCCTACTCGAGTCCTGAATTATCACTTTCGCATACGGGACTGTCACCCGCTATGGTCAGCTTTTCCACGCTGTTCTGCTAGTTGAAATTCAGGCACTGGCCTGGTCCGCGTTCGCTCGCCACTACTAACGGAATCTCGGTTGATGTCTTTTCCTCCGGGTACTGAGATGTTTCAGTTCGCCGGGTTCGCTTCTCGAAACCTATGTATTCAGTTAAGAGATACCTTGTCCCATTAACCCTGAACGTCGTTGCCAACACTCAGGATTAATCGGATAGGTGGGTTTCCCCATTCGGAAATCGTCGGGTCAAAGCTTGCTCACAGCTCACCGACGCTTATCGCAGCGTGCCACGTCCTTCATCGCCTGTACATGCCAAGGCATCCACGAATTGCCCTTACCTCACGCTTGAGAGTCCACACCACCAACGACAACACTGGATCGGTCTTGCGAC
>NZ_CAKLBB010000027.1:0-6959 GCF_920939515.1 Sphingomonas sp. Leaf4 | reverse complement strand
CTGCGCGCACCGTCGACGACCTGTCCCGCGCCATCGGCGCCGCCATCGACACCTACACGCCCGCTGAGTGCGCCAACTACTTCGCCGCTGCCGGATACGATGCGTACTGAACGGAATCTGCTCTAGTCGCGCCACCCCCGACCCGGCAGGATCGCACCCATGCTCGATCCCGATAGCTGCTACGCCGCGCTCGAACGGCGCGATCCCGCGATGGACGGCCGTTTCTTCGTCGGCGTCACTACCACCGGCATCTATTGTCGCCCGGTCTGCCCGGCGCGCACCCCGGCGCGCTCGCATGCCCGCTTCTATCCCGGCGCGGCGGCAGCGCAGGCGGCGGGCTTCCGCCCCTGTCTGCGCTGCCGCCCCGAAACGGCGCCCGACAGCCCCGCATGGGTCGGCACCCGCGCCTCGATCGACCGTGCGTTGCGGCTGATCGACGAAGGCGCGCTGGCGGAAGGAAGCGTCGTCGATCTCGCCGACCGGCTCGGCATGACCGACCGACATCTGCGCCGGTTGTTCGAGCGCCATCTCGGCGCGGGGCCGCTGGCGATCGAGGCCACGCGGCGGCTGAACCTCGCCAAGCAACTGATCCATGACACGGCGCTGTCGCTGACCGACATTGCCTTCGCCGCCGGCTTCGGCAGCGTCCGCCGTTTCAACGAGGTGTTTCTGAGTGCATTCGACCGCCCGCCCTCGGCGCTGCGGCGGGGCGGCGCGCCGGCCGATCCGGTCGCGCCGATCACCGTCCTGCTCGCCCTGCCGCCCGGCGCGACGCCGGTCGTCCCCGGCACGCTGGCGCTCGATCAGGGGACGGTGACGCTGGTCGAGCGACGCGTCGGATCGGTGCGAGTCGCGCTCCACGGCGTAGCGCTGGCCGATCTCGGCCGGACGATCGCGGCGGCGAAGCGGGCGCTGGCGGCGGGCTGTCCTACATCGCCGCCGTGCGCCACAACGTCCGATGCGGGTAATGGACTTCGGTCGGGCTGAGATGCCGGCCCTATCAATCAACACCTTTATCAAGTCCGGCGACGTTCGCTCCAGAGCGTGCTTAGGCCGCGTCTGCATTTATCGTAGCCAGATCATGGCGCATGCGAGGTGGACGAAGCCCATGAAGGCGGTGATGGTTTTCTCGCAGCGCAGGGCGATACGACGGAAGCGCTTGAGCTTGTTGAAGAAGCACTCGACCTGATGGCGTTCCTTGTAGAGGCGCCAGTCGATGGCCGGCCTGGCGATTCGGTTGGGATGGGCCTTTATGTGTGCGCTCGCGCCAAGATCGTCGGCGATGAAGGCGCGTAGCGCGTCGGCGTCATAGGCGGCATCGGCAATGACGGGACCTACGCCCTTCAAGCCTGCCAGCAATGTCTCGGCCTGGGGACGATCGGCCCATTGCCCGGGTGTCGGATGAATGCGGATCGGCAGGCCGATGGCGTCGACCGCAGCGTGCAGCTTGGTCGTCAGCCCACCACGCGACCGGCCGATCGCGGCAGCTTCAGCCCCCCTTTTGCCCCACTGGCATCGGCGTGGGCTTTCGAGATGGTGCTGTCGATCAGGACGTATTCGAAGTCCGGCGTGTCGGCCAGGCTGTGGAAAAGCCGTTCCCAGACACCGGCATGCGACCAGCGCCGGAAGCGGGCGTGCACCCCGGTCCACTTCCCGAATACCTCCGGCAGGTCTCGCCAGCGTGCCGCGTTCCCAGCCATCCACAGGATCGCATCCACGAACAGCCGGTTGTCCACGCCGCTGCGCCCTCGCGTCCCCTCACGTCCAGGAAGATACCCCGCAATCCGATCCCATTGCTCGTCCGTCAGCGTCCGTCTGCTCAAGGCTTGCCTCCTTCGCCAGCCTTGAATCAGAACTACCGGCGATTGAAAATCCTGCAAATGCAGACACCGGCTAGTGTAAACTTTGTAAACTTTGGAGGCACGCCGCGGGCAAAGCCCGCGTCGTCGGACGGCGCTTTGGGCGCCGCCGGCCGGTCGCGCCTTGGGCGGCTCGGCGTAGCTGGTGCTACGCCTCGCCCGGCGCGACTGGTGCGACCAATCCATGCCGCTCCAGCATCGCCTGCGGATCGGGATCGCGCCCCCGGAACGCCCGGAACAACTCGATCGCCGGCCTGACCGACCCTTGCGACAGGACGCACGCCCGCAACCGGTCGCCGGTCGCGCGGTCCACGGTCCCGGCCTCGGCGAAGGCGGCGAAGCCGTCCGCCGCCAGCAGCTCGGCCCACAAATAGCTGTAATAGCCAGCGGCATAGCCCCCGGCAAAGATATGCGCGAAGGCGTAGGGAAAGCGGTGCCATTCGGGCGGGCGGACCACCGCCACCTCGTCCCGTACCGATTCGATTACCGCCATCGGATCATCGCCATGGATGCCCAGATGCAGCAGCAGGTCGAACATCGCGAACTCGATCTGCCGGACGAGGAACATCCCCGACTGAAACCGCCGTGCCGCCAGCATCCGCTGGAACAGCGCATCGGGCAACGGTTCGCCAGTGTCGCCATGCCCCGACATGGCGGCGAGCACCCCGGCGTCCCACGCGAAGTCCTCCATCAACTGGCTGGGCAGCTCTACCGCGTCCCACTCGAACCCCGACGTGCCCGAAATATCGGGCCGGGGGACGCGGGTGAACAGGTGATGCAGGCAATGCCCCGTCTCGTGGAGCAGCGTCGTCACATCGTCATGGCTGAGCAGCGGCGTGGCCGCTCCGGTCGGCGCGAAGTTGCAAACGAGATAGGCGACCGGCAGGCTCGGCGAATCACCGTCGAGAAACGGCCGGGCAGGGGCCATCCACGCGCCGCCCTTCTTGCCCGCACGCGTATGCAGGTCAAGATACAGCCCGGCGAACACGCCGGTCGCATCGGCCACATCGTAATAGCGGACGTCGGGATGATAGGTCGCGACATCGCCCCGCTCGGTCAACGTCACGCCGAACAGCCGGACGAGCAGCGCCTGCCACCCGCAAAGCACCCGATCGACCGGGAAATAGGCCTTGATCGCCGCCTGATCGATCGCATGGGCATGGCGCTTCAACCGGTCGCCGACGAAGCCGATGTCCCATGGTTGCAGATCGTCGAGGCCGAGATGTTCGGCGGCAAAGGCGCGCAACTCGGCGACTTCCGCCTCGGCATGCGGTTTGGCCCGCGCGGCAAGATCGCGCAGGAACGCCAGCACCTCGCCGACATCGGGTGCCATCTTGGTGCTAAGCGAGCGCGCGACCGGATCGGCGAACCCCAGCAGCGTCGCGGCCTCGTGGCGCAGCGCGAGGATGCGGCGGATCCGCTCGCTATTGTCGAACTGTCCGGCATGCGGTCCCTGATCCGACGCGCGCGTGCCATAGGCGCGGTACACCTCGGCGCGCAGCGCGCGGTCCTCGGCAAAGGTCAGCACCGCGACGACGCTCGGCTGTTGCAGCGTGACCAGCCAGCCCTCCAGATCGCGGGCCTGCGCCGCCGCCGCCATCATCGCGCGGTCGGCCTCGGACAATCCGGCGAGTCGCGATTCGTCGGTCAGGTGCAGCGTCCACGCATCGGTCGCGTCGAGCACGGCGCTCGCGAACTCGGTCTGCAATGCCGACAATTCGGTCGCCACGGTCTTGAAGCGATCGCGCGCCGCATCGTCCAGTGCGACGCCCGCCAGAGTCCGGTCGCGGATCGACCGTTCGACCGCGATCCGGTCGGCATCGGGCAACATGGCGAAATCGGGGGTGATCGCCAGCGCGCGCAACCGGTCGAACATCGCCCGGTCCTGCTGCGCGGCGATGCCACGTTCGGTCAGCACCGCCTGCCCCTCCGCATGCGCGGCGCGCAGCGCGGGGCTGTCCTGCACCGCATGCAGGTGCCACACGCTCGACCAGAAATTGTCGATCGCGACATCGGCGTGCTCGATCGGCAGCCACGTCGCCGCGAACGTCGGCGGACCGTCCAGCGCGGTGGCGCTGGCGGCATCGCGTTCGGCCAGCAAGGCATCGAGCGCTGGGCGGATCGATGTGGGGGTAATCGCGGCGAAATCAGGCAGGTCGGACAAACGGGCTTCCTTCAACATTCGACGACGTTGACCGCCAGGCCACCCTGGCTGGTCTCCTTATACTGGCTCTTCATGTCCTCGCCGGTCTGGCGCATGGTCTCGATCACCTGATCGAGACTGACGATGTGGCGACCATCACCGTGCAGCGCCAGATAGGCGGCGTTGATCGCCTTGATCGCGCCCATCGTGTTGCGCTCGATGCACGGGATCTGCACCAGTCCGCCGATCGGATCGCAGGTGAGGCCGAGGTTGTGCTCCATGCCGATCTCGGCGGCATTCTCGACCTGCGCCGGCGTCGCGCCGAGCGCTGCGGCAAGGCCCCCCGCCGCCATAGAACAGGCGACGCCCACTTCGCCCTGGCATCCCATTTCGGCGGCCGAGATCGATGCGTTCTGCTTGTAGAGGAAGCCGATCGCTGCCGCCGTCATCAACAGTGCGCGGCTGCCCTCGCGGGTCGATCCATGGACGAACGTCTCATAATATTTCAGCACCGCCGGGATGACGCCGGCGGCGCCATTGGTCGGCGCGGTGACGACCCGGCCGCCGGCGGCATTCTCCTCATTCACCGCCAGCGCCCACAGGCTGACCCATTCGAACACGACGCCGGGGTCGCTGCGCGGACCACGTTCGAGCAGCTTCTCGCGGATCGCCCGAGCGCGCCGCTGCACCTTCAGCCCGCCGGGCAGTTCGCCACTGCCAGCGCACCCCCGATCGATCGAGGCAAGCATCGCCGCGCGCACCGCGTCGAGAAAGCCGTGCGTCTCGGCCTCGGGCCGCCACGCGCCTTCATTGGCGGCGACGATCTCGGCGATCGACTGGCGGGTTTCGGTGCAGAGCGCCAGCAGGTCGTTACCGCTCGCAAAGGGATGCGGAAGCGTCAGGTTGATTCGCGGGGCTGCCTCGCCCTCGGCGCGGATCGCCCCGCCGCCGATCGAATGATAGCGGCGCGTGATCCGGCTGCCGTCGGCCAGCACGGCGGTAAACGCCATGGCGTTGGGATGCCCGGGCAGGAACCCCGGATGGAAGATCAGGTCGCGCGCCGGATCGAACGCGATTCTCACCTGTCCGGCGATCGCAAGCGCCGTCGTGTCATGGATCGTGGCGACGATGCCTGCAACCGCGTCGGGATCGACTCCCTCCGGCGTCGCGCCCGAAAGCCCCAGCAATACCGCGACATCGGTTGCATGGCCCCGCCCGGTCAGCGACAACGAGCCATAGAGATCGCAGAAGACCCGCGCCGGGGTCAGCCCGTCCTCGACTAGCATCGTCGCAAACGCATGCGCTGCCCGCATCGGGCCGACGGTATGCGAACTGGACGGGCCGATGCCGATGGTGAACAGGTCGGTGACGCTGAGCGGTGTCATGCCGCTGCCAGGAAAATGGCATGACGCGCCGCCGATTCGCGCCAGTCGATCCCCTTCGCCGCCAGCCAGGCGTCGTCGTGATAGGTATCGGCATAGCGCAGTCCCGAATCGCACAGGATGGTGACGATCGATCCCGCCTCGCCCGCCGCCGCCATTTCCGCGACCAGCGTGGCGCAGGCGGCGATGTTGGTCCCGGTCGATCCGCCGACCGGCCGCCCGAGCCGCGCGCCGATCGCGCGCATCGCGCCGATGCTCTCGGCATCGGGAACGGCGATCATCCGGTCGATGACGGCGGGAACGAACGACGGCTCGACCCGTGGCCGCCCGATCCCCTCAATTCCCGAACATTCGCCCTCGACGGTACGGATGGCGGGATCGCGGTAATGGCGGTGGAACACCGACGCTTCGGGGTCGGCGACGCACAGCCGGGTGGCATGCCGCCCATAGCGGATGAAACGACCGAGCGTCGCCGACGTGCCGCCGGTGCCCGCGCCGCAGACGATCCACGTCGGTTCGGGATGATCCTCCTTCGCCATCTGCGCGAAGATCGATTCGGCGATATTGTTGTTGCCGCGCCAGTCGGTGGCCCGTTCGGCATAGGTGAACTGGTCGAGATAATGGCCGCCGCTCGCATCGGCCAACCCCTGTGCGGCGGCATAGACCTCGCGCGGATCGTCGACGAAATGTACGTCGCCTCCCTGGAAACGGATCGCCTCGACCTTGGCGCTGGCGATGCTGCGCGGCACGACCGCGATGAAGCGCAGTCCGATCAGCCGCGCGAAATAGGCTTCGGACACGGCGGTCGACCCGCTCGTCGCTTCGACCAGCACCGTATCGGGGCCGATCCACCCGTTGCACAGGCCATAGAGGATCAGCGAACGGGCGAGGCGATGCTTCAGGCTGCCCGAAGGATGTACCGATTCGTCCTTGAGGTAAAGGGTAATGCCGGGGGTACGCGGCAGTTCGATCCGGATCAGGTGCGTATCGGCGGAACGACAGAAGTCGGCCTCGAGCCGGCGGATCGCCTCCAGCGTCCACTGGCGGTCATACAGGGGGGCGGTCACGACAACGATCCTCTCATCCGATACCATCTAGCGCCTTATGCCGCGTGGACCGGGCAGGGGGAAGGTGCCGCCCGAACGTGCCGCAGCGGGGCGGAAACCGGGGCTGGGTGCGTAAAAACGCATGGAACCGAAAAAAGTGAAGAATCGTTGTTGACGCCTTCCAGTGACGCCCATATAAGCAGCTTCACCGGACGACGAGACGCTCTTCGCTTCTCCCACCGGTCGCCTCGCTGGCCTTCGGGCCGCTCCGCTGAAGCGGATAGCGAGATTGCTCTTTTTATACCGGATCATGGTTCCGATCAATTGATCGGGGCCACTGTTCCGGTCCTCCCCATCGCCGGTTCGCTGGCGCTTCTACCACACGGTGCGAAGCAGGGAAGTTCTTTGACATTGTTGATGTAGATGAAGGGACATGTGGGCGGCGGCTTGCGGTCTTGCGCATTCAAGGTGCGTGAGTTCGTTTAAAGCTAAGTCGGTTCATATGTCTCGTTACAACCACCATATTGTA
>NZ_CAKLBB010000026.1:0-13256 GCF_920939515.1 Sphingomonas sp. Leaf4 | reverse complement strand
TACAATATGGTGGTTGTAACGAGACATATGAACCGACTTAGCTTTAAACGAACTCACGCACCTTGAATGCGCAAGACCGCAAGCCGCCGCCCACATGTCCCTTCATCTACATCAACAATGTCAAAGACCAGACGAAAATACCGGCGTCGCATACCAACCTCCCTTTCGGTAAGATCCGTCGCGTCGCCTGCTTTTCTCTACCCTTCCGAAGCAACTCAGTGTGTCGCCCCGTCCGGTGAACAGCCCTCTAAGCCCACCCCGCCAAACCGTCAACAACTCTTTTCACTTTTATGGCCACTCCGTTGCAGTTCAGGGACTTGGACGAGGGTTTGCGAGGGAACCAGGCATTGGATCAGGGCGCTTCGCGACGCCCTGCTACGGCGAATCGGGCGATTCCGATTCGAATCAGGACCGTCCCGCCCCCCATTCGCCCATCGTGACATAGTCCAGCTTGCCCGTTCCAAGGACCGGCAGCGCCTCGACGATCCGCAGGTCGCGCGGGATCGCCAGTTCGGCCACGCCATTCGCCCTCGCCCATTCCTGCAGCGCCGCGACGGTCGCGTCGGTGCGGGTGGTGAACAGCACCAGTTGCTCGCCCTTGCGCGGATCGGGCCGAGTGACGACCGCGTGGTCCGCGCCCGGCCATAGTTTCGCGGCATAGCCCTCGACCGCCGGGAGCGAGATCATCTCGCCGCCGATCTTGGCGAATCTTTTGGCGCGACCGTTGATCGTGACGAACCCCGCCGCGTCGATCGTGACAATATCGCCGCTATCGTGCCAGCCGTTCTCGGGCGGTTGCAGCAGTCCCGGCGCATCCGCCTTCAGATAGCCGGCCATGATGTTCGGTCCCCGGACGAACAGCCGACCGCCCGCTGCGATCCCCGGAACCGGATCGATCCTCGCTTCCATGCCGGGGAGCAGCCGGCCGACGCTGCCCGCCTTGAAGTGCATCGGCGTGTTGACCGCGATCACCGGCGCCGCCTCGGTCGCGCCATAGCCTTCGAGGATGCGCAGACCGAATTTTTCGGCATAGGTCGCGCGGGTTTCGGGGCGCACCCGCTCAGCCCCGGCAAAGATGTAGCGCAGCGAATAGAAGTCATAGCCGTGCGCCATCCGCGCATAGCCCGACAGGAAGGTATCGGTGCCGAACAGGATCGTCGCATTGGCGTCATAGGCAAGCGCCGGCACGATCCGGTAGTGCAGCGGACTGGGATAGAGCAGCGTCCGAACCCCCGACAGGATCGGCAGCAGCGTGCCCCCGGTCAGCCCGAAGCTGTGGAATACCGGCAGCGCGTTCAGCACCACGTCGCTCGAGTTGAAATCGATCCGCGCCGAGAGCTGGAGACAGTTGGCGAGCAGGTTGCGATGGGTCAGCACCACGCCCTTGGGCAGCCCTTCCGATCCGCTGGTGAACAGGATCACCGCCGGCGCGTCGGGCGATACCCGGTAGCGGCGATGACGCTGTCCCGCCCAGCGCGCGGCGATCAGCGCGCGCAGTTTGGCAAGCCGGCCGATGCTAGCACCGACATCCTCAAGATAGAGAATCCGCAGTCCCTCCGCCTCGAGTCCGGCAAGCACTTCGGACAGCTTGGCCTGCGCGACGAAGGCCCGCGCGGTGACGATCGTGCGCACTTCCGCCGCGGTGCAGGCCGCACGCAGACTGGCGAGACCGGCGGTATAGTTGAGCATCGCCGGCACCCGGCCGATCCCTTGCAACGCGAAGAAGCTCGCCACCACGGCGTTGACGTTAGGCAGCAGCAGCCCGACCGCCTCACCCGGCGCGGTGATCGGCGCGAACGCCCGGCCCAGCGCGATACTGCCGGTCAGCAACCGGCCGTAGCTAACGGACTCGCGCTTCACATCCTCGACGATCGGGGTACGGCTGCCGTGGATGTCGCTCGCGTCGACCAGCGCCTGATAGAGCGTGCGGTCGGTATCCGACGTGGCGAAGATCATGTCGCTCATCACGTCGTACAGCTTCGCCCCCGCCGCCGCGCGCCGCTGGCGGGCGGTGTCGCCCGTTACCTCGAACCGGCGCGGCGGCAGGATCGTCAGGTCGATCTTCGGGAAGGTCCTGAGCCGCACCTTGCCCTTCAGCCGCGAGAACGGGGTATATTGCGCGCCGGCGATCCGCACCGGCACGATCGGCGCGTCGCTCTTGTCGGCGACCATGCCGGGGCCGTCGAACACCTTCATCAACGCGCCGGTCACGGTGATGCGGCCTTCGGGGAAGATCACCAGGGTCCGCCCCTCGCGCACCGCCTTCACCATCGCCTTGGCCGCCATCGGGTTGGTCGGATCGACCGGAAAGGCATCGAACAGGCCAAGGAACGGCCGGACCCACCATGCCCTGGCGATGCGGGTGGCGACCGCGAAGGTCGGTTTGCCCGGCAGGAACGCGGCGAGCAGCAATCCGTCGAGGAACGAGACGTGGTTGACGACCACCACCGCCCGCTCGCCGGGGCGCGGCATGTTCTCCTGCCCATGCACGTCGACGCGGTAGAGCAGCACCAGCAGCGCCCGGATCAACGCCTTGAACACCGTTTCGGGCAGCAGCCAGCACGAGATCAACGCCACCGCCAGCGTCGCGAACCCCATCGCACCGATGACTCCCGGCACCGACGTGCCCGAGGCGAGCAGGCCGGTGACGACCCCGACCATCGCGACGGTGACGATCGCGTTGACGATGTTGTTCGCCGCGATCACCCGCGAGCGTTCGGCGGGTTCGCTGTGGACCTGCAGGATGGCATAGAGCGGCACGATGAACACCCCACCCGACAGTGCGATGCCCGCCAGCGCGACAAGGATATGCCAACTGCCCGGTGTGGTGAGAAACGCCGGCACGTCCGCGCCCGCCACGCCCGGCGCGAAGCCGCGCGTCGCGATCCACAGGTCGATCAGGAACACCGCCATGCCCAGCGCCGCCGCCGGAACGTAGCGCGCCGACACTTCGCCGCCGAGCAGCTTGTTGACGACCAGCGAACCAGTCGCGACCGACACCGAGAACACCAGCAGGAACAGTGTCACCACCCCTGCCCCGGCGTGCAGCGTGCCGCTGACCAGCGGTGCGAATTCGGACAGCAGGATCGCGCCGATCGCGAAGAACCAGCTAATGCCGAGGATCGCCAGCCACACCCCGCGCCCGGCCCGCGCGACCGACAGGATGTCCCAGGTGCCACGCCACAGGTTGCGGTCGATCCGCACCCCCGGCGCCTGCGACGGGGCGGACGGAACGGCAAGGCTGACGAGGAAGCCGAGCACGGCGATGCCGACCGCCACCAGGCCCGCCTCCCATGCCGGAAGGATGCCGCCGAGCAACTGCCCGCCGAGGATCGCGAGGAACGTCCCCGCCTCGATCAGCCCGGTGCCGCCCATCAGTTCATGGCTGCCGAGCTGTTGCGGCAGGATCGAATATTTGACCGGCCCGAACAGCGTCGAGTGCACCCCCATCAGGAACAGGCAGGTCAGCAGCACCGGCACCGACTGAAACCAGAAACCGGCCAGCGCCAGCGTCATGATCGCGATCTCGGCCGCCTTGATCCAGCGGATCAGCCGCGCCTTGTCCCATTTGTCGGCCAACTGCCCGGCCAGCGCCGACAGCAGGAAATAGGGCAGGATGAACAGCCCGGTCGCCACCGTCGCCAGCAGCTCCGCCTTGTCGGGCGCGGCGCGGTACAGCGTGAAATTGGCCAGGAACAGCAGCGCGAACTTCAACAGATTGTCGTTGAACGCGCCCAGGAACTGGACGGCGAACAACGGTGCGAAGCGGCGCTTGCCCAGCAGCGACAGATCAGGTGCGGACATGATCAAAAGCTCCCTCGAACGTGAGCGATAGCGGCAAAAGCTTAACGGGACCGGCCGGGCCGATCCGATTACGAGTCGCGATCATAATGATAAATGAGCATCGCTCAATATAATAATTGGACGGCGCTCAATTTTAGTTTTAGAAAGGGGGCATGGGCCGCCGATCCGATCATAGCCGCAGCGAACTCGAAACCCTGATCCTCGACGCCGGGTCCGGCCTTGTCGCCGAAGTGGGGTTGAGCGGCTTTTCGGCACGCGAGGTGGCACGGCGGATCGGCTATTCGATCGGCACGATCCACAATGTCCACGGCACCGCCGACCGGCTGATCGCGGCGATCAATACCCGCAGCTTCGGGCTGTGGGCGGCGTATCTGGAAGAACGGCTGGCAGCCGGCGATGGCGATCGGATCGCGGCGCTGGTCGACGGCTATTTCGGTTTCGCGCGCGAGCACACCCATTTGTGGACGGCGATCTACGACCACCGCCTGCCGCCCGACATGAATCTGAGCGAAGCGGATGAGACCGGGCGCGGCCTGCTCACCAAGATCGTCGTGCAGGAGGTCGCCGGGGCGCTCGGCCGGCCGATCGACGACGCGGTGGTCGCACTTGCCCGCTCGCTGATCGCCACCGTTCACGGCCACTGCGCCTTCGCGATCAGCGGCGCATGGGAATTGATGGGCGAGGCTGCACCCGAAGCCGCCGCGCTGGCGCGCGTGCGCGAAACGCTGGCGGCGGCAGGGGGGTAGCGGCCGATCACGCTACCTCGAAACCAACGTCCTTTGCCAAGGCGACGGTTTCACCAGCCTAACCGCCGGAAAACGGCGTCGCCCGGCCAGCCGCATCGACGCTGACCATCGTGAACAGCGCGGTGGCGGCGTGCCGCCTTGCCCCGGTCAGCAGGTCCTCGGCGGCGAGGTCGACGCCGATCCGTACCGAACTGCGCCCCGCCATCCGCACCTGCGCGCTCAGCTCGACCATTTCGCCCTCGCGGATCGGCGAGGTGAAATCGATCCGGTCCGATGCCGCCATCACCATCACCCCGCGCGCATGGCGGGTCGAGGCGATGAACGCGGCCTTGCCCATCATTTTCAGCGCATCGCCACCATACAGCGTGCCGTAATGGCTGGTCTGCGTGGGGAACACGATGTCGACCATGCGCAGCACGTCGGTCGGTTCCTCGTCATACGCCGGCACCGGCGGCAGCGGCAGGCGAACCCCGCCATCCTTCACCGCGACCAGCGTGAAGCGCCCGCGCGTACACAGCCGCCGCTCACCCGACACCGGCGCCTCGGCGACCAGCTCGACCTCGACGTCGAGCGAACTGGTGCCGACCCGCACGACCCGCCCGGTCACTTCCACAATGTCGCCGTGGCGGGCGGGCTGCGCGAAATCGATCTTCTGCGACGATGCGGTGACGAACGACGCGCGGCCATGGCGCGAGGCGGCGAGGAACGCGACCTTATCCATATGCGCCAGCGCCACCCCGCCGAACAGCGTGCCGTGATGGTTGGTATCGCCGGGAAAGACGATGTCGACCAGCCGGACGGGGCTGGCCGGCGGTTGCAGGTCGAAGGATGGGGTGTCGGTCACGGGCGTTCTCGATACTGGAGCGGAGACGCGGACCGGACGCGATGCGATACCGCCGGACACACCGACGGCGGGCGATGACGCGACCCGACCGGGCACCCCGCCGGTGAGTGGTATGGCGTCCAAGGCAGGTCTCCTGGCTCGCGGGTCGGTGCGGAGCGACCCGGCCTTCCCAGCACGCGAGGCACCAGTGACACGCAGGGGGTCGTCCACTCGCCGCTTACAGTTGCGGGGGCAGCGCCGGCATCGCACCGGCTTCCCGTCTTAGCTCCGCCCGGCGACGCCGGCCGAAGAACCTCGAACCCCCTGCCCTTCGGCCGGTGCGTCCCCCGCGTCAACCGCGATCAGTCGCGCGCCGTCCCCGGATTGTCGGGCACATGCTCGGCATAGGTCGGCGCGACCCGCGCGGCGGCGGCCTGTTCATAGGCATAGCCCGCGCCGATCAGCAGCGCATCGCTGTTCGCCGTTCCGATGAACGACAGCCCGACCGGCAGGCCAAGCGCCAGCCCCATCGGCACCGTCAGATGCGGATAGCCCGACATCGCCGGCAACTGGCTGGCCGACGGGCCGGAGAACTGGTCGCCGTTCACCGGGTCCGACAGCCATGGCAGCCCATAGGTCGGCGACACGATCGCCTGCGCGTTCGCCGCCGTCAGCACGCCGTCGATCGCGCCCGCCGCCCGCGCCTGCCCATCGCTGCGCGCTTTGCGATAGGCGGGATCGTCCAGCCCCGGCATCGCCTGCGCCGCGACGAACAGCTCCTGCCCGAAATAGCGATGCTCGCGTGGCGCTTCGCGTTCGTTGAAGGCGATCACGTCGGCCAGCGTCCGGGTCCGCACACTCGCCGGGGTCGTCGCCAGATAGGCGTCGAGGTCGGCCTTCAACTCGGCCTTGAGCACCGTCAGCTCCTGCTCGCCCAGTCCCGGCAGGTCGGGCAGCGTCGCCTCCACCAGCACCGCGCCCGCGCCGCGCAGGCAACCGAGCGCACGGTCATAGGCGTCGGCCAGCGCCTTGGGCATCGCCGGGCGCAACACCGCGATCCGCATGCCGCGCAGCGCGCCCGCCGACAGGCCGGCGGCATAGTCGCGCCGCCGGGTGTCGGCACTCTGCGTCGCCGGGTCGGCGGGGTCGCTGCCAGCCATCGCGGTCATCAGCAGCGCCACGTCGCGCACGCTGCGTCCCATCGGCCCTGGCGTATCCTGGCTATGGCTGATCGGCACGACATGCGTCCGGCTGACGAGGCCGATCGTCGGTTTCAGCCCGACCAGCCCGTTCATCGCCGAGGGACAGACGACCGACCCGTCGGTTTCGGTGCCCACCCCGATCGCCGCGAAACTGGCGGCGATCGCCGCGCCGGTGCCCGACGACGACCCGCACGACGTCCGATCGAGCGCATAGGGATTGCGCACAAGACCGCCGACCGCGCTCCACCCGCTCATCGAGGCGTTCGAGCGGATGTTGGCCCATTCCGACAGGTTGGTCTTGCCGAGGATCACCGCGCCCGCCGCGCGCAGCCGCGCGACGACCGGCGCATCGCGCCCGGTGCGATTGTCGGCGAGCGCGAGGCTGCCGGCCGTCGTCGCATTCTCGCGCGTCTCGATATTGTCCTTGATGAGCACCGGTATACCGTGGAGCGGTCCACGGAACTGCCCGGCGCGCCGCTCGGCATCGCGGGCGCGCGCCTCGGCGACTGCCTGCGGGTTGATCGCGATCACCGCGCGCAGGCTCGGCCCCTTGCGGTTCATCGCCTCGATCCGCGTCAGATAGGCGCGGGTCAGCGCCTCGGCGGTGGTGCGGCCGGCGGCCATGTCGTCCGCCAGCGCGGAGGCGCTACGTTCCTCTACCCGGTCCGTTTGCGCCATTGCCGGGGCAGCCACCAATAACCCGAATAGTACCGCGGCCTTGCGCATATCGATCCCCGTCCAGCCATCATCGTCGGCGAGTGTCGGCCAAGCCAGCATTCTTGTCACGTCGCCTAAAGGTAAACATTATCCCACTAAACGAATGGGAATAGTGCCATCGTCCGCCAGCCGGCTAGGATAGCCCTACCGCCAGCAAAGGCGGCTCGCGACGCCGGGGGCGACCGCGACCGGCGAATTTCGGGAGAAGCAGGTTGAAGACCATCGTTGCAGCATTCGGACTGGTTCTGGCGGCGGGCGTCGCCGGGTGTTCGGGATCAAACGGCGTCGACAATTCGGTCGCCGAAACCAACCTGACGACCATCGACGAGCTGCCGGCGAACGATGCGGCCTTCGGCAATGACGCCGCGCTGCTGAACGACACCGCTTATGGCAACGCCGGCGAGCCGCTCGAAGGCGCCGGGCTGAACGCTGCCGACCCGATCGGCAATGCGATCGAGAACGGCGCCGGCCTCTGATTTCGGCGGCGGCCGCCCACGGCCGCCCGCCACCGTCAACGCTCTGGTGAGGCTCCCTAAGCGACCAAGCGTAGCCTCAAGGCCGGGCGATCCGTCGCCCGGCCGCTTTGTATCCGACGAAGGGGATGCCCGATGACCGCCGATGCCGATCATACCCAAGCGGTGCAACAGGCAGTGCGCGCGCTGTCCGCCGCGCGGGCGGCATGGCGGCATGCCCAGCCGAGCCGCCCCGCCCCGGCACGCTTTCCCTCGCGGGGTCCACTGGCGCGCGCGGTATCGCTGCTCGCCGACGCGCTGTTCCCGGCGCGGATCGGCCGGTTTCGCGGCGATGCGGCGGACGAGGACGCCTTCGTCGCCGACCGGATCGGCGAGGCGCTGCACCTGATCGAAGACGAGATCGCACAGGAACTGGCCTATTGGCACGACGTGCAGGGGCTGGTCGCCGGGGCGGACCGGCCGCGCCAGATCGTCCGGCTGTTCGCCGGCACGCTGTCGCGCATCCGCTCGCTGCTCGATACCGATGTCGCGGCGATCTTTCGCGGCGATCCGGCGGCGCGCAGCGTCGATGAAATCCTGATCTGCTATCCCGGCGCCACCGCGATCCTGCACCACCGGATCGCGCATGAACTCGATTCGCTGGGCGCGCCGATCGTCGCGCGGATCGTGTCCGAACTCGCCAACGAACGCACGGGAATCGACATCCATCCGGGCGCGACGATCGGCCCCAGCTTCTTCATCGACCATGGCACCGGCGTGGTGATCGGCGAGACGGCGGTGATCGGCGCGCGCGTCCGCCTCTATCAGCATGTGACGCTGGGCGGGCGCGGACGGCGCGCCAACGGCCACGAACCCGAACGCGGCCCGCATGGCGAACGCGAGGCGCGCCATCCGATCATCGGCGACGACGTGCTGATCTATGCCGGGGCGACGATTCTGGGGAGGGTGCGGATCGGCGACGGCACAGTGATCGGCGGCAACGTGTGGCTGCTGAGCGACGTACCGCCGCGCAGTCTGGTACTGCAACCCGAAGCGGTCGTGGCACCGCGCTGACGCTTCAGGCGAGGACCGGGTAGCCCGCCGCCCGCGCGGCGGCGTCCTGTGCCAGAATATGCTCGCGCAGACCGGGCCGGCTCGCGACCAGACCGGTGATGCCCAGTTCCTCCGGCGCGTCGGCCACCGCCCGTTCGAGCGCGATCCGCAGCCGGGCGACGACCTCGATCGGCGTCGCGGCGGCGGTGACGAACGCCGGGGTCGCGGCCGGCGCGCTGCGGGCAAGCACGCGCAATCGTCCGGTCAGTTCGGGTTCGAACCGGGCGAGCGCGGCGAACGTCACTTCATCGATCGATGCGACATCCGCCTCTTCGTTCGCGACCGCCCGCGCGCTCTCGCGATGCGCCCCGGTCGTCACGATATCGCCGAAGAACCGCCCGCCCGACGCCAGCGGCGCGACCGCATCGCGCAGCAGCGCCACGCCGGTATTCGACCCCGCATCGTTGATCGCCACCCGCCGCCCGCGCAGATCGGCCAGCCCGGTCGCGGGATCGCCCTGCCGCACCACGATCAGGCTGCGGTGTTCCCCCGCGACCTCGGTCCCGGCATAGGCCGGATGGCCGAGCAGGCGCAGTCCACTATGCTCCAGCGCCCATGGCCGGGTGCAGATCATGCCGAGCAACAGCCGGGGATGGCCCCACACCGCCGCCGTCACCACCCCGCGCGTCAATGTCGCCGGCACCACCCGCCGCACGCCGACATCGCGCAGGTGATCGCGGATCGTCGCCCACAAGCGATCGTTCGCCGCCTGCTGTCCGCCATGGTCGTACATGCCGAGCCATGCGATCTCATCCACGGGGATGGCGCACCGCGTCATGGGCATGGAACGCGAACCGGCGGATCACGTCGCGATAGCCGCGATAGCGCGGCTCGCCCCGTCCGTGACGCCGCGCCTCCACGGCGGGCAGGCGATACCACGGTGCGCCCGGATCGGCATGATGCGCGGCATGAAGATTGTTGTTGAGGAACAGCAGGGCCAGCGGCCCGCGCGACACCACCGTCGCCGCGCGCGACGGCCCCGGTGCATCGGCGCGATGTTCGGCATAGCCGCGCAGCAACGACGCCGCCTGCCCCGGCAACACGAAACAGGCCAGATAGGTCAGGATCGGCAATTCGACCACGCGCAGCCACGCCAGCACCAGCGCGACGCCGATCAGATGCGGCCCCCATTCGCGCGCGAACGCCGCCGGCTGCCGCCATGCCCGCGCGGCTTCGTCGGCGAGGAACAGCGCGATGCTGGCGACCGGTCCGACGATCATCTGCCCGACCAGCGTCGATCGAACCCGCGCGATCCGCGCGGTCAATCCATCGCCCGCGACATAGCGCGACTCCGGGTCATGCCGCGGATGCGTCGGCTCGGGCGAGCGATGATGCGCGACATGCGTCCGGCGATACACGCCATAGGGCAGCCACAGCGACAGCGGCACGCCACCGATCAGGTCGTTGACCCGGCGATGGCGCGTGGGATGACCATGGATCGTCTCATGCTGCAACGATCCGTGCCAGCCGAGGAACCAGCCGCCCGCCAGCATCAGCAACGGCACCGGGATCAGCGCATGCGCCGCCGTCACCGCCATCCATCCGCCATAGATCGCCACCGCCAGTGCGAGCGTCGGCCATTCAATCCCAGTCGTCCGTTTCATATTCCCATCATATCGATGGGATAAATAATGACAACCCCTGCTACAGCCCCTCGCCGCCGACCCAGTGGGTGTTCGCGAGGCTCCGGGCGAGCGTCCAGCACTGTACGCGAATGTCGGGGATCGCGACGACTTCCCACCACATGCCGCGCGTCATCGGGCCGATCGCGTGCAGGGTCGGGGTGGCGCTGCCGTCCGCGCCGATCGTCCGGGTCGCGGCATCGACATCGATCCCGAGGTGGCAGGCATCGGGCCGGATCAGCCCCACGCCGGTCAATTGTTCGAGCAACGGTTCGCGGCTGCGCGACAGATCGCCCTGCGGCCCGGTGCAGTTGACGATCCGGGCATAGCGCGCCGTCTCGACCGTATCGCGCCCGCGCGGGCGATGGCGGACCAGCGCGGCATCGCCCGCGCCCGTCACCTCGACCAGCTTGCCCGCCGCGAAGCGCAACTGGCCGGCGGCGACCATCGCATCGATCCGCGCGCCGACCGCCGGGGCCAGCCGGTGGCGATGCACGTCCCAGAACGGCCGCAGGTGGCGCAGGAACCGTCGCCGTTCGGCCCCGTCCGCCCCCGACCACAGCAATTGCGTCACCGGCCGCAGCGCATCGACCGCGCCGCGCCAGCCGTCGCCTGCCGCCGCCTGTCGCACCTCGCGGACCAGCGCGGAGACGCTGCGCGCCGGCTTTTCGCTACGCGGTGCCACCGGCGGCTGGGAATCGTCGTGCGGGCGCGGGCGCAGGCCCCGGCGCGACATGGCGGTGATGCGCCCCGCGAACCCGCGCCTTTCGAGCAGCAGCGCGGCGTCGACGGCGGTCAGCCCCGATCCCAGCAACAGCACCGCATCATCGGCCGACAGGCCGTCGGCGATGTCGCCCGCCCATGGATCGTCGCGATAGACCCCGGCGGGCAAGGCTGCGAGATCGATCCCCGCCGGCGGATGCGGCGGCAGGTTGCCGAGCGCCAGCACCGCGCGGTCGAAGCCTTCTTCACGCCCGTCGGCGAAACGCGCGGTCACGCCGCCGTTGCCTTCCGTCAGCGCGACGACCTCATCGGCAATCAGCGTCAGCCGATCGCCCGCCACCGCCTTCGCATCGGTGAGCAGGTGGCGAAGATACGCGCCATAGACCGTCCGGCGCACGAAGCTGCGCCCGTCGCCCAGCCCCGCCTGACCCAACCAGCGGACGAAATGATCGCGATCGTCGGGAAAGGCGCTCATGTTCGCCGCGCGCACGTTGAGCAGATGGCTGTCGTCCGCCGCGCTATAGGCGACGCCGCGCGCCAGTTGCCCTGGCCGGCGCTCGACCAGCGTCACCCGTGGCCCCTCCTGCCGCAACAGATTGACGGCGAGCAACGTGCCCGAGGCACCGCCGCCGACGATCAGGACATGGGGGTCGGGCAAGGTCATCATCGGCCTCCGGCACGGCGGGTGGTCCGGCGGCTATAGGCGAAGCGGGCGGCAGCGGGCAAAGGGGCAGCGACCGCCCCGAACGCGAGTGTAAGCCTGATGTCCTCCCCGTCGCCATCCTCGCGGCCGCGCCGTGCCACCCGCGCGATCCGCCGCTTCTTCGCCGGACAGGCCGCCGGGGGGCTGGTGCTGCTCGGCGCGGCGGTGCTGGCGCTGCTCGTCGCCAATTCGCCGGCCGCCCCGGCCTATTTCGCGGGACTGGAGGCGCATGTCGGGCCGCTCAGCATCCGCCACTGGATCGACGACGGGCTGATGACGCTGTTCTTCCTGCTGATCGGGCTGGAGGTGAAGCGCGAGCTGATCGCCGGACAATTGTCGGCGTGGGACCAGCGTATCCTGCCCGGCGCGGCGGCGGTAGCGGGCATGGCGGTGCCGGCGCTCCTCTACAGCGCGATCAACGCCGGCACTCCGGCGCTGCGCGGCTGGGCGATCCCGGCGGCGACTGACATCGCCTTCGCGCTCGGCATCGTCGCGCTGCTGGGACCGCGCGTACCGCTGTCGCTCAAGGTGCTGCTGACCGCGATCGCGGTGATCGACGACCTGCTGGCGATCGTCGTCATCGCCGTCTTCTATACCGAGTCGATCGCGGTCGTGCCGCTCGCGCTGGCGATCGCCGGGCTGGCGATTCTGCTTGGTTTCAACCGGATGGGCGTCCGCTCACTCGTCCCCTATCTGCTGGTCGGGGCCGGGGTGTGGGTCGCGGTGCTGCTGTCGGGGGTCCATGCGACGCTGGCCGGAGTCGCGGTGGCGCTGACGATTCCGTTGCGTGGGACTGGCCAGACGCCGCCGCTCGAACGGCTGGAACATGCGATCCAGCCGTGGGTCGCCTTCGCCATCGTGCCGTTGTTCGGCTTCGCCAACGCCGGCGTATCGTTCGCCGGGACGGGCCCCGCCGATCTCATCGCGCCGCTGCCGCTCGGGATCATGGCCGGGCTGTTCCTCGGCAAGCAGGCGGGCATCTTCGCCACCATCTGGGCGATGGTGCGTCTCCGGCTGACCACCATGCCCGACCATGCGGGCTGGCGACAGGTGTGGGGCATGGCCGCGCTGTGCGGGATCGGCTTCACCATGAGCCTGTTCATCGGCGGCCTCGCCTTTGGCGAAGGGCCGGTGATGGACGCGGTCAGGATCGGCGTGCTCGGCGGCTCGCTGCTCTCCGGGCTGGTCGGCTGGGCGATCCTCGCGCGGCGGTGAAAGGCTCTTTGTAAGCGTGGCCGGCAGGCCGCCTTGCGGTAGCATTGGCATCCGGGATGCTTGTCGCCTTTGACGAGGGCGCGGACGGTGCGGGAAGTTTTCGGTTTGACGACTGGTCATACGAGCACTCGTATGA
>NZ_CAKLBB010000025.1:0-15159 GCF_920939515.1 Sphingomonas sp. Leaf4 | reverse complement strand
CAACAGCAGGTAGGGCATGACCAGCGACCATTCCTCATCGCTGACGTCAGACGGATACGGCTTGCAGCAAATATTCATCCGATAACGGATGAATCAGGCCCGCTTCCAAGTCCATAACAACCTCTAGGACGCCGCCCAAGCTCTTGTTCCTAACGTGTACGAACGGCAGGGTCGGCCCAGACTCACCCGTTCCGACCAGCATCGCAGCGAAATGCGTAACCATCCTCCAGCGATCGAAGTCGTGCTCAAGCTCGTATCGCGAGACATTCGCTTTGGTGATGAAAGCAATGACCGTCGCGTCGGCTTTCAGCGATTTGGTCAACGGCATCCGTCGCAGGCCGGCACGCTGCCCGGTCGAACTGCCCTGCAACTGTCGCGACAACGATTCCATTCGGTTCTCGCGATTCGCCAAACTCGTCGGTTGGACCGTCGAGGTCATTGGACTATTTGCCATGTTCGGCTTTCTTTACCCATGCGCTCATGTTCCTGTTGAATTTGATCTGCGCTTTGGGGCGCGCCCGCAACAGGTGGTTTTCGCCAAGTAGCCCGGCGTTGGCCGCCCGATCCAATTCGACGCTGGCCAGAAGGCACAACCGCTTCCGCCATTCTTGTAAGTGGTTGCGGGGATCATTCGCCACTTCCGCCCAGAACTGCTCGTCGAAGAATACGTCGTCGACACGGTCGTCGAAGGAATCGACGTAGCGATCGATCTTCTTGCGGCTCGAACTGTCATCCAACCGGGGGTCGTCCGGTCCACCCTGCGCCAGTACCATCAAGGAGTCGCGAAGATACTTCGCTGCCACTCCGGCCTGTATCGTACGTTCCTCCGCTACCTTGCCAATCCGGTCGAGCGGGTCCTGTCCGAAACCGTCCCATTCCGCCATCCGGCTGGTGCGGACTGCGCGGCGGTGCAGTCCTTCGGTCTTCCCCTGTCCGCGCACGAGCGCGGCGGCGAGAATGGTCAGTCCCTCGGCGTCGTCGCTTTCGTGCAAGGCAGCCAGCAACGGCCGTTTGATCTTCTTGTCGTCGAGCAGGTGCGCGATCTGACGATAGCCGAAACCGACCCCACTGGGCGTATGGCTGGTCGATCCGTCAGCCTTGAGAGGCGCCCATGGATCATCGGTAATTCCTTTAAGTTCGCCGGCGGCGATCCGCGAAACCTTCGATCCGGCGGCCAGCCCCTCGATCGTGCCGGTCGGGGTGTGGATAAGACGGACGCGGCGGCAAATCTCTACATAGAACTCGTCGAGGTCGGGGAAGGCGAGCGACAGCGTTCCGTCCCACGGTACGGTCCATAGCAACGCCGTTTCCTTGCGCCGTTCGGGACGGGCGCGGCCATGCTGCACCAGCCGCACCACGTCGCGCCGGAACGCCGCCGCCGCGCCGCCATCGCGCGGACGGATGCCGAGCGTCATCCGCGTGGCAAACCCGCCATTCATCCGCGAGATGCCGTAATTGCCCGCGCCCAGAAACCCCTCGGTTGTCTGGAGCGTGACCAAGGCGAAGAGCCAGTCCTCCTCGCTCGCGATGGCGATGCGTTCCTGCTTCACGTCGTGGTTGCGCGAGGTGACGAGCATGTCGAGCGCGTCGGGCGTGCGCAGCGGGCTCTTATAGTCGGCGCGATTGGCCGGGACCACGACCGGCGGCTGGAGCAGCGCGGGTCTGGTCCAGTCCTCGACGACCAGCGACCATGGCTCGCCGTCGGGATACGCCGGGGTCAGCGCGAGCAGCAGCTCCCGCCATGTGCTTTCGTCGTGCGGCGGTTTGTCGGTTCCGGCCTTCAGCAAGGCGAGCGCGGCGACCTGTACGGTGAAACTGTGCCATGGCTCGCGCTGATGCGGGCGCAGCGCGGGGAAACTCCATGCCTCGCCGCGCGACAATGCCGCGAACGCGGCGAACAGCGAGCCACGATGCACCGCTCCGTCGCCGTCACGCCAACCGATCATGCGTTCCCCTCCCGTTCACGCCAAGCTGCCGGGAAGCACCGTGCGGCGCAAGCCGAAATTTGCCAACAGGAACAGCATGAAAACTGGTGCGAAACCGCCGCTCGGCCATGATTGCGACGCTCCTCATCCGGTGGCCTGCCCGAACAGCGCCGCGCCGTGATCGAGCACGGTCGCCGTGGCGAGCGTGCGGTCGAGATAGAGGTTGCGCGCCTCGCAACTGGTCTCGGCGACCAGCAGGCAACTGTGGCAGGCGGCACCGCTCAGCGCGCGTTCGTCCATGTGTGAATCGGGATCGTGTTCGGTGCAGATCGGATCGCCCGAACACAGCGCCAGCCGGTCGAGCGCGCGTTCGATGATCGCGCCCAGCCGGGGGACGACGGCGGTGAGGCCACCCAGCGTACCGCCCGCGCCGGTGCTGGCGGTATAGAGCAGCAGTCCGTAGCGCTCGCCATCGGGGTCGAGCAGCGCGTAGAGCCGTTCCTTGAGCGAGGTCGCGGGATAGCCGCACTCCAGCGCGATCTCGTTGAGCAGCGCATGCGACAGGCTGTGGATCGCGTAATAGGCCAGCGTCGGGAAGCGCAGCCGGTCGCCGCCGATCTGCCCGTCGCGCCAGCGGTCCCAGCCGCGATAGAGCAGGTCGTGCCGCCGCGCGACTTCGGGGCGGTTCAGCCAGTCGCGCATTACCGCCGGGTCGAACCGCAGGAAAATGCCTTCGCCAAGTTGCTCGACCGCCGGTAGCCATTCGAGATGATCGGCCAGCGCCGCGCCTTCGACCGCGAGGTAGAGTTCCTCCAGATCGCCGTCGATCGCGGTCGGGGCCGCTTCGAACCGGGTGAAGCCGTAGAGGCAGGACACTTCGCGCAACCGGTGGACCGACACCACCGAGGCGATCGGGGCAAGGCGCGCGCGGTTGCCGTCCCATGCCTCGCGCGGCAGCGTCCGTGCGTGCAGCCGCGCCTCGGCACTGTCGGAGCCGATCTCGGCCAGTCCGCTGGCCAGCAGATCGAACTCGGCGACCTTGGGGGCCTTGTCCAGATTCTGCTGGCCGGTCGCGCGAAGCTGGGCGATGCGCCCGACGATCTCCGCGTCGCTCCAGCCGGCGAGCGCGGCGCCGACCGCCGGGTTGGCGCGGCGGGCGATGGCCATTTCCGCCGTCCGCTCGACCCAGCCGATCGCGTCCATATGCTGCTCGATTAACCGGGTCAGTTCGTCCTCGGCGGCGGGCAGCGAGATGACGGTCAGCACCTGCGGGAAATAGGAATTGGTCGCGGTGCGGGTGAGGAAGCGCAAATCCTCGCTGCATCCGCCCGGTTCGTCGGTCCGCAACCATGGGCGGCGTCCCCGGCACGGGCCGAACCGGCCTTTCGTCTGCGCATCGCGCAGCGACAGCGCCGCAATCGCAGACGATCCGCGTCGCCGCCGGGCTGCCCGAGGTGCCCTGTTCCTCCAGCCACAGCGGCTGCGCGCACCGATCGGGCGATCCGATATGGACCGCGAAGGTCCAGTCGATGTCCTGCAAATGCCCCTTGCGGCAGCCGGCGACGAAGCGGATCGGCGTCACCGCCTTGCGCCGGCCGTCGTCGTCGACGAAATCGGCACGACCGCGCGGATTGAGGTCGCGCCAGCGCACCAGCCGGCGGCGGCGGACGTCGCCGACCACCTCGGCATCGCGCGCGACGAACCATGCCGGAAAGATGCGTGCCTCGATCCCCGGCGGATCGGCACGGCCGTTCGCCCCTTCGTCCTGCGCGGGCGGCGTGCGCAGCGACAGGCGAACCCCGTCGTCCAGCCGTCCACCGGCGCGCAGCAGCGTTTCGAGCACCGCGACCGCGCGGGGCTCATGGATCGGCCGCCAACTGCCGCGTTCGCGCATGTGCCACAGGTCGAGCCCGCCGATGATGACCGACCGGGTCGGCAGGTCGACCATGGCGCCGGGGCCGAAACCGGTGATGAGCTGCGACTGGCGCAGCGTCGGGCGGTGTCCGCTCATGTCATGTCTCCGGCACCGCTGACCGTCTCGCCGGTCGGTCCACGGGGTTTGACGAGGACGCCCGGCTCGACGTCGCGCATGCTCCACCCGGCCTGAAACCGGCGGTGCGCGGGGTCGAGGTTGGGCAATGCCGGGTCGAGCGGGGGGTGGAGCAGCCGCTGCGGCCGGGTGTCGTAGGTGAAGCCCGCGCCGGTCGCGATCTGGGCATCGGCGATGGCGGTCCAGTCGCTCAGCAGACCTTCGATCGTCGCCGCCAGTCGCGCTTTGCCTCCGGCAATATCGGCGGGTGCGCGATCGACCAGATGGCGGAGGACGGCGGCCCGGACGGCGGGCGCGTTCGCCAGCACGTCGACCGCATCGGACGGGGTCAGCGCCGGATCGAGATGGCGGGCGATCGCCACCACGACGGCGGCCAGCGACCGGTCGAGCGCGCGGGCGGACCATGGCGTCACGCTGGTCGCCTCCACCGCGCGGTAGAAAGTGTCGTGAAAATGGCCGAACTGTTCGAAGTGCATCCGGTCGCGCGGCTTGTGGACGTTGAGCACGGCCACGACCAGCCCCGGCCGGGCGGGATTGCGCCCGACGCGGCTGGTCGCCTGAATATATTCCGCCGCCGTCTTGGGCTGCCCCTGCACCAGCATCAGCCCCAGCCGGTCGATGTCGAGCCCGACCGAGATCATGTTGGTCGCGAGCGCCACGTCAACCGGCGCTTCGCCGACGGGATCGGGCAGGAACAACGTTTCGAGCCGGCGCTTGGCCGCCGCCACCTGATCGGTCGACACGCGCGAGGTCAGCTCGACCGGCTCGCCCAGCAGGCGGTTGCCGAACGGGCGGTCGACCGGCTCGATCCGGCGGCGGCGGTCGCCGTAATCGAGCAGGCGGGTCGCGACCTCGTCCTCGACAATCCGCCGCGCGCCGCCCAGTTCGCGCAGCGCGTTGAAATAACACAGCGCGGTGCGATAGGCATCGGCATCGCCGCCCTCGTCGGCAAGGCCCTGCGCCGCGCCGAGCAGCGTGACGAGCGCTTGCAGGAACACCAGCTTCGGTCCGCGCCCCGCCGCGGCGATGCCGACATACCAGCGCGCCGGATCGGCATCGCTTTCGGCCCGGGTTTGCGCGAAGAAGCTGTCGCGGCGATCGATGCCGGGGGCAGGAAAGATGCGGGTGTCGTGCCGGTCGAACAACGCGCGGATCTGGTCGCTCGCGCGGCGGACCGTGGCGGTCGAGGCGACGATCTTCGGCCGCACCCGCCGTCCGCCGACGTCGCGTGTCGCCAGCGCATCGATCGCGGCTTCGTACAGCCCGGCGACGGTGCCGAGCGGGCCGGAGATCAGATGCAGCTCGTCCTGGATCACCAGGTCGGGCGGCGCGAGCGAATGATCGCCGAGCGTGCGGCCATGCCCCGGTTCGGCCGCGCCATAGAAGCCGGTATCGTCGTGCCGGTTGACATGGCCGAAGAACGCCCCCGCCGGTCCGTTCCACGGCAGCGCGGCGAATTTGTCGACGGTCGCGATCAGGAAGGCGGGCAGGCGGCGATAGATCGCCTCGTCGACCGTTACCACCGGCAGTGCGCGGTCGCCGGTGAACGGGCAGGCGAGGTTCACGCAGCGCAGTTCGAGGTTGGTCGGCGCATCGGCATTGGGCACGCAGCGAAAGCTTTGCGGGGTGAAGGCGGTGTCGCACCATGGGCAGGTCTTGATCGGCGCGGGCGCGCGGGTATCGCGACCGCTGGTATAGGCGCGGACGCGGCGGACGGCGGTGCCCTCGCTGCGGTCGCCGCGTCGCCCCAGCCGGTTGGGGCTGGCGTCCGATCCCACCCACAGCCCGATCTCGATCGGCCAGTCGCCAAGCAGGGGACGACCCCGATCGTCGCGGTAAGCATCGCCGGTGCGCAACAGCTCCAGCGCGCAGACGACGCCGGCCGCGCGTCCCAACTGGTCGAGCGTCAGCAGCCGCAGCGTATAGCGCATGATGACGCCGACCCCGGCCCCGAGGACACCGTCCGCACCCAGCCGGCGCAGCGCGATGGTGAAGGCGGCGAGGCCGAGATAGGCTTCGGTCTTGCCGCCGCCGGTCGGGAAGAACAGCAGGTCGGCGGTTTCGCGATCGTCATGGCCGCGATCGACCAGCCCGGCGAGGTTCAGCAGCAGGAAGGCGAGCTGGAACGGTCGCCACGCCGGTGCGCTGTCCTGCGGCCGGCGCGCGCGGGCGGCATCGGCGATGGCGCGGTTCGCGATCTCGAACGCGGTGCGCGCGCGTTCGTCTTGGGCAAGTAGCGCGATGCCCGCCGCGATCCGGTCGCAGGCCACCCGTTGCGCCGCCAGCAGCGTGGCGGCGGTGCGGGTGCGTTGCGGTGCGCCGACGATCGCCGGATCGCTCGCCGCCATCGCCTCCTGCGCGAGCGACCATGCGCGATAGGCGGGGATGAGCGGGGCGAGCGCGTCGGCGAGGGCCGCGCCATCGGTTCGCGCGAGGTCGGCCAGCCGGTCCATGGCGAAGGTTACGTCGGCGACCGGGGCCGCAACGGTGCGCTCCACCGCCGCGCGCGGCAGATGGGTGGTGTGAATGCGTCGCACCTGCCCGTCGCCCCCTACGACATGGCCGGTCGAACAGCCGAGGCCGGCGGAATAGGCGGCGCTGTCGCGGTAATGCAGGTCCGCCAACTGGTCGTCCCAGTCGTCCCGGGCGATACGCGACAGGTCGTGCTGCGCCACGAAGCCCCCGGCGCAGGTCACGTCGAGCTGCACCTGATAGGCATAGGCGAGGTCGCGATAGTGCGACGCCGGTTCCAGCCGCTTGTTGACGAGAAAGACCGTCACGACCTGCACCGCGCGCGTGGCACCGGTGGCGAGGTTGAGGCGGAACGGCCGCGTCCGCACCGCCAGTTCGAGCGCGCCACCGGGCCGCGCGGTCGCCGCCGAGCCGGGCAGGGGGTGATGCACGATCCCCGCCGTCGCGTCGGGCAAGGCGATGGTGATCGTCGCGTCGCGGGGCACGCGCCGCCAACTGATCGGCTGGCCCCTGGGCTCGCCGCCGCTTTCCAGCATCTCGAACGGCACCGGTGGTTCGGGGACATAGTCGCCCCAGCGCACGGTGACGTCGATCGTTGTTGCGACCGCATCGACCATCGTCGACAGGCCGATGCTGCTGGGCAGGAACCGTCGCCGGGTGGCCGGCGGATCGGCCTCGTCATGGTCGCCGGCGGCACCTCCGGCGCCGAACCCCTCGGTGTCGGGGATGAAGCTGTCGACCTCGTCCTCCTGCGCTTCGCCGGCCAGGTCGCCCGGCACGGTCAGTTCGCCCGACGGCGCGATGAAGCCCGCCAGATACCAGCGCGACGGGCTCTCGCCCGGCGGCAGCCGTTCGGTCGCGAGATCGGCGTCGGCGGGGTCGGACGGGCCGATCAGATTGCGGCGCAGGCGATCGACGATCGCGCTGCGAACCCCGGCGGCGGTCATGGCAGCCTCCCTTGCATCGCGCGTTCTCCGTTGAGTTTCAGCAACCGCGCGAGCACCTCGTCGCGGAACGCGGCCGGCCAGAACAGCCGGTTCTGATAGCGGTGATCGTCCTCGCTCCCGGCGGTCAGGAACACCGGCGCGGCGGCATCGGCAAGGTCGTCCCAGCCGTAGGCGGCGAGGACTGCGCGATCCATCGCCTGGTGCAGTTCGCGCAGGCGGACGATGTCGGCAGCGGTGTCACCCGGCCGGTGGAAACGGTTGTAGGTCGGCGTCATGCCCTGATCGCGGGCGATCATCAGCGCGGCGCGATGATCGTGATAGGCTTGGCCGGCGGCTTCGAGCCGGGCGTTGGCGGCAAAGTCAGTCGGAAAGGCGAACGTTTCGAAACAGTCGGATGGGGTGTAGCGAACGTCGTCTTTCATTGAGGACGCAAAGAACCGCGTCCAAACCTCATGGACCCGGCATTGCAGCACCGCGAACGCCGACAGCGTCGGAAGTGCGAAGACGGCGGCGGTGTGGGAGAACACGACATTCCCGGGACGTCGCGCGAAACAGACATGCGGTGTCGCACCACAGTTGATGACCAGCACCTGATCGAGCGGTGCGATCGTGCGGTACAATTCGCCGCGACCCCGCAGGAATCGCCACCATATCCGCTGGCCATTGGGGTCGCCCTGCGAAAGCCGGTCGGGCTTTACCCGTTGTTCGACGATAGCGAGCAGGTCCGCCCAATCCGCCGCGACCGGTCCGGCGTACTGCGGCGACACGATGCCATGGCGCAGGCGATCGGCGCGCTCCGCGTCCGAAAGGCCATGCCAGACAAGGTCGCTTTCGCGTCTGAGCGGCCAGTCGGCGAAATCGATGGTATGGCGATGATGGGCATGGGTCGGAGAATTGTTGATCTCCTCGCCGCCGAGATAGGGTTTGATTACCGCTCCGTTTCGCGGATCGACGGACAACAATCGTTGCATCTCGGCGAGTGGCGATGCCTTACCCTTGGCCGCGTTCACATCGTCGAAGGTGAAACCCATGCCGAGCAGGAACGAACCAATGAACGACTGACCTTCATTCTTCACCAACCGGGCCGGCGATCCGTCGAGATCCCCTTCCATCAAATAGGCCGAAATCCGCTGCACCGGGCGATCGTCGAGGATCACCGGTCCGCTCGCCGCACCCTTCACCACGAAGACCTGCGCCACCACGACGGCGGCGTCGCCTTCCCATTGATACCGGCTGACCGCGCGGTAGATCGTGCCGCCGTCCTGCACGATCCGGTGCAGCCCGGTTTCGCGGGTATCGCCCTGGCGGATGGTGTTGGTCGCGATCAGGCCGAACGCGCCGCCCCGCCGCAGCAGCGCGAACGCGCGGCGGAAGAAATGCGCCGCCAGATCGGCATTGCCGTGCGCGCCGGGATGCAGCGTCTTGAGCCAGTCGGGATAGGCGCGGGCGTGACCGGCGGCGATGGTGTTCTTGCCGGCGAACGGCGGGTTGCCGATGATCGCGTCGAACCCCGGATTGGGCCGGGTGAACACATCCTCGAATTCCAGTTCCCAATGGAAGCTGGCGATCCCGATCGGCGATGCCTGCAACCGATCGCGCAACGCCTCCAGCGCGGCCCAGCTTCGCTCGCTCGGTGCCAATACCAGTTGCTGCACCTCCGCCAGCCGCACGTCGCGATCGCGCGCGCCGGTGCCCTCGAAGAACGACTGGAGGATCGCGTCGGCGACCAGATGCGCGCGCTTCAACGCGGTTCCGGCGGCGCGGTGGCGCGCTTCCTGCACGTCATAGGCGGCGACCTTCGCCTCGGTGCGGACCAGCCGGCGCAGTTCGGCCGCCGCATCGATGCCGTCCTGCACGATCGCCTCGACAAAGCTGTGCTGGCCCGACACCTTGCCCCAGGTGACGGCGACGATCTTGGGATTGGGCAGCCCGACCAGACTGTCGCCGGCACGCAGCACATTGTCGAGGAACGTGAATTCATGGTTGCTCGCCAGCGTCTCCAGCCACAGCGACAGCTTGGCGAGATCGATCGCCAGCGGATTGCGATCGACGCCGCGCAGGCAATGCTGCGCGACCAGCCGCTTGGCATGGAGCAGTTCGTCCTCGTCGGCGGGGATCGTCGGCCGCTGCACCGGCCAGCGCCCCCACGCATCGACCAGCCGCTGGCCGAGCTGCCGGCACGCCTCGACCAGAAACGCGCCCGACCCGGCGGCGGGATCGCAGACTTTCAGATCGAGGACCTCTGACGGGCGCGCATCGGGGCCGATCCGGTCGAACGCGGGCCGCAGCGCATGGGCGACGATCGGCCCGGTCAGCGAACGCGGGGTATAATGGCTGCCGGTCCGGCGGCGTTCGTCGGTGGGTTGCAGGATCGGGGTGCCGGCCGCGACCGGGCTGCCGCGCGGCGACGCGCGCGGATCGACGACGGGGGCGAGCGTCGCTACCAGCGCGGCGACGTCGACCGCCTGTCGCAGCCCCTTCGCGACAGCGGCGGGAAAGGTACCGCGCCCGGTCGCCTCCTTCAGCCACTTCTCGCGCTCGCCGCCACGAACCGCGGCGAGCGCAGCGAGATCGACCCACACCGGCACGCGGTTGGTCTTGCCCGCGCGGATCGCCAGCATCGCGCCGCCCGCCGCCTCGACGGTGAAGCCCATCACCGTTTCGTAGACCGACCCGATCTGTTCGACGCTGAGCGACCGATAGGCGACCCGTTCGCCGTCCAGCAGCAGCAGCCCGTCGAGCACGCGCAGGATACAGCCGTCGCCGACCGGCAGCACCCGCGCCAGATCGTCGATGCCATCTTGCCCGAGCAGGAACGGAAACGCCGCCTCGCGGAACAGCTTGCCGCCGCGCGCCTGCATGAAGCCCGAGGGATGCCCGCGCTCGACCAGCCGGAACAGCGCCAGCAACCGCCCCCATGCCCCGCGCCGCTCGTCCATGCCATCGGGGTGGCGCGCGGCATCGTCGCGCAGGTGCAGGTGAAGCGCGCCCAGTGAATAGCCGCGTTCGTACAGCATCGCCGCCGCCGCGCCGCCTGCCGAGGGCATCAGCGCGCGATCCTCGGCATAGAGGATGAAGATCAGCCGCAACAGGACGGTCAGCAGCCCTTCGTACAAATGCTGCGGGTCGTGCGCGGCCAGCCGGCGGACGGGTTCGGGCGACGCCGCGTCGATACCGCGCAACAGTTCGTGCAGGCTGGCGAGGACCTGCCCCGCCAGCCGGATCGACACATCGGCCTGCGCGGCACGGCTTTCGGCGAGCAGGGCTGGCAGCCGGTGCGACGGCGGCCCGGTGAACAGCGCATGGGCATCGAGCAACAATTTCAGCCCGCCGAGCATCGCCCGGCCCGACACCTCGCCCAGCGGGGCCAGCGGCCACGTCATATGCCCCGACACGTCGCCGCGCGGCGCGACGACGAGGCGCAGGACCGCCTCGTGCGCCGGTCCCTCCTTCCGCCCGGTCGGCCGCGCGCCGATCAACACGCCTGCCGGAACGCCGGTTTCACGCAGCAGGCGTTCGAAGCGCTGGTGCGCGGTAGCCGCCCAACCGTCCAGCATGCCCCGCCGGTCGAGGTCGACGTCATCGCCCTCGATCCGTACGAGCAACTGCACCGACCCGTCGGCGGCGAACACCGCCCAGTCCGGTTCAAGCAGCGTCGCGCCATCATCGAGCGAGCATCGCAACCCATCGGGCAGCGCCGGTCCGCCGGGTGCCCCCGCGACCCGCTCGGCGGGCCAGCCCAGCGCGTCCCGAAAGAAGGGCCAGCGATCCGTGCCCGCCAGCGCGCGTGCCACGGCCGCGCCGTCATCCGCGCCCTGCGGCGTCGGCCATGCGCCGATCCGCGCGAGCGCGGCGGACGCGACGACCAGCCCGGTCGGCTGGAGATAGCCGATCCAGTCGTGCGCATCGGTGGGCGATGGCCGGCTCATTCGCCGCTCCAGCCGGGCGGATGGAGATAGACCAGCCCGATCGGCTCCAGCCGGCTCGCGCGCACCCTGGCCGCCGCGCGCAGCCGTTCCGGCTCGCGGACCAGTTCGTCGTCGAGCCGCGTCGCCGCGCGCTCCCACGACCGGCGGTCGGCGGCACGCTGTCGCGCCTCGGCGGGGTCGAGCAACAGCGCGAACTGGCGATCGTCGCTGCCCCGTTCGCGGCGGATGCGATCGATCCGCTGTTGCAACAGTGCGTGGAGCGTATCGGCCTCATCGGCGGCGCGGCGGTCGAGTTCGGCGGCAATGCGCGCCTGCCGCACCGCTGCCCGTTCGGCAAGGACCGGGCGAAGATCGGCGACGTCGACGGCGGCCTGCGCGGTGATCGCCGCGGCGACGTCGGGCGCGGCCATCCGCGCCTCGCCCAGCGCCGCGATCAGCCCGTCGAGCACGCGCCCCTCCGCCTCGCCGCCCTCGGCCAGTGCCCGGAGCAACCCGTCGCGCGGGGCGGGCCGCCAGTCGGCGGCGACGCTCATCACCTCCTCGTGCAGCCGGGCCGCGCGTTCACCGAACAACGCGAGCCGTCCGATCAGCACGACGCGCGGGCGCGGCACGCTGGCGGTTTCGATGACGCAGGCCCGTTCCAATCCCTGCTGGAACCCCGCCGACAGGAACTGGCCGAGCAGCCGGCGGACGAGGCGATGTTCCAGATGTACCTGCACCACATCGCCGGCGTCGCGGCCGTCGGGCAGGATCGCGGGTGCGAAGCTGACGCGCCGGACCTGCGCATCGGCGCTGGCACGCCATTCCCCCGGCCGCTCGCCGGGGCGGGGGCCGCGTGCGCGCAATTCGTCGAACAGCGGTTGCCAGCCCGCATCACTCGCGAACGCCGGATCGAGCCGGAATACCGGAGTTTCTCCGATCCGTTCACCATCGCTCCAGCCGCCACCCGACCGTTCGAGCGCCAGCGCCACGACCGATCGCAGGTCGTCCGGCTCGACGCCGACCCGGCGGCGCGCGCGTTCCAGCGCGACGGCAAGCTCGGCCTGCTCGCGTTTCAGCCGGGCGCGGCGGGCGACGTCGCCATCGTCGAGATCGCGGACCGCCGCGCGGACCCGTTCGTCGGCTTCCTCGTCGCGGATGCGGGCGGCGAGATCGATGGCCGCCGTGCGGGCGATCCCCCCGCCCATACGATCGGCGATCCGCGCGCCCAGCACCTGACCCGCCGAGCCCAGTTGACGGCGGATCAGCTCGGTCTTGCGGACCAGCGCGTCGAGCACGACGTCCTCTGGCCGGTCGGCATAGACGAAATAGCGGCAGGTGACGGTCGGGCTGGGTTGCAGCTTGCGGTCGATCCGTCCGTTGCGCTGTTCCAGCCGGGCGGGGTTCCACGGCAGGTCGACATGGATCAGGTCGTGGCACTGTGCCTGAAGGTTGATCCCCTCGCGCGCGGCATCGGTGCAGATCAGGATGCGCAGCGGATCGTCAGGGTCATTGAACGCCCGCTTGATCGCCTCGCGCCGCTCGATCGAGGTGATGCCGGTGAAGCTGGCGATACGCGACGCCTCATGGCCGTCGGACGGATCGAGCAGCACCCCCAACTGCCGTTCGAGCCAGCGGCGGGTATCCTCATATTCGGTGAACAGAATCAGCCGCCGGTCGCGCCACCGCCCATCCCCATCGAGCAGATGCGTAGCGGCCCAGTCGAGCAGCCAGCGCACCCGCGCATCGCCCTGGCCGCGCACGCGCTCGGCGAGGTCGAGCATCTCGGCGGCACAGGCCCGCTCGGCCAGCAGATGGGCGTGCGACGCACCGCCGATACCCGCCAGCGTCGCCGCCTCGGCCTGATCGGCGGCGGCGGTATCGAGCCGGTCGAGCAGCGCCGCTTCCTGATCGGCGCGTTCGGGGGGCTCGACCTCGACATCGTCGGGCGCGGAAACCGCCGCCGCCGTCCCGGCGATCGCCCGGTCGAGCGTCGTCAGATGCACGCGCAAGGTCCGCGCGAAGGCCGGGATCGACGACAGCAACCGCTGTTGCAGGCCGACGAACGCGAGGCGCGCCCGCGCCGCCGCCGGTCCGCCAAGCGTCCCGATCCGCCGCTCGCGCACGTCGCGATACGCGGCGAGCATCGCTGCCAGGCGAAGTTCCGGTGCATCGGCGGGCAGGCCGGTCAGGACGACCGGTTCGACGACCCGTTCGGGAAATGCCTCGCCCAATGCGCGCAGGTCGCTTTTCAACCGGCGGACCATGACCGGTTCGAGATCGGCGGGGCGCACCGGCACCCCGCGCGTGAACCGCTGTGGATCGAGCAGTTCGAGCAATGTCGCGAAGCTGTTGGCATGGCCGTTGTGCGGCGTGGCCGACAGGAACAGGCGATGTTCGAACCGGTCGGACAGGTCGCGCAGCGCGCGGGTGAACTGGCTTTCGATCGCATAGCGCCCGCCGCCCGAGGGCGCGGCATGATGCGCTTCGTCGAGGATCAGCAGCGAGCGGGCGCGAAAATCCTCCAGCACGTCGCGCAGGCCCGCGACATAGGCTTCGTCGGTCAGCAACCGGTGCGACAGGATGAAGCGCGATCCGGTGGCCCATGGGTTCGCGCCATAGCCCCGGCGGCGACGCAGCGTTTCGAGATGCTGGCGATCGACGATCTCGAACGCGAGGCCGAACTTCGTCTGCAATTCCTCGCGCCACTGGCCGGTCATCGCCGCCGGGGCGATCACGACCGCATAGTCGACCCGCCGCCGCAGCAGCAGCTCGCGCAGGATCAGCCCGGCCTCCACCGTCTTGCCCAGCCCGACGTCGTCGGCGATCAGCAGGTTGACGCGCGGCAGGCGCAGCGCCTTGCGCAGCGGCAGCAACTGATAGGGGTCGAGCCGGATGCCGGCGCGAAACGGCGCCTGGAACAGATCGCGTTCGGCGGCGGTCGCGGTGCGCCAGCGGACGGTGCGCAAATAGGCGGCGAACAGCCGGGCGTCGCCGCCGCCGTTGGCCAGCGTGTCCCACGCCTCCTCGTCGCGCAGCCGGGGATCGATCTCGGCGCTCCACAGGACGCGGGCTTCCTCGCCGCCGGCGTCGTCGTCGACGCAGGCGAGATAATGGCCGTCATACGGGCCATCCGGTTCGCCTTCGACCAGCCAGAGCCGGCCGCGCAGCGACACGAACTGTCCGATCGACGGACCCGATCCGCCCGTTCCGCCCCGTCGTTGCGCCGCATCCATCGGACCGTTTCCCCTCCCGGACAGGCATGGTGCGGGGGTGGGGGGAGGGGGACAACGCAGACTGGGTCCGTTACCGATCGTTCGGCCCGCCGCTGGCGGAAATACCGCCATTATGGATATGAATGGCGCGGCGACACCGACCGGCGATGGATATGCCGACGGTACGGAAACGGGGAGAAAGCAAGTGGACGTCATGCGACCATGGGCGAAGCTTGAGCGGGACGAGGACGACCGTATCGTCGCGGCGCTGCCGCTCACCGACCATTGCCTCGACGTGGCGGCGGCGTTCCTCGCGCTGCTCCCGGCGTGGCGGCCCGCGCTGGAAGCGGCGGCGGGCAGGCGGCTGACCGAGCTGGACGTCATCCGCCTCGCGGTGCTGGTAGCATTGCATGACATCGGCAAGGTGAACTGGGGCTTCCAGGCACGCTCGACCCCCGGCCAGCCGCCGATCGGCCATACCGCGCAGGTGGCGGGGCTGCTGCTGCAGACTGAATTAGGGCCTGTGGGGATTCAACGTGAGTTGATGACGGCTGCGACGAGGTAGATCATGGCCTCGAAGCTGCGATCTGTTTTGCAGGCACGCATGGCGATGCGTTTGAACTCCTTGAGCTTGCAAAAGAA
>NZ_CAKLBB010000024.1:0-17423 GCF_920939515.1 Sphingomonas sp. Leaf4 | reverse complement strand
GGGTCAGTCCGCTTGCCCAGGCAATGCGGCTCGATCTTTGCCCATTGGGCGTCCGTCAGTACGTCACGATCCATCCATAGCGTGAATCACATCCGCACAACTTTGTGAATCCCCACAGACCCTAGTAGCGATCGACATTCAGCCTTGCCGGCCGATCTTCGTCATTTTCGGCCGAAACAGCCACCCCTTTCGTCACCCCGGACTTGTTCCGGGGGCCACGGCTCGGCAATCGGTGCGCCTTGAGGTTTTATCGACAGCGTTCGGGGCCAGGTGGACCCCGGAACAAGTCCGGGGTGACGACGCACGAAGGATGTCGATCGGCGCTACGCCGTCCCGGTGCTGGCATGCACCAGCCCGCCGTCGACGGTGATCGTCTCGCCCACCACATAGTCGCCGGCGCGCGACGCGAGGTAGATCGCCGCCCCCGCCATGTCCTCGTCGCGCCCGATCCGCCCCGCCGGGATGGCCTTCGCCAGCGATTCGCCATGGTCGCGCGCCGCCTTGTTCATGTCGCTGGCGAACGCGCCGGGCGCGATCCCCGACACATGGATCGAATCACGCGCCAGCCGCGCCGCCAGCCGCCGCGTCAGGTGGATCAGCGCCGCCTTCGACGCCTGATAGCTATACGTCTCCCACGGATTGATCCGCTGCCCGTCGATCGAGGCGATGTTGATGACCTTCGCCGGACGCTGCGGAGTAGCGCCGGCCTTGAGCAGCGGGTGAAGCGCTTGGGTCAGGAAGAACGGCGATTTGACGTTCAGGTCCATGACCTTGTCCCACCCTGCCTCGGGAAACTCGTCGAACGCGGCACCCCATGCCGCCCCGGCGTTGTTGACGAGAATATCGAGCGCGTCGACTTGGTCCCCCAATCGTTCGGCCAGCGCGCGGCATCCTGCGACGTCGCCCACGTCCTGCGGCAGCGCGGTCGCCCCGATCGCCTTCGCCGTCGCCCGGCACGCATCGGCATCGCGTGACGCGATGAACACCCGCGCCCCCTGCGCGACGAAGCCTTTTGCAATCATCCGCCCGATCCCGCGCGTACCGCCCGTCACCAATGCGGTCCGCCCGTCGAGCCGGAACAGCGTCGCCATGTCCATCGTGCCTCTCCCTCGGGGCGAGGCTACTTCACGCGAACCGGGCGCGCCACCGGTGGGTGACGCGCCCGTTGCGCTGGGGGGGGGGTGGGTTCACGCGAAGGCACGAAGAAGGGTTGTTCACGCGGAGGCGCGGAGACGCGGAGGGGGTGCGGTCGTTGCCACATACCGCCGCATCAGCGGCCGTCATCCCCTTGGCAACGGACGCAAACGTCTCCCGGTCGCGGAACGGATGCCACCAATGGACTCTCTCTGCGCCTCCGCGCCTCCGCGTGAACCAAAACCGGTCAGATGCGACCCAACCGATGGTACAAGTGAGCGAACTTGCTCGACTTGGGATCGTCGGCGATCGACTGGATATGGCTCGCCAGCGCTTCCTTGAGCAAACGGAAGTCCTCGGTCGAGAAAACGGCGCGGCTGCGGGTCGGTTCGGGCATTGTGTCTCTCCTTCGATGTAACGTTCAGGCGGCCTTGTCGAACTGGGCCGTTTCGGTGGATTCCTTCAGCGCGGTGGTCGACGAACTGCCGCCGGCTAGCGTGGTCGCCACGAGGTCGAAATAGCCGGTGCCCACCTCGCGCTGGTGGCGGGTCGCGGTGTAGCCATTGGCCTCGGCGGCGAATTCGGCCTGTTGCAGTTCGCTGTACGCCGCCATGCCGCGATCGCGGTAGCCGCGTGCCAGCTCGAACATGCCGAAGTTGAGCTGGTGGAACCCGGCCAGCGTCACGAACTGGAACTTGTACCCCATCGCCCCGATCTCCCGCTGGAAGCGGGCGATGTCGTCGCGGTCGAGGTTCTTTTCCCAGTTGAACGACGGCGAACAATTGTACGCGAGCAGCTTGTCTGGATATTCCTTGCGCACCGCCTCGGCGAAACGCCGCGCGTCGGCGAGGTTGGGCTTGCTCGTCTCCCACCACAACAGGTCGGCATGCGGCGCGAAGGCAATGCCGCGCGCGATGCAATGGTCGACGCCGGTGCCCTCCTGCAACCGGAAGAAGCCCTCGGGGGTCCGCTCGCCGGTCAGATACGGGTGGTCGCGCTCGTCGATGTCCGAGGTGATGAGGCGCGCACTTTCGGCATCGGTCCGCGCGCAGATGATGGTCGGTACGCCCGCCACATCCGCCGCGAGGCGCGCCGCGTCGAGGTTGCGGATATGCGCCTGCGTCGGAATAAGGACCTTGCCGCCCAGATGCCCGCACTTCTTCTCCGATGCCAGTTGGTCCTCGTAATGCACCCCGGCGACGCCGGCGGCGATATAGGCCTTCATGATCTCGAAACAGTTGAGCGGCCCGCCGAACCCGGCTTCGGCATCGGCGACGATCGGCGCGTACCAGTCGCGGCCGGCACCCCCCTCCATATGCTCGATCTGGTCGGCGCGCCCGAGCGTCGCGTTGATCCGCTTGGCCAGTTCCGGTCCGGCGTTCGACGGATAGAGCGACTGGTCGGGATACATCTGCCCGGCGGTGTTGGCGTCGGCCGCGACCTGCCAGCCCGACAGATAGATCGCCTTCAACCCGGCGCGCACCATCTGCATCGCCTGATTGCCCGACAGCGCGCCCAGCGCATGGACATAGTCCTCATTGTGCAGCAACTCCCACAACCGGTTCGCCCCGCGCCGTGCCAGCGTGTGTTCAACCATGACCGATCCGCGCAGCCGGGTGACGTCGGCCGGGGTGTAGGGCCGCTCGATCCCGTCGAAACGGCCGGGCGGGGCGGCGATGAGATCGGCGAAGTCCATGGTCATTTCCTTTACAGTCTGTCGTATCGTTGACAGGACAATGGCCTAGGAAACACGGTTTGCGCAGCCGGATCGCGCCGGAAATCGCGTCTGCCTGTTGTCGTTGATCCTCGTCCTGTTGTAGCATTGTAAAGAACTGACAACTCCCCTCCCTGGCAAGGGAGGGGTGGGGGGGTAGGCCCGCGAGGGAACGTAACGCCCGCCACAACCCGACCCACCCCCAGCCCTCCCTTTTTAGGGAGGCGAGAAAGAGCGCACATGGACACCAAGCTCTTCGCCGGTCACGCGGTTCGCCGCCTGCGCCGGGGCCATGCGCTGACCCAAGCGGCGATGGCGGCCGCGCTCGGCATCTCGCCCAGCTACCTCAACCTGATCGAGCGCAACCAGCGCCCGATCACCGCCGCGCTGCTCGTCGCGCTGTCCGAACGCTACGGCTTCGATGCCCGCACGCTGGCAGCGAGCGAGCCGGGCGGCGGCATCGATCCGATGCGGCGGCGACTCGCCGATCCGCTGTTCGCCGACCTCGCACTCGATCGCGGCGACATCGCCGAATGGCTGGCGAGCGCGCCGGGCGGCGCGGAGGCGTTCGCCCGCGCCTTCGACCGGCTGGGCGGCGGTGGGGCAGGAGTCGCCGTCGCCGACCCGGCGGTCGAGGCGCGCGCCGCGATCGAGCGCTGGCGCAACCATTTCCCCGATCTCGACGCCCAAGCCGAGGCGCTGGCCGACGAGCTACGCCAGAGCGGCGGCGATCCGGCGGCGGCGATGGCCGACCGGCTGCGCGTGCGCCACCATCTGTCGGTCCGGTTGTTGCCCGTCGAGACGATGCCCGACCACCTCCACCGCACCGATCTGCACGCGCGCCAGTTGCAATTGTCCGAACGGCTCGACCCCGCTTCGCGCAGCTTCGCGATGGCGCGCACGCTCGGCCATGTCGAGGCGCGCGCCGAGGTGGAGGCGCTGGTGCGCGGCGCGGGGCTGACCGATCGCACCGCCGAACAATGGCTGCGCCGCCACCTCCACGGCTATTTCGCCGCCGCCGTCATGATGCCCTATGCCCGCTTCCTGCGCGCGTGCGAGGCGACCGGCTATGACATCGCGCTGCTTGGCCGCCGCTTCGGCGCGGGGTTCGAACATGTCGCGCACCGGCTGACCACGCTCCACCGCGTCGGCGCGCGCGGGCTGTCGTTCTGCATGCTCCGCCTCGACCGTGCCGGACAGGTGTCGAAACGCTTCGCCGGGGCCAGCCAGTCGCCGCTGGTCGAAGGCACGCCCTGTCCGCTGCTCGGCGCGTTCGACGCCTTCGCGCGCGGCGGCGAGACGATCGTGCAATGCGTCGACCCGGAGGAGGGCGGCCGCTGGCTGACGCTCGCGCGTACCGTCACCCCGCCGGGTGCGCTGGCGGGCGAGGTCCGCGCGCGGTTCGTGGTGATGCTGGGCATCGCCGCCGAACAGGCGAGCGGCCTTGCGGCGGCACGCGGGCTGGACCTCGCCGCGCCGGGCGTGCCCGTCGGCCCCGGCTGCCGCGCCTGCACCCGCATCGCCTGCCCCCAACGCTCGGCCCCGCCGCTCGCCCGCGCGATGCGGATCGACGAACGCGAGGGGGGGCTAACCCCGTTCGCCTTCGCGGGGGATTGAGGCGCTGCTACAATGGCTTGCCCGACGTGCGCGACCCGCCCAAGCTGACGCGATGGAGACTATTCCGCTTCGAATCGCGTTGACCGGCCTTCTCGCTGCGGGGATCACGAACGCCCCGGCCAAGGCGCAGACGATCGCCAGGACGGAGGTTGAGCAAGGCGACGCGATGCGGCTCGCCGATCGTCTGCTTCCGCCCGAGATCCACAGGACCGTCGTCGGCGGCAGCATCCGGCGACAGTTCATACCCGGCACCGTCTTTGACGCATGGTATCGGACAGCACCGCGCGTCGCCGGACCCGACCTGTGCGAACGGACCGAGTATCGAGTCACGGTACAGGGCGGCCCGGTGGGTATCCCGATGCCCGACGACAGCGTGCTGACGATCCGTCCGCCTGAGAAATATCTCCGGTACGCGATCGTCTATCCCGCCCACACCGCCACGGCGCGCAATTGCGCCGCGAGCGATGGATTCGTATCAATCGGCACGAACGATCGTGAACGGCAACTCGCCGCCTACCGTCGATTGATCGCAACGATGCGCGCGGCGAAGGCAGGCGCACCGCTGCCGATGGATGTGCGTTGCGGGACGAGCGACGAAAAACCCGCCTGCACGGATTCGCGCAAGGCACTGGCCGCGCTGCCCCTCGACGCATTGTTCCGAATCGACATCGACAGCGGGATCAGCCGGGTGCTCAGTCGGATGGACCACGGCGTCGTCACGCAGCAGCAGCCCGTTGAATCCGGGGCACCTTATGCCGTCGAGCTGTCGTTCGGCCCTTCCGGCGATGATTACCGATCGTGGCGCCTGTCATGGCGGGAGGACGACACCGCCCGGCCACGGTTGCTGCTCGCACGGCATGCCGTGATCTACCACTGACTGGCCGGGGCCGGGGGGCGAAGGTCACGTCTCCTTAAGCCCTCCCATGGTAAACGGCTGCCGATGCGTATCCTTCATGTTCTCGACCATGGGTTGCCGCTGCACAGCGGCTATACGTTCCGCACCCGCGCGATCCTGACCGCGCAGATGGGGCGGGGGTGGGAGGTCGCCGCCGTCACCGGCCCGCGCCAGGGCGTCACGCACGTTCCGCGCGAGACGATCGACGGCATCGATTTCCACCGTACCGCACCCATTGCCCCGTTGCCCTCGCCGCTCGGCGAAGTGCGTGAGATCCGTGCCTTCGCCCGGTCGATCGAACGGGTGGTGGAATTGGTGAAGCCCGACATCCTCCACGCCCATTCGCCGGTGCTGGGCGCGCTGGCGGCGATGGGGGTGGCGAAGCGCCACCGCCTGCCGCTGGTCTATGAAATCCGTGCCTTCTGGGAAGATGCCTCGGTCGGCAACGGCACCGGGACCGAAGGCTCGCTGCGCTACCGCACCACCCGCGCGCTCGAAACCCACGCGGTGCGGAAAGTCGACGGCGTCGCGGTGATCTGCGAGGGGCTGCGGCGCGACCTGATCGCGCGCGGCATCGCGTCCGACAAGATCATGGTGTCCCCCAACGGCGTCGACCTGACGCTGTTCGGCACGCCGCCGCCTCCCGACACCGCGCTCGCCGCCGAACTGGGCCTGGCCGGCAAGGACGTGCTCGGCTTCATCGGCAGCTTCTACGATTACGAGGGGCTTGACACGCTGATCGCGGCGATGCCCGCGCTGGTCGCCGCCCGCCCGAACGTCGCCCTCTTGCTGGTCGGCGGCGGGCCGATGGAGGCCGACCTGCGCGCCCGCGCCGCCGCCTCGCCGGTGGCCGATGCGATCCGCTTCGTCGGCCGGGTGCCGCACGATCAGGTCGAGCGCTATTACGGCCTCGTCGATCTGCTGGTCTATCCGCGCAAGGCGATGCGGCTGACCGACCTCGTCACGCCGCTCAAACCGTTGGAAGCCATGGCGCAGCGCCGCCTCGTCGCGGCATCCGACGTCGGCGGCCACCGCGAGCTGATCCGCGACGGCGACACCGGCACGCTGTTCCCACCCGACGATCCCGCCGCGCTCGCGACCCGTGTCGCCGCCCGCCTCGCCGATCGCAGCGACTGGGACGCGATGCGCGATCGCGGCCGCGCCTTCGTCGAGCGCGAGCGCGACTGGGCAAGCAACGTCGCGCGCTACGAACCCCTCTACCAGCGGCTGATCGCCGCCAACCGATCGGACGGGTGATGGCCACGACCCACGCGCCACGCCAACCGGGCCTGCCGCTCGCCCCCACCGTCGCGGGGGTGGCCGGGCTGGCCGTCGTCGCGCTGGTCGCGCTCGTGCCCGCATGGCGGATCGAGGCGGCGGTGATGGCCAGCGGCCTGCCCGCGCTGCTTCCTGCCGCAGCACCGCCGCTCGGCTGGACCGCGCGCGCCGGGCTGATGCTCGGCTTCGGCGGGCTGGTGACGGTGCTGCTGTGGCTGGGGCTGATGCTGCTCGCGCCCGCCGCGGTGCTGCCGCTTCCGCGCCGCAAGCCCAAGGCCAAACCGCGCCGTGCCGAGGTCCCGCCCTCGGTCCGGCGCGCCGATGCCCATCCCGACGCGCCGCCGCGCCCGCCGGTCCGCGCCGACCGCGATCTCGGCGCGCCGTTCCTCGACACGCCGCTGGTGCCCGCCACCCCGGACGGCGAACGCACGATCCCGCGCGATCTCGATATGCCGCTGGCGATGTTCGATCCCGACGCGCTGCCCGCCGCCCCGGCCGCACCGACGCCTACCGTCAAGCCGCTGTTCCGCCCCGATGCGGTGACGCTGCCCGAGGATCGTCAAACCGACCCGATTCCCCTCCCGGACAAGGGAGGGGCCGGGGATGAGTCGGCCGCTGAGGAAACGCCACCGCCAGCCCTCGACCAACCCACTCCCGACCCGTCGCTTGTCGGGGAGGGGAGCGACAGCCGCCCCGAAGCAGCCGCGTCGAAACCCGATCTACAGTCCCTGCCGAAACCGACCGGCGAACCCTCGTTGTCGGCCCTCCTCGCCCGTCTCGACGAGGGTCTGTCGCGGCGCGATCCGCTGCCCGAACCCCCGGTACAGACCGAACCGCCAGCCCCGATCGCCCCGCAGGCTGTGCCTACGCCGATCGCCACCTCCGAACCGCCACCACCCGAACCACCCGCCACGCCCGAACCGCCGGCACCGCGCGTCCCCGCAGGGCTCGCCGCCACGCTCGGCCAGCTCCGCCGCATGGCAACGGGCGAAAAGGAATAGGGGCGTCCCGGCCCCTAAACTCCGATTCGTCCGAACCGAAGCGTCGCCCCAGCGATGGCTGGGGCCTCATGCGGCTCCTGCCGTGCGCCGTCCACGGGAGATCCCAGCCTGCACTGGGATGACGATTGTTTCAGGTCTAGGGCCGATCGACATTCAACATTGTCGGCCAATCTTCGTCATTTTCGGCCGCAACAGCCACCCCTTTCGTCACCCCGGACTTGTTCCGGGGTCCACGGCTCGGCAATCGGTGCGCCTTGAGGCTGTATCGACAGCGCTTGGGGCCAGGTGGACCCCGGAACAAGTCCGGGGTGACGACGCGCGAAGGAATGTCGATCGGCCCCAGTCCCCTTGTCACCCCGGAACAAATCTTCGGCGACGAGGCAAGCCAGCGCTTCCGACCCCCCTACCGCTTCTCCACCGTCAGCACATCAAGGTCGGCGACCCCCGCCGCCACCCGCGCCACCGCGACATCGGCGACCAGATGCCCGCGCAGCGGCAGTTCCGCCTCACTCAGCGTCGCCAGCCACGTCGCGAACCCGCCATCCTCGCTCGTCACCGTCAGCCGGTGCTTCGCCCCGTTGAACGTGGCGCTTGCCCAGCGTGTCCAGTCCGACGCGGTGATGACGATGGTCACGCCCACCGCCTCCGCCGCGATCCGCAATCGCCGCTCCAGCAGCGTCGCCGCATCGGGTCCCCGGCTCATCGTGCCCCCTCCCGCTGGGCGATATAGGATTCGATCCGCGCGACCATCGCCGGTCGGGGGATGCGCCCCCGCCGCAGGTCGCCGATCAGCCGCGGATCGCCCACCGCGCAGCGTCCGAATTTCGTCTCCGCCATGCCCGTCTTCTCCAGATGCTGGCCGATCCTCGCCAGAATGATGTTCACCTGCGCCTCCCACCGCTGCATTGATTAGTTCTTGTTCTGTTCTTGTAAATCCAACTTGTCTAGGATTTTTCCTATGTGTAGGATGCGGTAATGGACCCGGCCGACCCTCGCACCGCGATCGCCCATGCCGCGCAGGCACGCGGCGTCAGCCTGATGGAGCTGTCACGGCTGATTGGCCGCAACCCGGCCTATATCCAGCAGTTCGTCGAACGCGGCACCCCGCGCCGGCTGGCCGAGGGCGATCGGACGATCCTCGCGCGCTATCTCGGCATCGCCGAAACGCTGCTCGGCGCGCCCCCCGCGCGCGAATGGGTGGCGGTGCCCCGCATCGATGCGACCGCATCGGCGGGGCCGGGCGGCCTGCTGGGCGACGATGCCGCCGATGGCGTCCACCGGCTCGACGCCGATCTGCTGCGCGCGTTGCGCGTGCGCGCCGCCGATGCCTCGATGATCGCGGTGCGCGGCGATTCGATGGAACCGACGCTGGCCGACGGCGACATGATCCTTGTCGATCAGGGCGACCGACGCGGCCAGTCGGGCCGGATCCATGTCGTCCGCCACGACGGGCTGTTGCTGGTCAAGCGGCTCGCCCGCGCGCCCGGCGGGGTGGAGCTGGTCAGCGACAATCCCGCCTATCCGCCGGTCGTGCTGGCCACGCCGCCGGACATCGTCGGTCGTGTCGTCTGGCTGTCACGAAGGCTGTGATACACCGGCAGGCGATGCGACCCCCGCCTGCTCGAATGATCGCTGCATAACACCAATCTATTTCTGTTTTACAGAAACATTTTGCTGTCTTACACAAGCGTTATCGGCGGCGCGGGAGTCGCTGCCGATCGAGCGAAAGGGATAGTGATGAACATGAAACTGCTGGTGGCGACCGGCGCGGCGATGGTCGCGTCGGCGATGCCGGGCCATGCCCAGGACCGGCTGAACACTGCCTTTACCGGCGGCTATGCCGGGGCCGAGATCGGCGTGCAGGAGCATCATTTCGATCTCGAGATCACCGTGCCGCTGTTCAACGTGACCGAGACGAACACCTATCGCTCGCGCGGGGTGGCGGGCGGTGCCTTCGCCGGGTTCGACCTTGCCGTCGCGCCGCGCGTGCGGCTCGGGGCCGAAGCGGCGATCGGCACCGGCGGGACGCAGGCGACCGCACGGCTGCCCGGCGGCGTCTATGCCGAGGATCCGCAATGGAACTACCGCGTCGGCGGGCGTGCCGGCTATGTCATCGGCGACCATGCGCTGGTCTATGCCACGCTCGGCTATGGCGCGCACCGGGTGCGCGTCACCGACGATTTCGCCGTCGAGGGTGCCTCGGACTGGAGCCACAGCGTCACCTATGGCGGCGGCATCGAGGTTCGCGCGTCGCGCCGGATCGGCGTCCGCCTCGACTATCGCGAACTGGCGGGGGTCAACCGCACGCTGATGCTCGGGGTGCCGGTGCGTTTCTAGGACCGATCGATATTCGGCATTTCCGGCCGATCTTCGTCATTTTCGGCCGAAACGGCCGCCCGTTCGTCACCCCGGACTGGTTCCGGGGTGACGATGCGGCATGGATCGAAGTCTGGAAATCTGTTCGGAAACGCTACCCGCGCCGGTCGCGCCGCCAGATGACGATTGCGATCACGACGCCGATCGCGAAGCCGGCCAGCACGCCGATCGTTGCCTCGCCGGCCAGCGCGCCGCCGATTGCCCCGGCCATGGTGCCGATCGCGATCGGCAGGCCGCCGGCGCGCGGAGTGTGGGAAGGATCGCTCATCGCGCGCCCTCCTGCCACAATCGCCGCGCCCATGCTACCATCCGGCGCAGCAACGCTGGTTTAGCCCCTTGGCGGCGGCTACCCCCACGGGCTAGGACGGCTGCCATGTCGAGTGTCCGGCTTGTGTTGCTGTTGAGCGCCGGATGGCTCGTGGTCGTCGCCGCGCCCGCGCGTGCGCAGGATGTACCGCTCGCCCCCGATGCGCCCTTGGCCGACCTGCCCGACATCGGCGTCGCCTGGCCCGAGATCGCGCCCGAACCGGCCGATCCGCTGGCCGCGATCCGATCGGTTAACGCGGCGGGGGAGACGCGCTACAATTACCGCATCACCGGCATCGACGCGATCGACACCGACCTGTTCCGCCAGCGCTTCAACGAACTCTCGACGTTGCGCGCGAACGAAGGCGAACCGGCCAACGCCGCCCAGATCGATCGCCGCGCGCGCGAGGATGCCCGCACCCTCGACGAACTGCTGCGCAACGAAGGCTATTTCGATGCGCGCATCGCCACCAGCGTCCGGCCCGAAGGCGACCGGCTGATCGTCTACCTCGAAGTCGAACCGGGCGAACGCTACCGCTTCGCGCAGGTCCGCACGCCGGGCATCGCCGCCGCCGGCGCCAAGGCCGAAACCTTGCGCGAAGCCTTCCCGATCGCGCCGCAGGCCCCCGTGCAGGGCGACACCATCGTCGCCGCGCAGGAAAAGCTCACCGAGACCATCGGCCGCGAAGGCTTCCCCTTCGCCAAGGTCGGCGAGCCCGAGATCACCGTCGACCATGCCACGCGCACCGCGACGATCGAGGTGCCGGTCCAGCCCGGCGGCGAGCGTCGCTTCGGCCGGATCGTCGCCCGCCCCAACCGCGTGTTCGATGGCGATCATGCCCAGGACATCGCCCGCTTCAAACCTGGCGAGACCTATGATTCGACGCTGGTCGACGATCTGCGCCGCGCGATCGTTCAGACCAGCCTCGTCTCGCAGGTCCGCCTGACCCCGGTCGAGGGACAGGTGCCCGGCACCGTCGACCTCGATCTCGCGATGGAGCCCGCGCCGCCGCGCACCATCGCCGCCGAACTGGGTTATGGCACGGGCGAAGGCGCGCGGGTCGAGGGGAGCTGGACCCACCGCAACCTGTTCCCCCCCGAAGGCGCGCTGACGTTGCGCGGCGTGCTGGGCACGCGCGAGCAGGTCGCGGCCGTCACCTTCCGCCGCAACAATTTCCACGGCCGCGACCGGGTGCTGACCGGCCAGATCGCCGCCACCCATCTCGTGCGCGATGCGTTCGAGGCGAACACCGTCTCGCTCTCGGGCAGCCTCGAGCGCCAGACCAACATCTTCTTTCAAAAGACATGGACGTGGTCCTTGGGCGCCGAGCTGCTGGCGACCGACGAGCGCGACGTGATCGTCGCCACCGGCGATCCACGCCGGCGGACCTATTTCATCGGCGCGGTGCCGACCAGCCTCAACTACGACGGGTCCGACGACCTGCTGAACCCGACGCGCGGCTTCCGCCTCGGCGGCCGGTTCAGCCCCGAACTGTCGTTGCAGGGCGACGTGTTCGGCTACACCCGCGTGCAGCTCGACGGCAGCGTCTACAAGTCGGTGAACGACCGCGTCGTGCTCGCCGGTCGTGCGCGGATCGGCTCGATTCTCGGCGCACCGCGCGATGCGGTCGCCCCGTCGCGGCGCTTCTATGCCGGCGGCGGCGCGTCGGTGCGCGGCTATGGTTTCCAGAGCATCGGCCCGCGCGATCCCAACAACGATCCGATCGGCGGCCGCAGCCTCGCCGAATTCTCGATCGAGGCGCGGGTGCGCGCGTTCGGCAATTTCGGCGTCGTGCCGTTCCTCGACGCGGGCAACATCGATACCTCGCCGCTGCCCGGCCTGTCGGACCTGCGCTACGGCGCGGGGATCGGGGTGCGCTATTACAGCAATTTCGGCCCGATCCGCGTCGACGTCGGCACGCCGATCAACCCGCAGCGCGGCGACCCGCGCATCGCCGTCTATGTCTCGCTCGGACAGGCGTTTTGAGCGAGCCCGACGCCGCACCGCCGCCGGCCAAACCGCGCATCGGCTGGGGCCGCCGGCTGCTGCAACTGCTGCTGGCGATCGTCGTCGCCATCGCCGGCCTGCTGATCGCGATCGATACCGGTCCCGGCCACCGGCTGATCGCCAACCGCATCGCGACATTGAAGCCCACCAACGGCATGCGCTACCGCATCGGCCGGATCGAAGGCTCGATCTACCGCAACCCCCGGCTGGTCGACGTCCGCATCTATGACCCGCAGGGCCTCGTGCTGCGCGCGCCGCTGGCGCAGCTCGACTGGCGGCCATGGGACTATTGGTCGAACCGCCTGTCGATCACCCGCCTGCACATCCCGCGCGCGATCCTCGCCAAACTGCCGCAACCGACGCCGACCGGCCGGCGCGGGCCGATCCTGCCGTCGTTCGACATCCGCATCGGCCGCCTCTCGGTCGACCGACTCGAACTTGCCCGCGCCGTCACCGGAACCCCGCGTATCGGCCGGCTGCTCGGGCAGGCCGATATTCGCTCGGGGCGGGCGCTGGTCGACCTCGCACTCGACATCGCGCGCAGCGACCGGTTGCGGCTGCGCCTCGACGTCGAACCCGATCGCGACCGCTTCGACGTCGAGCTGCGCGCGCGCGGCGTCGCCGACGGCCTGCTCGCCACTGCCAGCGGCATCCGCCGTCCGCTCGATCTCACGCTCACCGGCGACGGCCGTTGGAGCGCATGGGACGGCCGCCTCGCCGCCACCGCCGCCGGCCAGTCGATCGCCGACCTCGACCTTGCCGTTCGCGCCGGCCGCTACGCGTTGAACGGCACGCTCGCGCCGTCGGTGTTGCTGCAAGGCAAGCTGCAACGCCTCACCGCCCCCCGGGTCCGCGTCACCGGCAACGCCATCTTCGCCAACCGCCGGATCGACGGTCAGCTCGCGCTGCGCAGCCCCGCGCTCGCGCTCGAAGCCGACGGCATCGTCGATCTGGGCACCAGCGCGTTTCGCGACCTGCGCCTGCGCGCCCGCCTGCTGCGCCCGGCATCGCTGTTCCCCAACATGACCGGCCGCGCCATCGAACTGCGCGCGATCCTCGATGGCGCGTTCGCCACCGCGAAGTTCGACTATCGCCTGCGCGCCGACCGGCTGGCGTTCGACCAGACCGGGTTCGAGGGCGTGGTCGCCGCCGGGCAGGGGCGGTTGAGCCGCGCCCCCGTCACCATCCCGATCCGCCTCGCCGCAAAGCGCGTCACCGGCATCGGCGAGGTCGCCGGCGGCATCCTGCGCAACCTCTCGGTCGTGGGCAATCTCCGCGTCGATGCGCGCACCCTCGTCGGCAACGACCTGATCGTGCGGTCGGACAAGCTGAACGGCCGGATCATGCTTACGCTCGATCTCGCCACCGGCCGCTACGACATCGGCATCAGCGGCGCGCTCAACCGCTATCTGATCCCCGGTCTGGGCGTCGTCGACGTGCAGACCCGGCTCAACGCGGTGCCGATCCCGGGCGGCGGCACCCGCATTATCGGGCGGGGCATGGCGCAGGTCCGCCAGCTCGACAACGGCTTCTTCCGCTCGCTGACCGTCGGCCTGCCCCGCATCGAAACCGGGCTAGAACGCGGCCGCGACGGCACGCTGTATCTGCGCGGCCTGCGGCTGACCTCGCCCGGCCTGACGCTCACCGGCAACGGCTATCGCCGTCGCGACGGCAGTTTCCATATCGAAGCGGTCGGGCGGCAGGCGACCTATGGCCCGGTGCGACTTAACCTCGACGGCGACATCTCGCGCCCGACGCTCGACCTGCGCTTCGCCAGCCCCAACGCGACGCTCGGCCTGTCCGATGTCGTCGCCCATCTCGATCCCACGCCGCAGGGCTTCGCCTACCGCGCTACCGGTGGTTCGCGTCTCGGCCCGTTCACTGCGCAAGGGGCGATCCTGTTGCCGAGCGGCGGCACCGCGCGCATCGCGGTCGACGCGCTGGAGGTCAGCGGCACCCGCGCCACCGGCGGCGTCGATATTGTCGAGGACGGCTTTCTCGGCCGCCTGACCGTCGCCGGCGGTGGCCTGTCGGGGACGATCGACTTCCGTCCGCAGGGCCAGGACCAGCGCATCGACCTCGCGCTCGACGCCGCGCGTGCCCGCCTCGGCAGCATCGGCGAGGTTCGGCGCGGCCGCCTCGAAGCAGCGATCGTGCTCGGCGACGCCACCAGCCTCGACGCCACCGTAACCGCACAGGGGTTCCGTCGCGGCAAATTGTCGATCGCACGGATGGCGGGCAACCTCCGTCTCGTGAACGGCGTCGGCGAGGCACGCGCCTCGATCGCCGGCTCGCGTGGCCGCGCCTTCGCGATCCAGAGCGTCATCGGCATCACCGAAGACGAATATCGCATCTCGGCGGAAGGCACGCTCGATCGCCGTCCGCTCAAACTCGAAACGCCGGCCGTCCTGCGTCGCGACGGCGCGGGCTGGCGGCTTGGCGATACCCGCTTCACCTTCGCCGGCGGTAGCGCCACGATCGCCGGCGCGCTCACCGGCACCCGCAGCGAGGTCAACCTCGACGTCGCACGCATGCCGCTTGCCGTGCTCGACATCGGCTATCCCGGCCTTGGGTTGGGCGGCACCGCCTCGGGCAAGATCGCCTATGCGCAGGATGGCGAGACTCCCTCAGGGCGCGTCGACCTGACCATTCGCGGCCTGACCCGATCGGGGCTGGTCCTTTCCTCGACGCCGATCGACGTCGGCATCGCCGCCGTGCTCGACGCCAACCGGGCGGGCCTGCGCGCCGTCATGGCCAGCGGCGGCAAGACCATCGGCCGCGCGCAGGCCCGGCTGGCACCACTGGGTGGCGGCGACCTCGCCACCCGTATCGCCAATGCGCCGCTGTTCGCGCAGCTTCGCTACGGTGGCCCCGCCGATACGCTATGGCGGCTGACCGGCATCGAACTGTTCGACCTGTCCGGCCCGGTCGCGGTCGGTGCCGACGTCACCGGCCGCCTTGCCGATCCGCGCATTCGCGGCGTCGTGCGCTCCAGCGGCGCGCGGATCGAAAGTTCGATCACCGGCACCGTCCTGACCGGGGTCGAGGCGCAGGGTCGCTTCGACGGATCGCAATTGGTCATCGATCGCTTCGCCGCCAGCGACGGGCGGCAGGGGCGCGTCACCGGCACCGGCAATTTCGAATTCGCGGCGGTGCGCGGCTTCGGCATCGACCTGTCGCTCAATGCCGATCGCGCGCGGCTCATTAATACCGATTCGATCGGCGCAACCGTCACCGGGCCGATCCGGGTGAAGAGCGACGGCGCGGGCGGGGTGATTTCCGGGCAGGTGCGGATGGACGGCAGCCGCTATCGGCTGGGCCGCGCCACCGCCACCGCGCCGCTGCCGCGCCTCAATATCCGCGAGATCAACCGCCCCGACGGCGACGACGAAGTCACCGCCGCCGCCACGCCATGGCGGCTCGACCTGCGCGCGCGTGCGCCCGGCGGGCTGATCGTCACCGGTCTCGGCCTCACCAGCGAATGGTCCGCCGACCTCGCCATCACCGGCGAGCCGACCAACCCGGTTATCAACGGCCGGGCCGACCTAATCCGCGGCAATTATGAATTCGCCGGCCGCGAGTTTCAGATCGATCGCGGCGCGCTGCGCTTCAACGGCGAAATCCCCGCCGATCCGGCGATCGACATCGTCGCCAACGCCGATACGCAGGGGCTGAACGCCACCATCCGCGTCGCCGGCACCGCGACCCGGCCGGAAATCAGCTTCCAGAGCGTGCCCGCGCTGCCCGAGGACGAACTGCTCTCGCGGCTGCTATTCGGCACCTCGATCACCAACCTGTCCGCGCCTGAGGCGCTGCAACTGGCCGCGGCCGTCGCCGCACTCCAGAACGGGGAAGGGGGCCTCAACCCGATCAACGCCGTCCGCCGTGCCGCCGGATTGGACCGTCTGCGCATCCTCCCCGCCGATCCGCAGACGGGACAGGGCACCTCGGTCGCCGCCGGCAAATATCTGACCCGCCGCTTCTATGCGGAGATCGTGACCGACGGGCAGGGCTACAGCGCCACCCGCATCGAATTCCAGGTCACGCGCTGGCTCTCGCTCCTCTCCTCGATCTCGACGATCGGCCGCCAGAGCGTGAACGTGCGCGTGTCGCGCGATTATTGAGGCTCCCTTGGCCCCACACCCTCGCTCCGGCGAAGGCTGGAGTCTTGACCGGCGCCTGCCCCGCAGTCGCAATGGATCATCGCTGTCCTACATCCCTGGCCAGCGGCTACACCCACCCCGGAGCGCAACAAGCGCCACGCTCTTTGACATGATCGAGGACATCTACCGGCCAGCCATGTGAACCTCGCCCTTGCGGCATGGTCTGTGACGTCTGCACGACGTAAACGTACACCTCGGACGTTCAGATAGGTTGATCCGCCAAGTAACGGAAAACGAACGGATAGCCTCCGCGGCGTCAATTCTCGCCACGACGTCGTTAGTGTAAACTTTGTAAACTTACGCCGCCGCCCGCACCGGCACCGACGCATTATACAGGCTGGCCCCGCGCTCGTCGCGCAGGTCGAACGACAGCAGGTCGCCCGCCACCTGCACCATGCCGAACCCGGCGGCGGCGCGGCAGAAGCGCGTACCCTCGACCGCCGCGACCGGCCGCGCCTCCATGCCCCCGCCGCACTGGATCATGTCGATCCCGTCGCGCCGGATATGTTGCAGGTCATGGTCGTGCCCCGCGATATAGGCCTGCACACCATGCCGTTTCAGGATCGGCAGCACCCGTTCGATGATCTCCGGCTGGTCGCCATGGCCGCTGCCGCCCGAGCGGATCGGATGATGCCCCGTCACGACCTTCCACTTGGCGCGCGAACCGCTAAGCGTCGCGTCGAGCCACGCCAGTTGCACGGCGGTATCCTGCGACCGGGTATTGCTGCCGATCACCCCGTCGTTGCTCCGATACCGCTCGACGAACGGTGAGGTATCGATCGCGAGCAACTCGACATCGGCGCGCGCTAGAGCAGATTCCGTTCAGTACGCATCGTATCCGGCAGCGGCGAAGTAGTTGGCGCACTCAGCGGGCGTGTAGGTGTCGATGGCGGCGCCGATGGCGCGGGACAGGTCGTCGACGGTGCGCGCA
>NZ_CAKLBB010000023.1:0-25483 GCF_920939515.1 Sphingomonas sp. Leaf4 | reverse complement strand
CCCGCAGGTCCATCGATAACGGCTTGCCCATCTGACCGGCCTCCTGTCGCCGGTGACAGGCTTGAATCAGACTTCAGTCCCCTTGGGAATCCCTCAACGATTCACGCCGTTCGGATTATGCTCTAGGATCGAGCGATGGACAATATCCGTATCGACGGAGCGCAGCGCGATCTTGAAGCGGTGATCGACAAGGTCATCGCCGATCGCGCGCCCGTCACCATCACTTGCCAGTCTGGTGAAGGCGCGGTGCTGGTGTCCGCCAGCGAATGGGCGTCGATCGAGGAGACGCTGTATCTGTTGCGCTCGCCGGCTAATGCGAAGCGGCTGCTGGAAAGCATCGCCGGGCTGGATGCGGGCGGCGGCGAGGTCCGTGACCTGATCCGGTCGTGAATGTCCGTTTCTCATCGCGGACATGGGCCGAGTATCTCGACCTGCATGCCGCTGACCCGACGCGATTCGCCAAGCTGAACGCGCTGATCGAGGAATGTTGGCGGACGCCGTTCAGGGGGACGGGCAAACCCAAGCCGCTGGGGGGGGCAATCTGTCGGGTTGGTGGTCCCGACGGATCAGCCATGAGTATCGGGTGGCCGGATCGGGGGATGCGCAGGTGGTCGAGGTGGCGCAATGCCAGTATCATTATCAAATTCTGTCGAACCACTTATTGGAATAGAGACTAGATGGAAAAGCTACTTCTTGCTGCGGTAAGTGCCTTCATCGGCTTTATTCTATCCCAGTCTATAAACGTTTTTAGCTATGTCAGAAGGCCAAAATTCCGAACAAAGCATCATTTATCAGGTGTAATCTCAACGTATTCAGGCGATCCGCCAGAGACCCCTTGGGAAATAGAGCTAGGATTTTTACTTGAGAATTTTGGATATAATCCTGCGATTAACACAAGGGTATTCATATCTAATATCGCCTGTTCCACTTTCAGTGAAATCGACCCTGAACTTACCTCAGATGAGATGGTCGAATTAAAAAGACCGATCGATATGATACCGTCAGGCGAGTGTGTTTCAGTTAAAATCGGAACCATTCGAGGAGACAAAGCCGAATTAGATATAAACAGTCAATCGGATTTATCTGAAGAATATTTAGGAATGTTTGGCGCAGATACCCGTGGGGCAGTTCGATTTTCAGCAAAATTCTACGTTATGTGTGATGACAAAAATTCTCTTACTATGCTTAATATTGAATTTAGACCCGACAGGCATGAATTTTCTTCGGACTTAATCCAAGATTTTACACCTGAGTATGTAGAAAGCATCACACTTCCAACACGAAAAAATTCCTAAACCTATGGCTGCACAATTTATAATTTGGCGGCGTTTTTCTTCGCCATACTCGACCACCGGTTAACTCCCCTCCCCACTCACGCAGGGAGGGGCCACCATCCTCACTCCGCCGGCAGGTACACCTCCCCGCCCTTCTCGCGGAACTTCTCGCTCATCTCCGCCATGCCCTTCTCCGCATCGCCCGCCGCGAGGAACGTCTCGACGCCGGCGTTCTGCCTGGCGGCGAATTCGCGCACCTCGGCGGTGATCTTCATCGAGCAGAATTTGGGGCCGCACATCGAACAGAAATGCGCGGTCTTGGCACCTTCGGCCGGCAAGGTCTGGTCGTGATAGTCCTCGGCCGTGTCGGGATCGAGGCTGAGGTTGAACTGGTCGCGCCAGCGGAAGTCGAAGCGGGCGCGGCTCAGCGCATCGTCGCGCAGTTTCGCGGCGGGGTGGCCCTTGGCGAGATCGGCGGCGTGGGCGGCGAGCTTGTAGGTGACGACACCGACCTTCACGTCGTCGCGGTCGGGCAGGCCCAGATGCTCCTTGGGCGTGACGTAGCAGAGCATGGCGCAGCCGAACCAGCCGATCATCGCCGCGCCGATGCCGCTGGTGATATGGTCGTATCCCGGCGCGATGTCGGTGGTGAGCGGTCCGAGGGTATAGAAGGGGGCCTCGCCGCAGACCTGGAGCTGCTTGTCCATATTCTCCTTGATCTTGTGCATCGGCACGTGGCCGGGGCCTTCGATCATGACCTGCACGTCCTGCGCCCACGCGCGGTGGGTGAGTTCGCCCAGCGTGTAGAGCTCGCTGAACTGCGCCTCGTCGTTGGCGTCGGCGATCGATCCGGGGCGCAGGCCATCGCCGAGCGAATAGGCGATGTCATACGCCTTCATGATCTCGGTGATCTCGTCGAAATGTTCGTAGAGGAACGATTCGCGGTGATGGCTGAGGCACCATTTCGCCATGATCGACCCGCCGCGCGAGACGATGCCGGTGACGCGCTTCGCGGTCATCGGGATATAGGGCAGGCGGACGCCGGCGTGGATGGTGAAGTAATCGACACCCTGTTCGGCCTGTTCGATCAGCGTGTCGCGGAAGATCTCCCACGTCAGCTCCTCGGCGATGCCGCCGACCTTTTCCAGCGCCTGATAGATCGGCACGGTGCCGATCGGCACGGGCGAGTTGCGGATGATCCATTCGCGGGTGTCGTGGATGTTGCGCCCGGTCGACAGGTCCATGACGGTGTCGGCGCCCCAGCGGATCGACCAGACGAGCTTGTCGACTTCGGCGGCCACGTTGCTGGCGACGGCGCTGTTGCCGATGTTGGCGTTGATCTTGACGAGGAAGTTGCGGCCGATCGCCATCGGTTCGGATTCGGGGTGGTTGATGTTGCTGGGGATGATCGCCCGGCCGCGCGCCACTTCGTCGCGGACGAATTCGGGGGTGACGTAGTCGGGGATCGACGCGCCGAAATCCTCGCCGTCGCGGATGTGGCCGCGCAGCATCTCGCGCCCCATGTTCTCGCGGATGGCGACATATTCCATCTCGGGCGTGATGATGCCGCGACGGGCGTAGTGCATCTGCGACACGTTCATGCCGGCCTTGGCGCGGAGCGGACGCTTGACGACGTTGGGGAAGGGCTGGACGCCGCCCGAGCGGTCGGGGCCGAGCTGGCCGTTGTCCTCGGGGCGCAGTTCGCGCGCGTCGTAGGACTCTACGTCGCCGCGCCCGACGATCCAGTCGCGGCGCAGCGGCGAGAGGCCGGCCATGATGTCGATCCGCGCGTTGGGATCGGTATAGGGGCCGGAGGTGTCGTAGACGTTGAGCGGCGCTTCGCCGGATGACGGATCGAGGTCGATCGCGCGCATCGCGACCTTCAGGGGGCCGACGTGAATCTTGCGGCTGCCACGGATCGGGCCGGTCGTGACGCCGATTTCGGTCTTTGCGGGGATGTCTGCCATATTCCACTCCATGCGGAGGGATGCGGGGCTGCCGCTCCCTCCCTACGCCGGTGTCAGCCGGATCAGGTTCAGCGGGTCGAAGGCTGTGGCCTTCCTCTCAAGCGTGACGGTAACGCTCCCCCGGGGACCGGGTGGTTGTAGGCGGGTTGAGGTGTTTGGTCAAAGCAGATCGAGTTGGGGGGATTCGGTCGGGGAGCCGAACCCGGCCAGCGTTACCCCCACCAGCCGCAGGCCCATGCGCAGCGGATAGAGCGTTTCGATGAGCGCCAGCGCGGTGCGGTGGAGCGTCGCACGGTCGCGGACCGGGGTGGTCAGCGTGCGGCTGCGCGTGACGATGCGGAAGTCGGCGTATTTGGCCTTTACCGTGACGGTGCGGCCGTATTGCCGCGTCTTCTCGACCCACTCCCACACGTCGTCGGCCATCGCCAGCACGCGCTCGGCGATGGCGTCCGCGTCGGTCAGGTCGTGGTGGAAGGTGGTTTCGGAGCCGGACGACTTGCGCACCCGGTCGGGGCGGACCGGGCGATCGTCCAGCCCACGCGCAATGTCGTGATACCAGCGCCCGGCCTTGCCGAAGGTGCGGGTGAGGTCGGCGAGGGTCCAGCGTGCGAGGTCGGCACCGGTGTGGATGCCAAGGCCGGCCATGCGCTCGGCGGTGCGCGGGCCGATGCCGTGGAAGCGCTTCACCTCCAGCGCGGCGACGACGCGCGGGCCGGCTTTCAGCGGGATGACGCACTGGCCGTTGGGCTTGTTCATGTCGGAGGCGAGCTTGGCGAGGAACTTGTTGTAGCTGATCCCCGCCGAGGCGGTGAGGCCGGTGTCGGCGGCGATGCGCGCGCGGATTTCCTCCGCCGTGGCGGTGGCGCTGGGCAGGGCGCGGCGGTTTTCGGTCACGTCGAGATAGGCTTCGTCGAGCGAGAGCGGTTCGACCAGATCGGTATAGTCGTGGAAGATCGCGCGGATCTGCGCGCTTACCGCCTTGTACACCTCGAAGCGGGGGCGCACGAACACGAGGTCGGGGCAGCGGCGCAGCGCCGTGACCGAGGGCATCGCCGAGCGCACGCCGAAGCGGCGCGCTTCATAGGAAGCGGCGGCGACGACCCCCCGCCCGCTCGATCCGCCGACCGCGACGGGAAGCCCCTTGAGGTCGGGGGCGTCGCGCTGTTCGACCGAGGCGTAGAAGGCGTCCATGTCGACATGGATGATCTTGCGCACGCAGCAGATGTAGGTGCGCAGGGGCCGATTGTGAAACTACCGCGCGGGTCGGGCGGCGCGACGCAGGCCGAGGAGGCGCAGCGCGCGGCGGCGGAGCTGGTGGTGCTGGCCGGCGCTGCCCTGCGACTGGCGATAGACGATCGCCAGCGCGATCATCAGGAACACATGGCCGTAGCTGGCGGCGAGGATCGTCGTCTCCGCCATATTCTGTCCGGCGCAGAACAGGATGATCGCGAGCAGCAGCGAGCGGCGCGGCTTGGCGATCGACAGGCTGAACAGCAGGCGCAGCAGCGGCCACACGATCAGCGTGGCGACCGCGAGCAGCGTGCCGGGCACGCCGATGGTGACGAGCAGGTCGAGATAGCCGTTGTGGCCGTGCTGGATGTTGGTCGACACCCAACTGGAGGTCAGCGAAAAGATCGGGCTGGCGTCGCCGATCGCCCAGAATGACTGGAACCCCGCGCCGGTCCATGGATGCTGGCCAACATAGTCGATCAGCGGCGGCCAGATCTGGGCACGGCCGGTCAGCGCGTTCGGATCGTTCACGACCTCGTCGATGAAGGCGATATTGGCCGAGACGAGCAGCAGCGCGAGGGTGGCGACGACCATCAGCATGCCCGCCAGCACGACGCGGCGGTCGGCGTCGTGATGGCGGATCGCCCAGCCGGCGAGGATCGCCAGCACGACGACCCCCTGCGAGGTCTTGGAATGGGTGAACCACAGGAACACCGCCGCTGCCGCAACGACGGCGATGGTCACGCCGCGCGAGAACTGGCGATTGTCGAACAGGAACAGCACCATGGTCAGCGCGGTAATCGCCCCGGCCGGGTTCTTGTGCGACACGATCCCGCGCCAGCTCCCGATGACGGTTTCCTCTTCCGAAATCAGGTTGCGGTGGATGCCGTCGGGCAGCAGGAACACCGCGAGGAAATTGACGGCCAGCAACACCAGCAGGAATTGGCGCAACAGGCGCAGCGTGCGGTCCGGCCCCAGTTCGCCGACGCTGCGAAAGGTGATCCACGTCATCATCGCGACCAGCGTCACGCGGCGGAACGAGGTCGCCGGATCGATCGCCCACAGCGTCGAAAGATAGCAATACCCGAACAGGAGCGTGACGCCGAACGGCACGCACAGCATCGTGCGCAGGTTGCGAAGGCCGGTGCCGAACAGCAGCAGGACGAAGATGCCGCCATAGAGCAACTGGTTGCCGAGGCCGGCCTCGGTCGCCTGACCGATTCCCGCGTCGCCGCCGCCCTGAAAGGCGGTCACGCCGACCAGCGTCGCGGCCAGCAGCAGCACGAAGGCGATGGCGGCGATGGTAACGGATACGCCGCCGCCCGAACGGCCGGGGCGCGCCGTCGACGGCGATCGGAGCGCGGGGCGGGGCAGTCGATCGGCCGGCGGGTACATGGCCGTGCCCTATCACGCCGCCGGCGGGGGAGCCAGTGGCAGGCGATACCGGTCGCGATAGGCGGCGGCCATGACGACCGGATCGAAGCGGGTGGCGATCACCCTGCCCTGCCCGGCGGCGACGGCGCGGGCGGCGGGCAGATCGTCGATCACGCGCGCCAGCAGGCGGCCGAGCGTAGCGACGTCGCCCGATGCCGCATGGAACGGATAGTCGGCGGGCAGCAGCTCGTCGAGGCCGGGGGCGATGGTGGTGACGAGCGGCACGCCGGCGATCAGCACTTCGGCCGGGAGCAGCGGAAACCCCTCGAACCGCGAGGGCAGCAGGACGATGTCATGGTCGGTGAGGCGGGCGGCGAGGTTGGCGATCGGCCCGGTCAGCGCGATCGTCCAGCCCGGCGCGATGCCGGCCACGCCGCGCGCCACCATGTCGGCGAGGTCGCCCGAGCCGGCGATCGTCACCGCCACGTCGCGGCGGGGGGTGCGGGCATGGGCTTCGCCAAGGATCGCGGGGAGCAGGTCGGCGCCCTTTTGATGGACCAGCCGGCCGGCGAAGAGGATGCGCAGCGGCGAGGGGTCGCGCGGAGTCGGCGCGGGTGCCGCCTGCGCCACGATGCCGTTATGGACGACCTCGGCCCGCGGGCGGCCGGGCAGGATCGCCGCGTCGGCATCGGCGGCGGCGCGCGAGACGGCGACGGCCTGCGCCCCGGCCAGCCGCCGCGTGACCCAGCGGCCGATCCCGGCCCAGTCGATCCACAACACGCTGTTGTGGACGGTGCGCAGGATCGGCGTGGCGCGCACCGCAGGCGACAGGACGTGCGCAATCGCCAGCGTCAGTTCGGGGATCTCGGTGTGGACGTGGATGACGTCGGGCCGGAAGCGCCGGACCATCCGCGCCAGCCGCCACGCCGCCTGCACCACCCCGCCCGATTTGAAGCCGCGCCGCGTGCCGAAGGCAAAGGGCACGCCCCAGCCGGTCAGCCGCGCGGCCATCGCCTGCCCCACCGGCCCCGGTTCGGCATGGTCGATCACCGCGAACAGCGCGAAGTCGACCTCGCCGCGCAGCGAATCGATCAGACCGAGCGCGACATTCTCCGCGCCGCCCATGGCGAGATGGGTGATGACGTGCAGCACGCGCGGCCGATCCGAGTTGCGCTTCATCATGGCCGCTCCCCTGTCCACCCGATGCCGGCCGTATCAGGCGGCGGCAGGAGCGTCGAGGCGGCTTGGTGGCGGCGGTCGGGAAGCCAGGCTGAATCGATATTCGACGAAGCGCCTTCCCGACTTGCTCCCCTCTCGTCTTAGGGCCGGTCGACATTCAGCATTTCCGGCCAATCTTCGTCATTTTCGGCCGAAACGGCCGCCCCTTCGTTACCCCGGACTTGTTCCGGGGTCCACGGCTCGGCAATCGATATGCCTTGAGCCTCCATTGACCGCATGTGCGGCCAAGTAGACCCCGGAACGAGTCCGGGATGACGACGCGCCAATGAATATCGATCGGTCCTGGGATTTCTCTGCCAAAGTCCAAGGAAGGTCGTCCCGATCCTGCCGTACCCCCGCGCAGGCGGGGGTCCAGAGTCAGGTAAAACAACGGTTTGCGCCTGAGGCCCCTGGCCCCCCGCCTGCGCGGAGGTAGGGGAAGAGCATTTTCGCAGAAGAATCCTGGAAGGGAGGGGGTGGGTTGGCCGGTTGTGGAGCGCTTGCGTTTCCTCGTGGGCCGACCCACCCCCGGCCCCTCCCTTGTCAGGGAGGGGAGAAACCGAACGTTTCAGGCGAACACGTCGGCGCTGTCGTAGTCCGGGGTATAGGTGTTGGCGACGCGGCGCGAGCGCAGCAGATAGGCGGTCCACAGTCCGGCGAAGATCACTCCTTGCGCCAGTATGAGGATGCTGCGCCCGAGCAGCGCGCCGATCGACATGCCGGTGACGATCGTCACCAAAATGATCTCGACCAGCGACAGCACGATCGTCAGCAGCCAGAGGCCACGGACGGCGATCCGCACCGTTTCCGGGCGGTGGACGGCATAGAGCCGCCATGCGATGTAGAACGAACCGGCCAGCTTGACGAGGATCACCGCCGTCTCGACGAGCTGGAACGGCAGGATGTCGGCATCCTCGCCGAGTTGCCCCGGCTGGAGCGACCAGAGGTTGATCGCTTCGAAGACCGTGCGCAGCGGTGACAATATCCCAAGCAACACGATCAGCAGCGCGAGCCAGCCGCCCACCCCGCGCAACGCCCGTTCGTCATAGGCCATCGAATCATCCCCCTGCCCGCCAGTCTATCGCGCGGCGCAAGGCTGGCAAGGTTACGCCGCCGCGAGTTCCTGTGCTGCGGCCATGGCGAGGCTGGTGCCGTCGAGGATGCGCGCGGTTTCGTCGCGGACGCGGGCCATCGCGAGGCGGATGGCGCACGACGCCTCGTCCTTGCAATCGCCACACGGGCGATAGGCGGTGCGGCTGACGCAGGGCACCAGCGCCAGCGGTCCTTCGATCACGCGGATGATCTCGCCCAGCGAGATCAGGTGCGCCGGGCGCGCGAGATGGTATCCGCCCGCCTTGCCGCGCGTCGAATGGAGGAACCCCGCTTCGCGCAGGTCGGCGAGGATCAGTTCGAGGAACTTGCGCGGCACGGTGGCGGCGGTGGCGATCCGGTGCATCGGCATCGGTGCCTCGCCCGCAGGCTGTTCGGCGAGGAACAGCATCGCGCGCAGCGCATAGCGGGAACGCTGGGTAAGCATGGTCGCCCCTGCCCATGCCACTTGTGTGCCAACAAGGAAAGTCCGCTTCTTTTCAAACGCCGTCGATGCGCCTATATCCCGTCTGTCGGCTTCCAGCCGGCTATGGCGATAAACTGCGGCGTGCAATAGACGCAGCGGACCCGGGGGCAGTACCCGGCGGCTCCACCATAAGGTGGTGTTTCTGGACACCGTTTCTGACGGGGCCGAACCAGGATCGACGTGTGTTGAAAAGCGCTGTTTTCGCTCGGAATGGGACCACCGCAACGGCCCATACACACAAGTGCCAACGATAACGAAGCACTCGCGATTGCGGCGTAACTAAGGGCCTCACGGCCTGAAGTTACTCTAAAATAGCGCGGTTGGACCGAACCGGGCAACAGAATCGGATTCCAGCGGTACGGGGGGCACCGGGCAACAGAAGCTCCCCACCCGATATTCGCGTTGCCTCCGCCACCTGAAGCTCCCCTCCCTGACAAGGGAGGGGCTGGGGGTGGGTCGTCCCATGCGGGAGCGGCACGCCCGCCCCAAGCCTACCCACCCCCGACCCCTCCCTTGTCAGGGAGCGGAGAGATAGCCCCCTGTTCGCGTCGTGGCCCATCGGGTAGGCGACGGCGATGGATTTTCAGATCATCCTTGCGTTGATGGCGGTGGCGTTCGTTGCCGGGACGATCGACGCCATGGCCGGCGGCGGCGGGTTGCTCACCATCCCCGCGCTGCTGGCGGCGGGGGTGCCGCCGGTCGCGGCGCTTGGCACCAACAAGCTGCAAAGCGCGTGCGGGACGGCGGGTGCGGCCTGGGCCTTCTGGCGCGACGGGCAGATCGACGTGCGGCGGTTCGCGCGGCCCGCGCTTGCCTCGTTCGCGGGAGCGGGCGTCGGCGCGGCGCTGGTGCAGACGATCGATCCGTCGTTCCTTGCCGGGCTGTTGCCGATCCTGCTGGTCGCGATGGCGGGGTATTTCCTGTTCGGGCCGAGGCTGTCCGACGTCGATACCCATGTGCGTCTGGCACCGGCCGGGCTGCTGCTCGCGGTCGCCGGGATCGGGCTGTACGACGGGTTCTTCGGCCCGGGCACCGGATCGTTCTTCACGCTGCTGCTCGTCACCGCCGCTGGTCTTGGCGCGACGCGGGCGGTGGCGCATACCAAGCTGCTCAACCTTGCCAGCAACCTTGCGGGGCTGGCGGTGCTGGTCATGGGCGGGGCGGTCTGGTGGGGGCTCGGCCTTGCCATGGCGGTGGCGAGCGTCGCGGGCGGGCAACTGGGCGCGCGGCTCGCGATCCGTTGGGGCGGGCGGGCGATCCGGCCGCTGCTGGTCGTGCTGTCGCTAGCGCTGACGGTGAAGCTGGTCGCCGATCCGGGCAATCCGCTGCGGGGGTGGATCGGGGTTTGAAAGGCGGTACCGGCCCGCTTCTGCGCGTTTTTAAACCACTCCTATTCCTTCGGCGCGGTCGACAGGATCGTGCGTGGCTTGCGGGTACAGACTTTCGGGCCGACCAGTCCGCATTCGCGGCCGTCCTGACTCAGTCCGTCGGCCTTGCGGTCGAACACGCGGTCGTCGTCGATCGGCAGGCGATAGCGCGCCGCGCCCTTGCGACAGGCCAGCGCGCCGGGCGTGGCGGCGCAATCGACCGGGTCCTCGATCCCGAGCGTGGGGGCGGCCGGCGCGGCCTGTAGCAGCAGCGCGAGCAGGAGCAGCGACGGCATCGGCGGAAATCCCTTTGGCATCCGGTGGTGATACCGACCGGATTTCAGGAGCCTAGGCCGATCCGTCCGCCAACACCACCGGCGATTATCTGGCGAGCGGGCGCGGCGTGCCGGGCTTCACCCCGCCGCGCGTACTGGCGCTGACGCCGACCGAGCCGCAGCCTTGCAGGAACGCGCCGACCCCGCAGGGCAGTTGCGGCACCGCCAGCAACCGCTCGCGCTCGCCCAGCGCATCGACCGCCCTGGGATCGCCCGGCGCGGGCGCGGTGACGAGCGGCACACGGTAGCGATCGGCGTTGCGCGCGGCACACACCACGATCTCGTCGGGGGCAGCCCCTTCGCGGCACGGCGTGTCGATGCGAGTCGCGGCGCGCGCCCGCGCCATCGCCGCCGCCACGCTGGTTTCATCGGCCAGCATCGCCAGCCACAGTGCCACCGCCGCCATCGATTCGCTCCTCCGCCCGCCGCTATCTGATAGCCTGCTTGAAAATTCGCGGAAAAGCGAATTTCAAGGCGGTGCGTGTCGACGCATTTCCGGACAGACTTCGAACAGCATCGCGCGACGCGGCTTGCTCGGCAAGAGCAGGTCGCCTATCGGGTGTTTAAACCGTTTAACGGGGAGGATACCTGAATGAATCCTGTGAGCAGCACTCTCGACCGCGTACTCGTTCTGGAAATGGTGCGAGTCACCGAAGCGGCGGCGATCGCCGCGTCGACGCTGGTCGGGCGCGGCGACGAGAAGGCGGCCGATGCCGCCGCCGTCGAGGCGATGCGCGCCGCGCTCAACGAACTCTACATGGACGGCACCGTCGTGATCGGCGAGGGCGAGCGCGACGAGGCACCGATGCTGTTCATCGGCGAGAAGGTCGGCATCGGCAAGGGGCCGGAGATCGACATCGCGCTCGATCCGCTGGAAGGCACCACCATCTGCGCCACCGCCGGGCCGAACAGCCTTGCCGTGCTGGCGATCGCCGAGAAAGGCGGACTGCTGAACGCGCCGGACGTGTATATGGACAAGATCGCCTGCGGGCCGGGCTATCCCGAGGGCATCATCGACCTCGACCGGTCGCCGACGCAGAATGTGACGGCGGTGGCGGCGGCCAAGGGCGTCGACCCGCACGACATCATCGTGTGCGTGCTCGACCGTCCGCGCCACGAGGCGATGATCGCCGAGCTGCGCGCGGTGGGATGCGGCGTGATGCTGATCGGCGACGGCGACGTGGCCGGCGTGATCGCGACCACCAACCCCGACACCACCATTGACCTGTATATGGGCCAGGGCGGCGCGCCCGAGGGCGTGCTGGCCGCCGCCGCGCTGCGCTGCGTCGGCGGGCAGTTCAAGGGCCGGTTGCTGTTCCGCAACGACGACGAGCGAGCGCGCGCGGCGAAGTGGGGCGTGACCGACCTCGACAAACAATATGACCTGACCGAGCTGGCGCGCGGCGACTGCATCTTCGCGGCGACCGGCGTGACCGATGGCTCGCTGCTCGACGGGGTCAAGCGGATGCCGGGCAAGATGACCACCGAAAGCGTCGTGATGCGCGCCAGCTCGGGCACGGTGCGCTGGGTGAAGGGCGAACACCGGCTGTAAAAACAAGACGACCTGCTCCCCTCCCTGACAAGGGAGGGGTTTGAGGCGAGCGTGTCGTTCCCTCGCGGGCCGACCCACCCCCGGCCCCTCCCTTGTCAGGGAGGGGAGACAGGGACAACGCAACCGGTCGGGTTCACGCCGCGTTCAATGCGCCGCCGCCAACAGGGTGGTCATGATCTGGAGACGCCCCATTCGCCCGCTCGCGCTTGCCGTTGCCCTTGCCGCCCCCGCCGCGCTTCACGCGCAGGCGCCACAGAACGACCTTGCCTCGGTCCAGCGGCACCTCTCCGCCGTCGAGACGATGACCGCGAACTTTACCCAGACCGATCGCAATGGCCGCGTCCTGTCGGGTGTGCTGACGCTCAAGAAGCCGGGCAAGATCCGCTTCCAATATGAGAAGGGCGTGCCGATCCTGCTCGTGTCGGATGGCAAGTCGCTCTATTTCCTCGACTATCAGGTCGGGCAGAAGCAGCGCTGGCCGATCGGCAACTCGCCGCTCGGCATCCTGCTCAATCCGGCGCGCGATGCGTCCAAATTCGCCCGCGTCGTGCCGTCGAGCGATCCGCGCGTCGTGAGCGTCGAAGCCTACGACCCCAAGCGGCCCGAATATGGCCGCATCACGATGATCTTCGGGCGGCAGGCATCGGCGCCGGCGGGGCTGATGCTGCAAGGCTGGGTCGCGCTCGACGCGCAGGCGAATCGGACGACGGTGCGGCTGACGGGCCAGCGGTTCAATGCGCCGGTGGCCGATTCGGCGTTTCGCTTCAACGAACCGTCGCGCGGGCGGCGGTAGGGGTTTTCTCTCCCCTCCCTGACAAGGGAGGGGGCCGGGGGAGGGTCGGCCCATGAGGGTAAGGTACGCCCGCCCCAGACCTACCCACCCCCAGCCCCTCCCTTGTCAGGGAGGGGAGCCGGTGGTGCGTGCCGCCGGCCGCTATCTTTTTACAACGAATACGCATGACGTTCATCAAAGCGACAGGTTTCTCCCGCTAGGACCGGTCTTGCGGTGTTGGGGCGCGTCCGGGATTTTTCCCCCTGTTGCCCGGGTCCTCGACGCCCGCCTGCGTGATGAACGCACGGTCGGCCCTCGTTCCATGCCCCCGGAGCGAGGGCCTTTCCATGTCTGGCGCGCCGCGATGCGCCGCGATACAGGCATCGCCCATGGACACGCTTTCCGTCGCTTCGTGGAACATCAACTCGATCCGCTTCCGCATGGACATCGTCGAACGCTTCCTGCGCGAAGCGCGGCCCGACGTGCTGTGCCTGCAGGAAACGAAGGTCGTGAACCAGGATTTCCCGTTCGATCCGCTGCGGCGGCTGGGCTACACCCATATCGCGATCAACGGCCAGCGGATGCACCACGGCGTCGCGGTCCTCTCGAAGCTGCCGTTGGCGGAGGACGACCGGCTCGACTGGCAGGCGAACGGCGAGGCGCGGCATATCGGCGTGGCGCTGGCCAATGGCCTCAGGATCGAGAACGTCTATATCCCGGCGGGCGGCGACGTGCCCGACCGCGACGTGAACCCGAAATTCGGGCAGAAGCTCGACTTCCTCGACCGCATGATCGACTGGTCGAAGGGGCTGGGCGACACGCCCGTCCTGCTGACCGGCGATTTCAACGTCGCGCCGCTGGAGAGCGACGTGTGGAGCCACAAGGCGCTGCTCGACGTGGTCAGCCATACCCCCATCGAGATCGAGACGCTGGCGCGGTTGCAGGCGGCGAACGACTGGGTCGACCTCGGCCGGCATTTCCACCCCGCGCCGGCACGGCTCCATACGTGGTGGAGCTACCGCGCGAAGGACTGGGCAGCGTCGGATCGCGGGCGGCGGCTCGACCATATGTGGGCCAGTCCCGCGCTGGCGCCGAGGGCGGTCGCGCACCGCATCCATGAGGATTGCCGGAGCTGGCTGAAACCCAGCGACCACGTACCGATCGTCACCGAGTTCGCGCTTTGAGCGAGCCGCGCGACGTCGCCCGCGCGATCGACGCGCTGCGGCGCGGCTGGCCGATCGCGATTGCCGCGCCGGGCGAACCGACGTTGACGCTGCTGCCGATCGAGACCGCCGATCCGCTGCGCCTTGCCGGCTTCGATCCCGATCGCTCGGCGCATGTCCTGCTGTCGTTCGGGCGGGCCGAGACGCTCAAGATCGTCAACCAGCGCGCGGCGGCCGAACCCGACCAGCCGGTGGCGATCCGGCGCGAGGCATGGACCGATTTCGCCGCGCTGACCGCGCTGGCCGATCCGCAGCTCGATCTGGCGACGCCGATGAAGGGGCCGTTCCGGGGGATTGCCTCGCCGGCACCGGTGGCGGCGGCGGCCGCGCTGCGCCTCGCGCGGGTCGCGGGGCTGCTCCCGGCGTTCGTCGCGGGGGGCAGCGGCGCGGAGGTGACGATCACCCCGGCGGCGATCGACGCGCATGAACATGCCGACCGGCTGGCGATCGTCGCCCGCGCGCGGTTGCCGGTCGCGGGCGCGGAGGACAGCGAGATCGTCGCCTTCCGCACCCCCGATGCGGCGGGCGAGCATGTCGCGCTGCTGATCGGCCAGCCCGACGGCGCGCCGCCGCTGGTGCGGCTGCACAGCGAATGCCTGACCGGTGACGTGCTCGGCAGCCTGAAATGCGATTGCGGGCCGCAGTTGCACGCCGCGATCCATGCCATCGCCGATGCCGGCTGGGGCATCCTGCTGTATCTGCGGCAGGAGGGGCGCGGGATCGGGCTGGTCAACAAGCTGCGCGCCTATGCCTTGCAGGATCAGGGGTTCGACACGGTCGACGCCAACACGCGGCTGGGCTTCGCAATCGACGCGCGTGATTTCGGCGTGGCGGGGCGGATGCTGTCGCTGATGGGACAGGATCGCATCCGGTTGCTGACCAACAATCCGGCGAAGGTTGCGGGATTGGAGGCGACCGGCATCACCGTTATCGAGCGGGTGGCGCATCATCTGCCGGCCAATCCGCATAACGAACGCTATCTCGCGACCAAGCGCGACCGGACCGGGCACCAGTTGTAGCGTTTGACTTCGTCTAACCCTTGGCGTCGCCCCAGCGAAGGCTGGGGCCTCTCGCTGCTCCTGCTGTGCGCTACCACGGGGAGATCCCAGCCTTCGCTGGGATGACGGTTGAAGCGAGATGGGGCGGAGATTACCCGCGCGGCCGGGTCCACAGCACGGGATCGCGCGGGGTGTCCTTCGCCGGGCGCCAGCGCGCGGCGACATAGGCTCTGGCGATCGCCACCAGCTTCTCGCCCTTCGACGTGGTCTGGCGTTGGTCCCATGCGCGGGGGCCGGCGACGGCGACCTTGCGCGCGATGCCGCCATAGATGTCGGCCGCCGCCAGCACCGCCCAGCCCGAGCGCAGCGGCAGCCGCGCCGCGCCGACGCGCGCGCTGTCCTCGTGAAGCGCCGCGCGTGTCGCCATCCGCCGGGCGAGGACCGCCAGCTTCGCGCGGTCGGCCAGCGGGTCGGCCGGATCGATGCCCAGTTCGTCCAGCCAGTCGGCGGGCAGGTAGCAGCGCCCCGCCCCGGCATCCTCGGCGATGTCGCGCGCGATGTTGGCGAGCTGGAACGCCAGCCCGAGGTCGCACGCGCGGTCGAGCGTGTCGTGCTGGTCGGCGGGGACGCCCATCACCACCGCCATCAGCCCGCCGACCGCGCCGGCGACATGATAGCAATATTGGTAGAGATCGGCCTCGCTGACCGGCCGCCAGTCGTCGGCGTCGAGCTGAAACCCGTCGATCACGTCATGGATGATCGCCTCGGGCAGTCCGACTTCGGCGGCGACGACGCCCAATGCGTCGAACGCCGGATCGCAGGTCGCCTGCCCGACAAGCGCCTGCGCGGTGCGCGCGCGGATCAGGTCGATCCGGGCCTGCGCGTCGCCCACCCGCTGCATGCCGTGCCCCAGATCCTGCCCGTCGGCGAGGTCGTCGCATGCGCGGCACCACGCATAGAGCAGCCATGCGCGTTCACGGGTTTGCGGGTCGAACAGCTTGCTCGCCGCCGCAAAGCTCTTGGAACCGCGCGCGATGGTATCGCGGGCGTGCGCGACCAGCGCGGGCCGATCGAGCATCAAAGGTCGGTGGCGGCCATGGTGATGATCGCCCGCACCGGGGTGTGCGCCGCCATCCGGTCGAGCAGCACGTCCAGCGTATCGGCGACGATCAATATGTCGCGGTGCATCGGGCGCATGAAGCCGACCTCGGCCATTTTGGCGACGAACGCGATCAGATGGTCGTAGAAGCCGGCGACGTTGAGCAGCCCGACCGGCTTGGCGTGATAGCCGAGCTGCGCCCAGCTCATCGCCTCCCACAGTTCGTCCATCGTGCCGGTGCCGCCGGGGATGGTAACAAAGCCGTCGGCGAGATCGGTGAACGCCTGCTTGCGTTGGTGCATCGTCTCGACGACGTGGAGTTCGGTGAGGCCACGGTGCGCGGCTTCGGCCTTGACCAGCGCGGTCGGGATCACGCCGATCACCTCGCCGCCCGCCTCGATCGCACCATCGGCGACCGCACCCATCAGCCCGAGCCGCCCGCCGCCATAGACGACGCCGATGCCCCGTTCGGCCAGCGCGCGGCCGACGGCGCGGGCGGAATCGATATAGACGGGATCGGCCGGGGTCGCCGACCCGCAGTATACGGCAAGACGCTTCATGGGAGGGGCGCTACGCCAAGTGGGGAGCGTGGGCAAGGTGCCGATATAGCCCCTCCCTGACAGGGAGGGGTTGGGGTGGGTCGGTCCATGAGGGAGCGGTACGCCCGCCCCGAACCTACCCACCCCCGACCCCTCCCTTGTCAGGGAGGGGAGCAGTTTACCCCTCGTCGCCCAGCATCAGCCCGGCGGTCGCCTTGGCGCTGCCGACGACGCCGGGGATGCCCGCGCCCGGATGGGTGCCGGCGCCGACGACGTACAGGTTCGAAATGTCGTCGTCGCGGTTGTGCGCGCGGAAATACGCGCTCTGCGTCAGGATCGGTTCGAGCGAGAAGGCCGAGCCCTGATAGGCGTTGAGGTCGCGGGTGAAGTCGCTCGGCATATAGCTGAACTTGGTCACGATCCGGTCGTGGATGTCGGGGATCAGCCGGCGGCCGACTTCGTCGAGGATGCGCTTTTCGAGGATCGGGCCGATCTCGTCCCAGTTGACCGGGAACTTGCCGGTGTGCGGCACCGGGCACAGCGCGTAGAAGGTCGAATGCCCCTCGGGCGCCATCGACGGATCGGTGACGGTCGGGTGGTGGAGATAGAGCGAGAAATCTTCCGACAGCACGCCATGGTCGTAGATGTCGGCGAGCAGCCCCTTATAGCGCGGCCCGAACAGGATCATGTGATGCGGGATGCCCGGCCATGTTCCCTTGACCCCGAAATGGACGACGAACAGCGAGGGCGAAAAGCGCTTCTTCTCCAGCTTCTGCGTCGTCCGCTTGGCGCTGCGCGATCCCGACAACAGGTCGCGGTAGCTGTGGACCAGATCGGCGTTGGTCGCGACCATGTCCGCAGCCACCACCACGCCGCCCTGCGTCGTGACCCCGGTCGCGCGGTCGCCGAGCGTGTCGATGCTCTTGACCGGATCGCCGAGCATCATCGTGCCGCCCAGCTTTTCGAACAGGCGCACCATGCCGGCGACCAAGCGGTTGGTGCCGCCCATCGCGAACCACACGCCGCCGTCACGCTCCAGCTTGTGGATCAGCGCATAGATGCTGCTGGTCTTCATCGGATCGCCGCCGACGAGCAGGGTGTGGAACGACAGCGCCTGGCGCAGCTTTTCGTTCTTCACGAACGACGACACGATCGAATAGACCGACCGCCACGCCTGATATTTCATCAGCGCGGGCGCGGCCTTTATCATCGAGGCGAAGTCGAGGAACGGCACATGGCCGAGCTTCACATAGCCTTCCTCGTACACGCCCGCCGAATAGTCGAGGAACCGGGCATAGCCCGCAATATCGTCGGGGTTCAGCTTGGCGATCTCGGAGCGCAGCAGCGTATCGTCGTTGGTATAGTCGAAATTGGTGCCGTCGGGCCAGTTCAGCCGGTAGAAGGGCGAGACGTTGCGCAGCGTCACGTCCTCGGCCATGTCGCGCCCGGTCAGGCCCCACAGCTCCTGCAACGCCTCGGGCGCGGTGATGACGGTGGGGCCGGCGTCGAAGACGAAGCCATCGCGCTCCCAGTAATAGGCGCGGCCGCCCGGCTTGTCGCGTCCTTCGACCAAGGTCGTCTGCACACCTGCCGATTGCAGGCGGATGGCCAGTGCCAGTCCGCCGAACCCTGCCCCGATGACCGCTGCCGTTCTCACGCCCGTTCGTCCCCTCAACCCGTTCGACCCATCAATGCGGCCACCGCCCGGCCGATCGGCACGGGCGGCTTGCCGATCAGCACCCGCGCCTTGTCGACGATGGTCGATCGCCCGCCATAGAAACGCGCGACCAGCTTCGGGTCCAGCCGGTAGAAGCGTTCGAGCACGCGGTAGCGTTCCTCCGGCTCGGCCGCCTTGAACAACATTGTCGCCAGCATGCGATAGAAGCCGCGTTCACGCCACAGCCCGGCGGCGACATCGTGCGTCAGCGTGTGGAGCGCGCCGCCCGACCAGTCGCCGCTGTCCGCGACCTTGTGCGCGAGACGCAGCGCATCGGGCAGCGAATAGCCGGTCAGCGGATGGAACAGCCCGGCGCGCATCCCACCCTTGGCGACGCGGTTACCGCCCGAGCGCCAATATTCCTCGAAATCGCCGCCCATCGCGACCGGCAGCACGCCGGTTTCGCTGCGCCCGACGGTCGCGATCGGCCAGCCCTTCGCCTCGGCATAGGCCGAGATGCGGCCGGCAAGCGCCTGCGTGTCGAGATCGGGGGTGTCGCTGTAATAAGTGTCCTCGATGAACAGCGTCGTCGCATCGAACGGCAGGGTGTAGACGAAGCGGAAGCCGTCATGCTGCTCGACCGATCCGTCCATCACGATCGGGCGTTCGACGCCGTGGGGATAGGCGGTGCGGACCTCCATCCCCATGAACTTCTGCCAGCCCAGATCGAGCAGGCTGGTATCGCCGGGGCCGCGACAGTCGATCACGCCCTGCGCCTCGACCCGGTCGCCGTCGGCCAGCACCACGGCGGTCGGGCTGGCGCCGAGCACGCGCGCGCGGGTCATCAGCGATTCGGGCGGCAGCGCGGCGCGCACCACCTCGTCCAGCCGGTCGGAGGTGATCGAATAATAGGTCGTGTCGATGGTGCGGGCGTGCGCCGGAAAGGCGATGTCATAGGCGCGCCAGCCATAGGTGACGAGCGGCGCGATCAGCGCGCGATAGGGGCCGGGCACGTCGCTGCCGAAGAACGACCAGACATGGTTGCCGCCGAAGGTCGCCGCCCCCTCGATCAGCCGGATGCGCGCATCGGGCCGCCGCTTTGCCGCCGCCAGTGCGATCAACGCCCCCGACAGTCCCCCGCCGACGATGGCGAGGTCGCAATGATGGATGGTGGGCATGGCTCCATGCCCTAGGGGAGCGAGCCGACAGTGGCAACGGTCGGTCCCTGCAAACTCCCCTCCCTGACAAGGGAGGGGCTGGGGTGGGTCGGTTGGTGGCGGGCGCTTGCACTCCCTCTCGGGCCGACACACCCCCGTCCCATCCCTTGTCAGGGAGGGGAGGAAAAGGCGCGCTGTCCCCGGCCCGCGAAACCCGCTACAGCGCGCCCATGTCGATCGCGCTGGCCGTTCTGCTTTCCGCCGTGGCGATGACGCTGATCGTCGGCGTCCGCTATCTGCTCGCCTCCGCCGGCTTCGCCTTTGCGACGCGGGCGAAGCATCCCGGACTCTACGCCGGGCTGGATGCGCAGATCGCCAAGGAAATCCGCTGGTCGCTGCTCTCGGCGATCCTCTATGGCGTGCCCGCCGGGGTCGTCGCCTGGGGATGGCAGCATCGCGGCTGGACGCAGATCTACAGCGACGTCCATGCCATGCCGCTATGGTATCTGCCGCTCTCGGTGCTGCTCTACCTGTTCGCGCACGATACGTGGTTCTACTGGACGCATCGCTGGATGCACGTCCCCAAATGGTTCCGCATCGCGCATGCGGTCCACCATGCCAGCCGCCCGCCCACCGCATGGGCGGCGATGGCGTTCCATCCCATCGAGGCGCTGACCGGGGCTGTGGTAATTCCGCTACTGGTATTCTGTATTCCGATCCATGTCGGCGCGCTGGGATTGGTGCTGAGCATTATGACGGTTATGGGCGTGACCAACCACATGGGGTGGGAAATCTTTCCCAAATGGATGTGGTCGGGAAAACTGGGCGGATGGCTGATTACCGCCAGCCATCATCAGCGGCATCACGAGAAATACGGGTGTAACTATGGACTTTATTTCCGGTTCTGGGACCGGTTGTGCAAGACCGATGGGGGACTTGGTGACTTCGAGAAAGACCGGGCGCGCGCGGCGCGTCACCGCAATCGCCGCGCTGGGGGGCGCGATGATCCTGAGCCTCACCGGAGCCATGCCGACCAGCACGCTTGACGTCCGCCTGACCGACCTGCGCTCGACCAAGGGCGTCATCCGCCTGTGCCTGACCGCCGAGCCGGAGAATTTCCCCGGCTGCACCGACGACAAGAACGCGGTGACGCGCAGCTTTCCGGCGGGTGATCGCGGCGTGCGCATCGCCGGGCTGGGGCGCGGCGATTATGCCGTGTCGGTGATCCACGACGAGAACAACAACAAGAAGCTCGACACCTTTGCCGGCATCCCGCGCGAAGGCTTTGGTTTCTCGCGCAATCCGGCGATCGGGTTCGGCCCGCCGCGCTTCAGCGCCGCCGAATTCCCGATCGCGGGTGATGCAACCGTGCAACAGGTTCGGATTCGCTACCTGCTCTAGTCGATCGCGATGGACCGAAGGGGAAGCGACAGCGTTACGCTGTTGCAACAATTCCCCGGAGCCACGCCCTTGCGCGCCATTCTCGCCGCCGTTCTGACCGCCGCCACCCTTGCCGCCACCCCCGCGCTGGCGCAGGATGCGGCGGTCGCGCCGTCGCCCCCGCCCGAACCGTCCGCCGCGACCATGGCGAACAACGACACCGGCGCCGACTTCTATGTCGTGGGCCTCGGCGCCGCGATCCTGCCCGATTACGAAGGGTCGGACGATTATTCGTTCAGCCCGGTGCCCGCCGCCACCGGCCGCGTCTCGGGCTTCAACTTCCTGCTTGCCGGCAACCGGCTGAGCGTCGACCTGATCCCCGACGGCATTGGTCCCACGTGGGATTTCCAGGCGGGGCCGATCGCGGTCGTGAACCTCAACCGCAATTCGACCAAGGGCATCGACGATGCCCAGGTCCGCGCGCTGGGCAAGGTCGACACCGCGATCGAGCTGGGCGGCTATGTCGGCATCGGCAAGACCGGTGTCCTCACCTCGCAGTTCGACCGGCTGTCGGCATCGGTCAGCTATCGCAAGGATGTGGCGGGCGGCCACAAGTCGACCGTGCTCGCTCCCACGATCAACTATGTCACCCCGCTGAGCACCAAGATGGTCGCCGGCCTGTTCGTATCGGGCGAGCGCGTGGGCGAGGGCTATGCCGACAGCTATTTCTCGATCACGCCCGGCCAGTCGCTCGCCAGCGGGCTGCCGGTCTATAACGCGCGGGCCGGGTGGAAGAACTGGACGCTGGGCAGCCTCGTCGGCCGCTCGCTGACCGGCGATCTGCGCTCGGGGCTGCAGGTGTTCGGCACGGTCGTCTATCGCCGGATGCTGAACGATTTCGCCGACAGCCCGATCGTGTCGCGCAACGGATCGGCCGACCAGTGGCTGGGCGCGGTGGGGCTGGCGTACAGCTTCTAGGGCCGGACGCGACATTCCCCCCGGAACCTGCTCCCCTCCCTGACAAGGGAGGGGCTGGGGGTGGGTTGGCCGGTTGTGGAGCGCTTACGGTTCCTCACGGGCCGACCCACCCCCCGCCCCTCCCTGTCAGGGAGGGGAGCCGCCAAGCGCTGCCGTCTGGGTGAATGGCGTTGCCGGTTCCCCGGCCCCGTGGGTAAGCCGCGCCTTTACTTTCGCGCCGCGCGCAGTTCGTCGCGGATCTCGCGCAGCAGCGCCACGTCGGCCGGATCGGCGGCGGGCGGGGCCTCGCCGTTCTTCTGCTCTTCCTGAACCACCGCGATCGCGCGGTTCACGAACTTCACCAGCAGGAACACGATGAAGGCGAGGATGACGAAGTTGATGACGACGCTGATGAACTCGCCATAGCCGAACAGCGGCACGCCGGCGGCCTTCAGCGCCTTGTAATCGGTCGGCGATCCGGCGAAGCCCGCCGGGATCGGCCCCAACTGCACGAAATAGCTCGAGAAATCGAAGCCGCCGAAGATGTAGCCGATCACCGGCATGATGATGTCGTCGGTCAGCGATTTGGTGATCGTGCCGAACGCCGCGCCGATGATGACCCCGACCGCGAGGTCGAGCACGTTGCCGCGTGCGACGAAAGTGCGGAACTCGTTCATGATCGCCATGTTGCCCTCCATGCCAGCTTGAGGGTGCCTTAATGGTGCGATACGGTGGCGGGAAGCAAGACAGGGATCGAGGCGAATGCGGATACGGGCGGCGATCGTGATGGCGGCGGCAGTGCCGCTGGCGGCGTGTGGCGTGAACAGCGTGCCGACCGCCGAGGAAAACGTGAACGCCAAATGGGGCGAGGTGCAGAACCAGTATCAGCGCCGCGCCGACCTGATCCCCAATCTGGTCGCGACGGTGAAGGGTTTCGCCGGGCAGGAAGAGCGCGTGCTGACCCAGGTGACGCAGGCGCGCGCGCAGGCGACGTCGATCAACGTCACCACCGACGACCTGTCGGACCCGGAGACGTTCCAGCGGTTTCAGGGCGCGCAGAACCAGTTGACGCAGGCGCTCGGCCAGCTCCGCACCGTCGTCGAGGCGTATCCGCAGCTTACCTCCAACCAGAATTTCCTGAACCTGCAATCGCAGTTGGAGGGGACCGAGAACCGCATCACGATCGCAAGGCGCGATTACAACGAGGCGGTGCAGGCGTATAATACCCGGATCCGCACCTTCCCCGACGCGATCGGCGCGAAGATATTCTATGGCGCCAAGCCCAAGCAGAGCTTCCAGGCGCAGGGTGGCGCGGAAGTCGCGCCACAGGTGAATTTCGGGAATTCCAACTGATCGTGGTGCGGCACCTCTGGCGGCTGTGGCTGGCGCTCGTGCTGCTGGGTGCGGCGGCGGGGGCGCAGGCGCAGACGTTTCCCAAGTTCACCGGGCTGGTGGTCGACGACGCGGGCGTCCTGCCGGCGGAGACGCGCGCGGCGCTGACGACGAAGCTGGAAGCGTTGCAGCGCGATACGAAGCGGCAACTGGTCGTCGCGACGATCGCCGATACACAGGGGTTTCCGCTCGACGAGTACGGCTACAAGCTCGGGCGGGCGTGGGGCGTCGGGCTGAAGGATGCCGATAATGGCGCGATCCTGTTCATCGCGCCCAATAATCCGGCCGGGCAGCGCGGACCGCGGCTGGAGGTCGGCTATGGCCTCGAACCGGTGCTGACCGATGCGGTATCGGCGACGATCGTGCGCACGCTGATGGTGCCGCGATTGCGCGCCGGCGATATTCCCGGCGCGATGACGACGGGCACCGACGCGGTGGTCGCGCAACTGCGCGCGGCCCCCGAGGAAGCGCAGGCCAAGGTCGATGCCGCGATCAAGGAGTTCGACCGGGCACAGCCGCGCGCGAGATCGTCGGGCGGCGGGGTTCCGGTGGTGGCGATCGTCGTGATCCTGATCTTCGTGGTGATGCTGATCGCGCTGTCGGCCGGACGGAAGCGGCGGGCCGGACCGTGGGGCCGCGCGCACAAGCGTAGCGACAGCGGGATCGGGCCGGTCATCCTGTGGTCGATCGCCGACGAGATCGCGCGCAGCGCCTCGCGTGGCGGCGGCGGCTGGAGCGGCGGCGGTGGCGGATCGTCGGGCGGCGGTGGCGGCTGGGGCGGTGGCGGGTTCACCGGCGGCGGCGGCGGATCGTTCGGTGGCGGCGGCGCGTCGGGGGACTGGTGATGCGGCTGAACGCACAGGATCATGCCGCGATCAGCGCGGCGGTGGCGGCGGCCGAAGCCGCGACGGCGGGCGAGATCGTGGTCGTCACCGCGCGGACGTCGGATGCCTATCACGATGTCGGGCTGCACATGGCGGTGCTGGCGATGCTGCTGGTCATCGCCGCGACGGCGGTGTGGCCGGGGTGGCTGTATGGCGTCCATGGCTGGATCGAACCATGGGGCGAGGCGCCGACGCCCGCCTTCCTGCTGGGCGTGGTCGCATGGGTGCAGGGCGCGGTGTTCCTGATCGTGCGCTATGGCTGTGCATGGCAGCCGCTGCGCATGGCGCTGACCCCGCGGTCGACCAAGGCACGGCGGGTCCACCGACAGGCGCTGACACTGTTCCGCGCGGCGGCCGAGAAGCGCACCGTCGCCGCGACCGGCGTGCTGCTGTACCTGTCGATGGCCGAGCATCGTGCCGAGCTGATCGCCGATGCGTCGATCCACGACCGGGTCGCGCCCGAGGTGTGGGGCGATGCGCTGGCGGCGCTGCTGGCGGCGGTGAAGGACGGGCGGCCGGGCGACGGCATCGTCGCAGCGGTGGGCGCGATCGGCGTGGTACTAGCCGAACATTTTCCCAAGGGAGCGGATGACGTGAACGAACTGCCGGACCGAGTGATCGAATTGTGATCGACGCCGATGCCCCCGAAGAGGTGATGTGGGCCGGGCGGTTCATCACCGCCAGGAAACGTGGTCGCTGGGAATATGTCGGCCGGGCCAACGGGATCGGCGCGGCGGTGATCGTCGCGATCGACCAGGGCCATGTCCTGTTGGTCGAGCAATATCGCGTGCCGCTGGGGCGGGCGTGTATCGAGCTGCCCGCCGGGCTGGTCGGCGACGACATGGCGGGCGAGGCGGCGGCGGTGGCGGCGACGCGCGAGCTGGAGGAGGAAACCGGGTTCCGCGCGGGGACGATGGTGTCGCTCGGCGAATATCATTCGTCGCCGGGGATGGTGTCGGAAAGCTTCACCCTGTTCCGCGCGGGCGAACTGGTCCGCGTCACCGAGGGTGGCGGGGTGGAGGGGGAGGATATTCTCGTCCACCGGGTCGCGCTGGATGGGTTGCCGGCGTTCGTTTCGGAGCAGCGGGCGGTGGGCAAGGCGATCGATGTGAAGTTGTTGCTGCTGCTGTCGCCATGGTTGCTGGGGTAGCAGAAGCAGGTGGTTCACGCGGAGGCGCGAAGGCGCGGAGTGAAGTAGAAGAGATTTTCGCGCAGAGGCGCAGAGGCGCGGAGAGTTGTGCGTGAGACAACGGTTGCGCGTCCGGCGCAGCCCTTTTTCCCGTAGTCGGATGAGAGTCTGGTCCATCTGAATGGAATCGTCGCCCCAGCGAAGGCTGGGGCCTCAAGCGGCGCTTGTCGCGCATCGGCCCCGGGAGATTCCAGCCTTCGCTGGAATGACGCCTGTTTTAGGGTCTGTGGGGATTCACAAAGTTGTGCGGATGTGATTCACGCTATGGATGGATCGTGACGTACTGACGGACGCCCAATGGGCAAAGATCGAGCCGCATTGCCTGGGCAAGCGGACTGACCCC
>NZ_CAKLBB010000022.1:0-35383 GCF_920939515.1 Sphingomonas sp. Leaf4 | reverse complement strand
CGGGGTCAGTCCGCTTGCCCAGGCAATGCGGCTCGATCTTTGCCCATTGGGCGTCCGTCAGTACGTCACGATCCATCCATAGCGTGAATCACATCCGCACAACTTTGTGAATCCCCACAGACCCTAGCGCGGACGGTCCATGACGAACCTGGCATCCTCGCCAACCTCGAAATAATCGCCCGCCCCGCCGCCGCGCAGGATCGGGCGGGCGCGTGCCGTTTGATAGATGCCGTCGTCGAGCAGCGACCGGTCGATATGGACGTGGACGACCTCGCCCAGCACCAGCCATGTCGGGATCGCGCCGCCGCCCGCGTCGGTCAGTTGCACGATCTGGGTCAGGCGGCATTCGAACTGCACCGGCGATCCCGCGACGCGCGGCGGGGCCACCGCCACCGAGGGCAGCGTGTCGAGCCCGGCGAGCACGAACTCGTCGCGGTCGGTCGTCGCCGAGGTGGCGTTCATCGCCTCGCCCTGACCGCGAGCGGCAAGGTTCCACACGAACGCGCCCGTTTCGCGCACGTTCGCCAGCGTGTCCTTGGCCCCGGTCGATGCGAAGCCGATGATCGGCGGGCGATAGTTGAAGGCGTTGAAGAAACTGTAGGGCGCGAGATTGCGTTTGCCACCCGCCGACACGCTGGAAATCCAGCCGATCGGCCGCGGCGCGACGATCGCGTTGAACGGATCATGGGGCAGGCCATGGCCATCGGCCGGAACATAGGAATGGAAGTCGGTCATGCCACCCCAACGCACGAGGCGGACGAAGCGTGCAAGCCCCTTCGCAGCACGGGGCAGGGCGGATAGGATGCGGCGATGAACGCACCCACCGTCTATCGCCACCGGCTGGCCACCCGGTTGTGGCACTGGGTCAATGCGGTGGCGATCGTCATCCTGATCGGCAGCGGGCTGATGATCCTGAACGCCCACCCCCGGCTCTATTGGGGGCGCTATGGCGCGAATTTCGACGCGCCGTGGATCACGTTCGATCGTTTTCCGGGATGGGTGACGATCCCGCAGACCTATAATCTGGCGCTGGCGCGCAACTGGCACCTGAGCTTTGCGCTGGTGCTGGGGTTCGGCCTGCTGGCCTATATGATCGTTAGCCTGCTCAACCGCCATTTCCAGCGCGACCTGACGATCCGCGCGCGTGAGCTATCGCGCGCACATCTGACGGCCGACGTGAAGGCGCATCTGGCGTTCCGCTTCCACGATCCCGAGCGGCCCGGCGACTATAATGTTTTGCAGAAACTGAGTTATGCGCTGGTGCTGTTCGCGCTGTTGCCGCTGGTGATCGCGACCGGCATCGCCATGTCGCCCGGGCTGAACGCGGCGTTCCCGTGGTTGCTCGACCTGCTCGGCGGGCGGCAGTCGGCGCGGTCGATCCATTTCCTTGCGGCCAGCGGCATCACCCTGTTCGTCATCGTCCATCTGGTGCTGGTGATCCTCGCGGGCGCGGTGAACGAGGTGCGATCGATGCTGACCGGCTGGTGGCGGGTGCCACGATGAGCCGGCTGGTCTCGCGTCGCTCGGCGCTGGTCGTCGGGGCCGGCGGCCTTGTCGCCGCGTGTGACAGGGTGGCGCAACTGCCGTCCGCGCAGACGCTGCTCGGCGGGGCGGAGGACGTACATCGCGGCCTCCAGCGGGCGATCACCGCGCGCGATGCGCTGGCGGTCGAATATTCGGCGGACCAGCGCTCGCCGGTCTTTCGCGCGAACGGCACCAACAACCCGAACACGGCCGATTACAACGCTCACGCCGCCAACCGCTTCGCCGACTGGCGGGTGGTCGTCGACGGGCTGGTCGCGCGGCCGCTGTCGCTCCGGCTCGACCAGATCCGGCAGATGCCGTCGCGCCAGCAGATCACTCGGCACGACTGCGTCGAGGGGTGGAGCGCGATCGGCAAATGGACCGGGCCACGGCTGTCGCGTCTCCTCGATCTCGCCGGGCTGCGGCCACAGGCGCGCTATCTGGTGTTCCACTGCGCCGATGCGATCGGCGGGCGGCGCTATTATGAATCGATCGACCTGATCGACGCCTTCCACCCGCAGACGATCCTTGCGTGGGCGCTTAACGACAGGTTGCTCGGCATTCCCAATGGTGCGCCGCTGCGGCTGCGGGTCGAGCGGCAACTGGGCTATAAACACGCCAAATATGTCGAGCGGATCGAGGCGGTGGCATCGCTCGGCCCCATCGCCGGGGGCAAGGGCGGCTTCTGGGAGGATGTCGCCGGCTACGACTGGTACGCCGGGATCTGACGCAGCCGACGGCCTCAAGGCTACACGCATTTCTTGCGCCCGCTGCGCGGCTCGCCTAGGCGCGCGGCAAACGTCCCCTTTGCACAAGGAGCCTTCGCATGGCCGACCCCATCAATCGCGTCGTGCTCGCCTATTCGGGCGGGCTCGACACCAGCGTCATCCTCAAATGGCTTCAGCAGAACTACAATTGCGAAGTTGTGACCTTCACCGCCGATCTGGGCCAGGGCGAGGAGCTGGAGCCGGCGCGCAAGAAGGCCGAGTTGATGGGCGTGAAGCCCGAGCATATCTTCATCGACGATCTGCGCGAGGAATTCGTCGGCGACTTCGTGTTCCCGATGATGCGCGCCAATGCGCTCTACGAAGGGCTGTATCTGCTCGGCACCTCGATCGCGCGGCCGCTGATCGCCAAGCGCCAGATCGAAATCGCGCGTCAGGTGAACGCCGACGCCGTCAGCCATGGCGCGACCGGCAAGGGCAACGACCAGGTCCGCTTCGAACTGGGCTATTACGCGCTTCAGCCCGACATCAAGGTGATCGCGCCGTGGCGCGAATGGGACCTGACCAGCCGCACCGCGCTGATCGCCTTTGCCGAGGCGCACCAGATCCCGGTGCCCAAGGACAAGCGCGGCGAATCGCCGTTCTCGACCGACGCGAACCTCCTGCACACCTCGTCGGAGGGCAAGGTGCTCGAGGACCCGTGGGAGGAAGTGCCCGAGTACGTCTTCTCGCGCACCGTCAGCCCCGAGGACGCGCCCGACACGCCCCAGATCGTCACCATCGCGTTCGAGCGCGGCGATGCGGTCGCGGTCGATGGCGAAGGCATGTCGCCTGCCACGCTGCTCGCCAAGCTGAACGACCTTGGCCGGGCGCATGGCATCGGCCGCCTCGACCTCGTCGAGAACCGCTTCGTCGGCATGAAGTCGCGCGGCATGTACGAAACGCCGGGCGGCACGATCCTCCACGCCGCGCACCGCGCGATCGAACAGATCACGCTCGACCGTGGTGCCGCGCATCTGAAGGACGAACTGGCGCCGCGCTATGCCGAGCTGCTCTACAACGGCTTCTGGTTCTCGCCGGAGCGCGAGATGCTGCAGGCGGCGATCGACCACAGCCAGCTCAAGGTGTCGGGCGAAGTCCGGCTGAAGCTGTACAAGGGCGGGTGCCACATCATCGGCCGCCGCTCGCCCAACTCACTCTACAGCGAGAAAGTCGTGACGTTCGAGGACGATCAGGGCGCCTATGACCAGCGCGACGCGGCGGGCTTCATCAAGCTCAACGCGCTGCGCCTGCGCCTGCTCGGCCGCCGCGACCGCTGATCCCGGATGGATTTGCGCCGTGTTAGACGGCATGGCGCAAATCCATCCCCCTCCCTTGCTAAACCGCCCCGTCCCGCCGTATCGCGGTGGACGGGATGGGACGGCAACCGGGGGATAGTTTGTTGGAGTCAGGCACCGATCGCCGCTTGTGGTGGCAGACGCGGTGGTTCGTGGCGGCGATGGCGTTCCTCGCCATGGTGCCGCTGCTGTGGCCCGACGTGCCGCCGATGGTCGACCTGCCCGGCCATATGGGCCGGTATCGCGTCCAGCAATTGTGGGACACCGGACAGGCCCCGTGGTTCCACCAATGGTACAACTTCGACTGGAGCCTGATCGGCAATCTGGGCGTCGATCTGCTGGTGTGGCTGCTCGAGCCGCTGATCGGCCTCGAACCCGCGGTCAAGCTCATCATCCTGACGATCCCGCCGCTGACCGCGATCGGGCTGTTGTGGATCGCGCGCGAGGTGCATGGCCGCATCCCGCCGACCGCGCTGTTCGCGCTGCCGATCGTCTACAGCTTTCCGTTCCATTTCGGTTTCGCCAATTTCGCGCTGTCGATGGCGCTGGCGCTCAACGCCTTCGCGCTGTGGCTGCGGCTGGGGCGGCAGGGGCGACTGGTCCTGCGCGGCGTCGTGTTCGTACCCGTAGCCGGGCTGATCTGGCTGACGCATACCTTCGGCTGGGGCACGCTGGGCGTGCTCGCCGCCTCGGCCGAGCTGATCCGCGAGCATGACAAGCGGCGCAACTGGTTCGCCGCCGCCTTTTACGCCGGGCTTCATTGTCTGGTGCTCGCGCCCCCTGCGCTGCTGATGCTGTTGTGGCGATCGGGTGGCCATGTCGGCGGGCAGACCGCCGACTGGTTCAACTGGCGCGCCAAGATGCAGTGGATGACGATGAGCCTGCGCGACCGCTGGCGGCTCTATGATCTGGCGTCGGTCGCGGTCTTCTATCTGGTGCTGTTCAAGGGCGTGCGCGACCCGAACATCGGCTATTCGCGCCACCTTGGCCTGTCCGCGCTGTTCCTGATCGCGGTCTATGCGCTGCTGCCGCGCATCGTGTTCGGATCGGCCTATGCCGACATGCGGCTGGTGCCGTATCTCTTCGGCATCTGCCTGATCGCGCTGCGTCCCAAACCCGGCGTGTCGATCCGCAACGCGGCGACGCTGGCGGCGATCGGGCTCGCTCTGTTCGTCGGTCGGATCGGGGCGACCACCGTCAGCTTCTGGCTCTACGACCGGGATTACGACCGCGAACTGGCGGCGCTCGATCATCTGCCGGTGGGTGCCCGGCTCGTCACCTTCGTCGGCGAGACGTGCTACAACGAATGGAAGATGACCCGGCTGCAACATCTGCCCGGCATGGCGCTGACCCGGCGGCTGGCCTATGCCAACGACCAGTGGTCGATGGCCGGCGGGCAGTTGCTGACAGTGCGCTATCGTATCGCGAAGGGCTTCGCCCACGATCCGTCCGAACTTGTCACCGACGTGCAGTGCCCGCGACAGTTCTGGCGGCCGGTGGCGGCGGCGCTGTACAAATTCCCGCGCGATGCGTTCGATTATGTGTGGATGATCCGTCCGCCCCGGTACGACCGGCGGCTGGAACAGGGGCTGATCCCGGTATGGCGCAGCGGCCGCAGCGCGCTGTTCCGCATCGATCACAGCGTTCCCCCGCCCGAATTGACGTGGAGCGATCTGGGCAATCGTCCGTTTGCCCGGCCCCGCCGTCGTGCGCCGCGCCAGATGGCGGCGAGCGGAAACTGACCGGCCCGATTTTACAGGAGTATATCATGGACCTGCTGAACAACGCCCTGAACTTCGCCGGGCGGTTCGACCTGCCCGCCATCGCCGAAAAGGCCGGCATCTCGCCCGAACAGGTGCAGACGGTGATGGGCCTGCTCGCGCGCTTCGCCGACCATGCCGATCCGGCACAGGAAGCCGCCGACCACAGCGGCGTGTCGCGCCATCAGATCGAGGCGATCCTGTCGGAGATCGGCGGCGCGGACGCGCTCGGCCAACTGGCGCAACTGTTCGGCTTCGATACGGGCACGGGCACCGGCACCGGAGGTCTGGGCGACGTGCTCGGCAATCTGGGCGGCATGTTCGGACGGAAATAAGCGCCGGGAGGCTGATCCAGCACCGCTGGATCAGCGCGGCACCGGCCCGCTCCACCGAATACCCCTATCCGCGCCGGAACGGGGCCAGTTCGCCGAGATATTCCTGCTCCTGCGCGACCGCCGCGCGTTCGCGCGTCAGGAAATCGGCAACGGCGGCGCGGAAGCCCGGGTCGGGCAGAAAATGCGCCGACCATGTCGTGACCGGGGTATAGCCCCGCGCCAGCTTGTGCTCGCCCTGCGCCCCGGCCTCGACCCGGGCGAGGCCGCGCGCGATCGCGGCGTCGATCGCCTGATAATAGCATAGCTCAAAATGGAGGAACGGCACCTCCTCCACCGCGCCCCAGTAGCGGCCGTAGAGCGCATCGTCGCCGATCAGGTTGAGCGCCCCGGCGATCGGCACCCCGTCCCGTTCGGCCAGGATCAGCAGCACCCGGTCGCCCATCGCCTGCGACAGCAGCGGGAAGAAGCTGCGGGTGAGATAGGGCTGGCCCCATTTGCGGCTGCCGGTGTCCTGATAGAAACGCCAGAAGGCGTCCCAATGGTCGGGACGGATGTCGGCCCCGCTCAGATGGCGGATCGTCAGCCCTGCGACGGCGGCGGCGCGTTCCTTGCGGATCGCCTTGCGCTTGCGGCTGGCGAGGTCGCCGAGGAAATCGTCGAAGCTGGCATAGCCGTGATTGGCCCAGTGGAACTGCGTGCCGGCGCGCGTCAGCCATCCCGCCGCCTCGAACAGCGGCAGTTGCTCGTCGGTCACGAACGTCGCGTGCGCCGACGACAGCCCGTTTTGCGTTACCACCGCCTCGAGTCCCGCGATCAGCGCGCTCGCCTGTGCCCCGTCGCGCAACAGCAGGCGGGGACCGGGAACGGGCGTGAAGGGCACCGCGATCTGGAGCTTGGGGTAATAGTCGCCCCCTGCCCGGCCCCATGCGTCGGCCCAGCCGTGGTCGAACACATATTCGCCCTGGCTGTGCGCCTTGGCATAGGCCGGGGCAATCGCGGCGGGGACGCCGTGCTCGTCGTCGACGATCACCGGCAGCGCCTGCCACCCCGATCGCCCGCCGACGCTGCCCGATTCCTCCAGCGCGGCGAGGAAGGCGTGGGACAGGAACGGATTGCCGGGGCCGGCGCAGGCGTCCCACTGGTCGGCGGGAACGGCGCGGACGCCCTGGGCGATGCGGGCGGTGATGGTCGTCACGTGGTTCAAGATAGGGGGCGGCAAGCGGGTCGGGTAGCCCGTCGATCCGCATTGACTCCGTTTTTGGGCAATCGGAGAAGGGCCGGATGATCGCAGCCTTATCCATTGCCTTACTGGCGCTCGCCAGTCCGACTGGTAACGGACCGTCGTCGGGCGATCTGGCAAAGGCGATCCACCGGTTCACCAAGGCGAAGGTATCGATAACCGATATCCGGCACCTCTCCTGTCGACAGATTGCCGAAGATACGACGGAGGCGCGTTGCGTCTGGCAACAGCGGCATAACGGTCGCTGGCGGCGCTATGCGGGATATCTGGCACTGGATCGATCCGGCTGGCTGCTGATCGACACGCCGGTTCGGGCAGCCGCCCGGCGCTAGCCAGCAGGCTCGTTCGGCCTGTTGTGAATCGTTATCTCGCGCCGCGGCACGGGGATGGTGATGCCATTCTCCTTGAACAAATCCCACAGCCGGTTGAGCACGTCGGAGCGGACATTGCCGACCCCCTGTTCGGGATCGCTGATCCACGCGAGGATTTCGTGCTCGACGGCATATTCGCCGTAGGAGATCAGCCAGACGTTGGGCTTGGGACTGCGCAGCACGCGCGGGCTTTGCTGCGCCGCCTGCAACATCAGCTTCTGCGCGAGGCGCAGGTCGGTTTCGTAGCCGACGCCGACGGGGATGCGCACGCGCACGTTGCGGTCGGAGAAGGACCAGTTCTCCACCTCCTGCGTCATCAGATTCTCGTTGGGGATCAGATGCTCCTTGCCGTCGCGGGTGATGACCGAGACGGCGCGCACGCCGATCTTGTTGACCCAGCCGAAGCTGTCGCCGACGACGATGACGTCGCCCGGCTTGATCGACCGGTCCATCAACAGGATGATCCCGGCGATCAGGTTGCCGACCGTTTTCTGCAACCCGAAGCCGACCGCGAGGCCGAGCCCGCCCGAAAAGATCGCAAAGGTCGTCAGGTCGATGCCGAGCAGATCGACGCCGAAGAAGAACGCGACGATGACGATCGCGATCGACGCCAGCTTCTGCGCCAGCAGCTTCTGCGCCGGATCAAGGCTGCCCGCCTGCGCGACGCCGTGGGCGACGATACGGTTGGTCAGGCGGACGACGGCATAGAGCACGACCACGGTCAGCAGCGTGCTGACCACCGCCAGCAGCGACAGGCGGCGTCGCCCGACCGAGAAGCCGATCGCGTCGAGCGTGTTCGTGATCGGTCCCAGCCCGCCGATCGCGCCCGACAGGGCGGAGACGAACAGGATCGCCGCCACCGTCCACGCGATCCAGCGGGCAAGGCCAACGCCGCGCAGCAACTGCACCGCCAGCCGCGCGACCGCCGCGCCCAGCGCCAGCCCGATGACAATATCGGCCAGCGCCCCCCAGTCGCGGACCTGCGCCACCACCGCCAGCACCAGCACCGCGACCAGATGGCGCAGGATGTCGCAGATGCGCGGGGCGATGCCGACGACATGGTCGCCGACCCGCTTCGCCCAGGCTTGCGACAGCGCCGGCCCCCACCGCCGCCCGGCGAACCAGCCAAGCGCGAGCGACAACAGGACGCAGCCGAGCGCCACGCCCGCCTCGACCAGTTGCGGGGCGTCCGGCAACGGCACCCCGCGCGCCGCCAGCCATGCCGCCGCCGGGTTCATCGCGCCGCGCGGAACCGGGCGAGGCCGGCGTCGAGGTCGGCGATCAGGTCGGCCGGGTCCTCCAGCCCGATCTGGAGCCGGACCATCGGCCCCTGCGCCTGCCAGCGGGTGGCGGTGCGGTGGCGCTGCGGATCGATCGGCAGCGCGAGGCTTTCGAAGCCGCCCCAGCTATAGCCGATGCCGAACAGCGCGAGGCCGTCGATCAGCGCGGCGCGGGCGACATCGCTCCCACCGTCGAGCACGAAGGCGAACAGCCCGGCGCTGCCCCGGAAATCGCGCACGAACAGGTCATGTCCCGGACAGCCGGGCAATGCCGGGTGCAATACTCGCGCGACGCCGTCCTGTGCGGCGAGCCACCGCGCGATGGCGAGCGAACTTTCGCCATGTTGTTTCAACCGCACCGCCATGGTGCGCAGCCCCCGCGCACCGAGCGCGGCATCGTCGGGGCCGACATGCTGGCCGAGCTGATAGGTGGCGTGGCGCAACCGGTCCCAGTGCGATTCGACCACCGTCGCAGACCCCAGCATCGCGTCCGAATGGCCGACGACATATTTGGTGCAGGCCATGATCGTCACGTCGACGCCGTGGGCGATCGCCGGGAACAGCAGCGGCGTGGCCCAGGTATTGTCGAGGATCGTCGTCACCCCCCGCGCCCGCGCGACCGCCGCCATCGCCGGCACGTCCTGCACCTCGAAGGTCAGGCTGCCGGGGCTTTCGAGGAACAGCACGCGCGTTGCATCGGTCATCAGTCCGGCGATCCCCGCACCTATCATCGGGTCGTAGAAGGTGGTCGCCACCCCCATCGCCGCCAGCATGCCATTCGCGAAGGCGCGGGTCGGGTCATAGGCACTGTCGGGAAGCAGCAGGTGATCGCCGGGTTTTAGAAACGCGAGCAGCGCGGTGGTGATCGCCGCGACACCCGAGGGATACAGCAACGTGCCGTGCGCGCCGGGTTCAAGGTCGGTCAGCGCCTCGGCCAGCGACCATTGGGTCGGCGTGCCGCGCCGGCCGTAGAACAGCCGGTGGTGGGTATCGCTCCCCGCCGCCGCGCGCAGGTCGGCGACGCTGTCGTACAGGATCGTCGAGGCGCGCCATACCGGCACGTTGACCACGCCGGTGGTCCATTCGGGGCGACGGCCGCCGGTGACGGCGCGGGTGGCGGGGGATACGGACAAGTCGGTCGGCTTCATGGCGTCACTTTCGGGGTGGCGGGGTCGGCGGCCCATTCGGTCCAGCTTCCGTCGTAGAGCGCGGCATCACGGCCGAGCAGGTGGAGCGCGAAGGCGGGTACGGCGGCGGTAATCCCCGATCCGCAGGTTGCGGTGATCGGGCGGTCGAGATCGATCACGGCATCGGCGAACAGCGCGGCGAGTGCGTCGGGCGATTGCCACATCCCGTCGGCCTGAAAGAAGCGGGCATAATGCAGGTTGCGGCTGCCCGGAATATGGCCGGAGGGGAGCCCGCGCGGATCGGCCTCGCTCCCGTCGAACCGCGCGGGCGAGCGCGCGTCGACCAGTTGCTCGTGGTTCCTGTCGAGCGCGGCCAGCACCATCGCCTTGGTCCGCACCGCCGCCAGATCGGGATCGGCGACGAAGCGCGTCGCCTGTACCGGTGTCGTACCGGCTTCGACCGGACGCCCCTCGGCGCGCCACGTCGCCAGCCCGCCGTCGAGCAACGCGACCGGCAACGACGGCGCGAAGCAGCGCAGCAGCCACCACGCCCGCGCGCTCGTACGATGCGGCGAGGTGTCGTAGAGGACGATCCGGTCGTCCGGCCCGATACCGATCGCGCCCAGCCGATCGGCGAGCTTCTCGGCGGATGGCAGCGACGTCGCCTGCCCCGACGACAGGCCGCGCAGGTTAAGGAACCGCGCGCCGGGAATATGGCCGGTGGCGAACTCGGCGGCCTCGTCGCGCGGCGGATCGGTCTGCACCGCGACATAGGTGGCGTCGAGGACGACGAGGCCCAGATCGTCCAGACGATCGGCGAGCCATGCGGTGGAGACGAGCGGTTGCATGACCGCCGGCTTAGGCGGCACCCCGCCAAACGGCAACGGCTTCAGGTGACGCTGCGCACCGCCAGATCGACATGCAGCGCGACCACCTCGGCGCTGTCCAGCCGACCGCCCGGCCGGAACCACGTGCAGACCCCGGTGAGCAGCCCAAGCAGCGCATAGGCGGTGACGCGCACGTCGCGGATACGCAAGCTGCCGTCGCCCGCCCCTTGCGCCAATATGTCGATCAGCCGCGCTTCGTACTCGCCGCGCAGGCCGGCGACGATCGCGTGGTTTGCCGGCGTCAGCGCGCGCAGTTCGGAATTGCCGACGAACACCGCCTGCTGCCGGGTGATGTGATGCTCGACATGGAAGGCGGCGAACCGCTCCAGCCGCGCCCTTGCCCCCGTCACCCCGTCGAGCGCGGCATCGCAGGCGGCGATCAGGTCGCGCAGATGCCCCTCGACCACATCGAACAACAGCCCCTGTTTGGTGTCGATATGGTTGTAGAGCGATCCGGGCTGAATGCCGACCGCCTGCGCCAGCATGCGCAGGCTCATCGCCTCATAGCCATGACGCGCCAGCAGTTCGAGCCCCTTGGCCCGGATCGCCGCCAGCGTCTGGGGACCGTTCGATCCGATCGTGCGCATCTGGCCGCGTTCCTTCCCCATGGCTGCGGGAACAAGCGGGTTGCTCCCTGCGTAAACGAACGTATGATCGTTTCTATAACTGTCGGGCAAGGGCGAATCGTCCCTGGACCCGTACGAACGATGGAGAGATGCCTTGGCCCCTTGCCGCCCCGCGCCCGCCCCTCGTCCGTCGACGAAGGGTTGAGCGATGCAGGACTTTGATTTCGCGCTGGGCGAAACCGCCGACATGATCCGCGAGACGGTACGCCGCTTCGCCGCCGATCGCATCGCGCCGCTGGCGGCGCGGATCGATGCCGAGGACTGGTTCCCGCGCGACGAACTGTGGACTGCGATGGGCGAACTGGGCCTGCACGGCATCACCGTCGAGGAGCAATGGGGCGGCCTTGGCCTCGGCTATCTCGAACATGTCATCGCGTGCGAGGAGGTCAGCCGCGCCAGCGCATCGGTGGGTCTGAGCTACGGCGCGCATTCCAACCTGTGCATCAACCAGATTCGCCGCTGGGGCAGCGACGCGCAGCGCGAGAAATATCTCCCGAAGCTCATCAGCGGCGAGCATGTCGGCGCGCTGGCGATGTCGGAAGTGAGTGCGGGCAGCGACGTCGTGTCGATGAAGCTGCGCGCTGCCAAAGCCGATGGCGGCTATGTGCTGAACGGCACCAAGTTCTGGATCACCAATGCGGCGTACGCCGACACGCTGGTCGTCTATGCCAAGACCGGCGAGGGATCGCGCGGGATCACCGCCTTCCTGATCGAGCGCGGCATGGCCGGTTTTTCGATCGGGCAGAAGATCGACAAGATGGGCATGCGCGGATCGCCGACCGCCGAGCTGGTGTTCGACGATTGTTTCGTGTCGGACGATCAGGTGATGGGACCGCTCAACGGCGGTGTCGGCGTGCTGATGAGTGGCCTTGATTACGAGCGCGCGGTGCTGGCCGGCATCCAGCTCGGCATCATGCAGGCGTGTCTCGACGTGGTCATCCCCTATGTCCGCGAACGTCGCCAGTTCGGCACGCCGATCGGCAGCTTCCAGCTCATCCAGGCCAAGATTGCCGACATGTATGTCGCGCTCAATTCGGCGCGGGCCTATGTCTATGCCGTCGCGCGGTCGTGCGATGCCGGGCGGACCACCCGCTTCGATGCGGCGGGGGCGATCCTGCTGGCGAGCGAGAACGCCTTCCGCGTCGCGGGCGAGGCGGTGCAGGCACTGGGCGGGGCGGGCTATACCAAGGACTGGCCGGTCGAACGCTTCCTGCGCGATGCCAAGCTGCTCGACATCGGGGCAGGCACCAACGAGGTCCGGCGGATGCTGATCGGGCGCGAACTGATCGGCCATGACGCGCCGAGGGCGCAATGACCCGGCTGACCAGCGCGATCGATCCCGCCTACGCGACGTTCAAGGCGAACGACGCGCACAACCGCGCGCTCGCATCCGAACTGCGCGAGCGGGTGGCGCGGACCGCGCTGGGCGGGGCGGAAAAGCACCGCGCCCGCCATGTCGCGCGCGGCAAGCTGTTGCCGCGCGACCGGCTCGAACGGCTGCTCGACGCCGGATCGCCGCTGCTCGAAATCGGGCAACTGGCGGCGAACGGCATGTACGACGGCGAGGCACCGGGCGCGGGCGTGCTGGCCGGGATCGGCCGGGTGTCGGAGCGCGACTGCATGATCGTCGTCAACGATCCGACAGTTAAGGGCGGCGCGTATTTCCCGATGACGGTGAAGAAGCATCTGCGCGCGCAGGAGATCGCGCAGGAAAACCGGCTGCCATGTATCTATCTGGTCGATTCGGGCGGCGGCAACCTGCCGCATCAGGCCGAATTCTTTCCCGATCGCGATCATTTCGGCCGCATCTTCTTCAACCAGGCGCAGATGAGCGCGGCGGGTATCCCGCAGATCGCGTGCGTGATGGGAAGCTGCACCGCCGGCGGAGCCTATATCCCGGCCATGTCGGACGAGACGGTGATCGTGCGCGGACAGGGCACGATCTTTCTGGCGGGGCCGCCGCTGGTGCAGGCCGCGACCGGCGAGGTCATCAGCGCCGAGGATCTGGGCGGTGGCGACCTGCATGCCCGCACGTCGGGCGTCATCGACCATCTGGCGGTGAACGACGACCATGCGCTCACCATCGTGCGCGACATCGTCGCGACGCTGAACGACCCGCCGGTCAGCGACATCACCCGCCGCGAGCCGCGCGCGCCGCTGTACGACGCGGAGGAGTTGTACGGCATCCTGCCCACCGACGTACGCGCGCCCTACGACGTGCGCGAGGTGATCGCGCGGATCGTCGACGGGTCCGAACTGCACGAATTCAAGCCGTTGTTCGGCACCACCCTCGTGTGCGGCTTCGCGCATATCCACGGGATACCGGTCGGCATCATCGCCAACAACGGCGTGCTGTTTTCGGAAAGCGCGCAGAAGGGCGCGCATTTCATCGAACTTGCCTGCCAGCGGCGTATTCCGCTGCTGTTCCTCCAGAATATCTCCGGCTTCATGGTCGGCGGCAAGTATGAGGCGGAGGGGATCGCCAAGCACGGCGCCAAGCTGGTGACGGCGGTGGCGACCGCCAGCGTGCCCAAGATCACGCTGCTGATCGGCGGCAGCTTCGGTGCGGGCAATTACGGCATGTGCGGGCGCGCCTATTCCCCGCGCTTCCTGTTCACCTGGCCCAATGCCCGCATCGGCGTGATGGGCGGCGAGCAGGCGGCATCGGTGCTGGCGACCGTCCACCGCGACGCGGCCGACTGGTCGGCGGAGGAGACGGAAGCGTTCAAGGCCCCGATCCGCGCGAAATACGAAGCCGAGGGCAATCCCTATTACGCGACCGCGCGGATGTGGGACGACGGGATCATCGATCCGGCGCAGACCCGCGACGTGCTGGGCCTCGCGCTCGCCACCACGCTGAACGCGCCGGTGCCGCAGCATCCGCGCTTCGGCCTGTTCCGCATGTGATCGGACGAAGGACCCTGACCATGATCGATTCCGTCCTGATCGCCAATCGCGGCGAAATCGCCTGCCGCATCATCCGCACCGCGCGCGCCATGGGCGTGCGGACAATCGCGGTCCATTCCGAGGCGGACGCCACCGCCCGGCACGTCGCGATGGCCGACGAAGCGATCGCCATCGGCCCGGCGGCGGCGCGCGATTCCTACCTGAACGCCGACCGGATATTGGCGGCGGCGCGCGCGAGCGGCGCGGCTGCGATCCATCCCGGCTATGGCTTCCTGTCGGAGAACGCCGATTTCGCGCAAGGCGTGATCGACGCCGGCCTCGTCTGGATCGGCCCCCGGCCCGACAGCATCCGCGCGATGGGGCTGAAGGACGCCGCCAAGGCGCGGATGATCGCCGCCGGGGTGCCGGTGACGCCGGGCTATCAGGGCGAGGATCAGTCGCCCGAACGGCTGGCGGCCGAAGCGGCGGCGACCGGCTATCCGGTGCTCATCAAGGCGGTGGCGGGCGGCGGCGGAAAGGGCATGCGCCGCGTCGACGACCCCGCCGATTTCCTAGGCGCGCTGGAAAGCTGCCGGCGCGAGGCGGCGGCGAGTTTCGGCGACGACCGGGTGCTGATCGAGAAATATATCCTGTCGCCACGCCATATCGAGGTGCAGGTGTTCGGCGACACCCATGGCAATATCGTCCACCTGTTCGAGCGCGACTGTTCGCTCCAGCGCCGCCACCAGAAGGTGATCGAGGAAGCCCCCGCTCCCGGCATGGACGAGGCGACCCGCGCCAGCGTGTGCGCGGCGGCGGTACAGGCGGCGCGCGCGGTCGACTATGTCGGTGCGGGCACGATCGAATTCATAGCCGATGCCTCGCATGGCCTGCGCGCCGACCGTATCTGGTTCATGGAGATGAACACCCGGTTGCAGGTCGAGCATCCGGTGACGGAGGCGATCACCGGCGTCGATCTGGTCGAATGGCAGTTGCGCATCGCCTCGGGCGAACCGCTGCCGCTGGCGCAGGACGATCTGTCGATCACCGGCTGGGCGATGGAGGCGCGGCTCTATGCCGAAAATCCCGCGACCGGCTTCCTGCCGTCGACCGGCCGGCTCGACCGGCTGGCGCTGCCCGATACGATCCGCGTCGATACCGGGGTGCGCGAAGGCGATGTGGTGACGCCGCATTACGACCCGATGATCGCCAAGCTGATCGTCCATGCGCCGGATCGAACCGAAGCCGCTACCCGGCTGGCTATGGCGGCGGGATCGGTTCGCGTCTGGCCGGTGCGCACCAACGCCGGCTTCCTCGCGCGGGCGGCGGCGCATCCCGACTTCGTCGCCGGCCATGTCGATACCGGCTTCATCGAACGGCATCTGGCGACACTGGTGCCGGGCGACACGCCGCCGCCGGTGGTGCAACAGGCAGCGGCGGCGGCGCTGCTACCACAAGCAAACGCGCCGCTCGCCGGGTTCCGACTGAACGCGCCGGTGCAGTGCGACGTGTCGGTCGAGATTGGCGGGGCGATCGTCCGCGTTACGCCGCAGCCGGCGGATGCGGTCGTGATCGATAGCGGCATCGCCTATCATGGCGGCGAGGGCTGGTCGTTCGGTCGCCCACGCAGCGACCGGTTCGTCGGTGGGGCCGGCACCGCCAGCGGCACGATCGTCGCGCCGATGCCGGGACGGATCGTCGCCGTGCTGGTCGCGGAAGGCGAGGTCGTGACCAGGGGCACGCGCCTTATCGTGCTGGAGGCGATGAAGATGGAACAGGCGCTGACCGCGCCGTTCGACGGCATCGTCGCCGAAGTGAAGGTGGCGGCCGGACAACAGGTGCGCGAGGGGCTGACGCTCGCGCGGATCGAGGAACAGGGCTGATGGCGGGACGCTATTTCGAGGACTGGGCGATCGGCGACCGGATCGACCATGACATCCGCCGCACCGTGACCGAGACCGACAATCTGCTGTTTTCGTGCATGACCCACAATCCCCAGCCGCTCCACCTCGACGCCGAGGCGGCGAAGGCGAGCGAGTTCGGCCGCATCCTCGTCAACGGCACCTTCACCTTCGCGTTGCTCGTCGGGCTGTCGGTCGGCGACACCACGCTCGGCACGCTGGTCGCGAACCTCGGCTACAACGACGTGGTGATGCCGCATCCGGTGTTCATCGGCGACACGCTGCGCGCCGCGACCGAGGTCAGCGCGCTGAAGGACAGCCGGTCACGGCCGACCGCCGGCATCGTCACCTTTGCCCACACCCTGACCAACCAGCGGGATGAGGCGGTGTGTCGCTGTCTGCGGTCCGCGCTGATCCAGCGGCGGCCGGCATGAGCCTGCGCTCGCTGCTGTTCGTGCCGGGCGACCGGGGCGACCGGATGGAAAAGGCGCTGGCGAGCGGCGCCGATGCGCTGATCCTCGATCTGGAGGATGCGGTGCTGCCCGCCGCCAGGGCTGCCGCGCGGGTGACGACCGCAGCATTTCTGCGGCGGGCGCAGCGACCGGTTCCGTTGTTCGTCCGGGTCAATCCGCTTGGCAGCGGCCTGACGGCGGACGATGTCGCGGCGGTACTCGACGCGCGGCCCGACGCGCTGGTGCTGCCCAAGGCCGAGGGGGCAATGAGCGTCGCGGCGCTGGCCGCGCTGGCCCCCGGCGTGCCGATCCTGCCGATCGCCACCGAAACCCCGGCGGCGATCTTCGCGCTCGGCAGCTATGCGCAGGTCGCGTGCCATCTCGCCGGGCTGACATGGGGGGCCGAGGACCTGCCCGCCGCGATCGGCGCGACCAGCGCGCGCGAGGCCGACGGACGCTATACCCCGCCCTATGAACTGGCCCGCTCGCTGACGCTGTTCGCCGCGCATGCCGCGCGGGTTCCGGCGATCGAGACGGTCTATCCGGCGTTTCGCGACCTGGAGGGGCTGGAGCGCTATGTCGCCCGCGCCGCGCGCGACGGCTTCACGGCGATGCTGGCGATCCATCCGGCGCAGGTGCCGGTCATCAACGCCGGGATGACGCCCGATGCGGCGACGGTCGCGCATGCCCGCGCGGTGATCGCCGCCTTTGCCGCCGCCCCCGGCGCGGGGGCGGTACAGATCGACGGGCGGATGCTCGACGCACCGCATCTAGCGCTCGCCCGGACCGTTCTGACGCGGGCGGGCAGGGATTAAAATACCAGTAAACTGGTATTTATAGCGCATAGCCCCGTGGCGAACGGCTGGTAGCATCGTTCTTATGAATGATCCGCGCGAACCCACCGCCATCTTCCGTTCGGGGCCGGATGAATGTGCCTATTTGCGGCGCCGTGCCGCCGATCACCGCCAACTCGCTGAAAAGAGCGGGGAAGCGCATGCCCGGTCGATCCACCTGCGACTGGCGCAGCTTTATGGGGACCGGGTACGGCTGCTGGATCTGGTGCTTCCCGACCAGCATACGGCGCAAAGATACTAGGAACGCGACACCCTGCAATCGGTTGATAGGTCGGACCGGCGCACCCCCAGCACCGGCGGCGGGATGTCGTTCCTGCGGACTCCACGGCACAGGGCGCGTCCCCCGCGTCCACCGCGCCGGGGAGGCCGACGGACCGGCTCCCGCTCCTTCTTCCCGGACAGGATCGAGGCGATGAACAAGGACGAATTTCGCGGCGGCGTACGCTATGCCACCGGCAAGGTCGAGCAGGCGATCGGCGACACGGTCGACAGCCGCGAATGGCAGGTCGACGGCATCGTCGATCAGGTCGCCGGCGGCGCCCGCAACCTTTATGGCCGGGCGCGTTCGGTACTGCACGACGCAATCGACGGCGCACCCGAACTGGTCGACGACGCGCGCGACCGGTTGCGCAGCGTGTCGGCGCGGGCGGGCGATCAGGCGCGCAAGGGCAGCCAGGTCGCGAGCGATACCGTGCGCGATACGCCGCTGCTGTGGGTCGCGGCCGCAGCGCTCGGAGGCTATGCGCTGGCATGGGCCTTCCACGGGCGTCGCGCCTGACTCCGACGATGACCGCGCCGTCGTTCAAATCGCTTCGCGAGACCGCCGATCTGCGCCATTTGCGCCAGATCGTCGTCGGTCTGGACGAAGGGGTGATCCTGATCGATCCCGATCAGAGCCTGTTGTGGGCCAACCAGGCGGCGCTGACGATGCACGGCGTGTCCGGCATCGCCGAACTGGGGGCGACGGTCGACGAATATCGCGACCGGTTTCGCCTGCGCTATCGCAACAATCACCGGCTGGAGGCCGACGACTATCCGATCGACCGCGTGGTCGCGGGCGACCGTTTCTCCGAAGTGGTGGTCGAGGTGACGGTGGCGGGCGAGGAAAGCCCACGCTTCGTGCATCAGGTGCGCAGCCTTGTCCTGAACGACAGCGACGACGGCGAACCGGCCTGTCTCGTCCTCATCCTCCAGGACGTATCGGCACGGTACGAGGCCGAGGACCGGTTCGAGCAGTCGTTCAACGCCAACCCCGCACCCGCGGTCATCTGCCGGTTGAGCGACCTGCGGTATGTGAAGGTCAATCAGGGCTTTCTAGATATGACCGGCCTGTCGCGCGATCAGGTGCTGTGCAAGACGGTGTACGACATCGACGTGCTGCGGCTGGCCGACCGGCGCGATCTGGCCAAGGAGCGGTTGAGCGAAGGGCGCACCATCCCGCAGATGGAGGCCGAGCTGGAACTGGCCGGCGGTGCCACGCGGCTGGTGATCGTCGCCGGGCAACCGATCGACATGACCGGCCAGCCGTGCATGTTGTTCACCTTCGCCGACCTCGAACCCCGGCGGAAGGCCGAAGGGGCGCTGCGCCATAGCGAGGAACGCTTTACCCGCACCTTCCAGATGGCACCGGTGCCGATGGCGATCGGCGCGCGCGACGGGCATCTGCTGTGCGAGGTGAACGCCAGTTTCACCCAGATGACCGGCTATGGCGCGACCGAGATCATCGGCCGCCCGCTGGGCGAGGTCGAGCTGTGGGACAGCGGTGCCGTGCGCGAGACGATCGAGGCGGCGATCGCGGAAGGGCGCGACCTGCGCGGCCACGAGGCGCGCATCCATGCCAAGGACGGCGCCACGATCGATTGCCTGATCTCGACCGAGGCGATTCGGCTGGGCGACGATGCCTGTGTTCTGTGGGCGTTTCAGGACATCACCCAGCGCAAGGCGACCGAGATCGAACTGGTCGAGGCGATCGAATCGGTGATGAAGGACACGAGCTGGTTCAGCCGATCGATCATGGACAAGCTGGCCCGCCTGCGCGCACCGCAGGAGGCGGCGGACGGACCCGGACTGGACGATCTGACGACGCGCGAGCGCGAGGTGCTGGCGCTGATCTGTCGTGGCTATGACGACAAGCGGATCGCACGGACGCTGGACGTCGCGGGTAATACCGTGCGCAACCATGTCGCGCGGATCTACGCCAAGATCGGCGTCAACCGCCGGATCGCGGCGGTCGCCTGGGCACGGGCACGCGGGTTCGATGGCGAGGGCGTGCGGATCAAACGGGATCAGCGGGAGACGGCGGCATGAGCGCCAGCAGCGATAGCAACGGCACCCGGCGCACCAAGGCGTCGGTACAGGACGCGATCGGCAAGCTGATCGGCGACGATGCGGCGTGCGAACGGGCCCGCCGCGATGCCGACGAACCGGCCCCGGCCGAGAAACCGCCGGCCAAGGAGTAGCGAGATTGCCGCAGCGCATGCGGCATAGCGTTCCGGCACGATGGCACTGCCCGCCGTCGTGCCGGGTGTACCGCGACGGGCCGGCGTATCGGGCCCGTCGCACCCCCGGATTCAAACGAGGAGAAGCATCATGAAGACCAAGATCGGGTTCGGCGTCGCATTGGGTGCCATGGTCCTGCTGTCGGCGTGCAACACCGTGAACGGCGCGGGCAAGGACCTGCGTTCGGCCGGTTCGGCGGTGTCGGGCGCATCGGGACAGACGAAGAAGTGACGCATCGGGCGAAGCGGCGGCCGCCGTCGCTTCGCCCTGTCCCAAGAGGCGACATCCGCATCGGGTTCGACCTGGCCCGGTAACGCCTTAAGGGCCGATCGAGATTTATCCGCGCGCCGTCACCCCGGACCTGTTCCGGGATGACGAAAGGGGCAGCTGTTTCGGCCGGAAATGACGAAGATTGACCGGAAATGCTGAATATCGATTGGCCCTAGGCGACGATCGACAGTGATGCGGGTGCCGCCTCGATCCGGTCGCGGCCGTCGCGCTTGGCACGATAGAGTGCCTGATCGGCGCGGTGGAGCAATATGCCGATCGTCTCGGTGCCGTCGCTGGCCGCCACGCCGCCGCTGATCGTGATCGGGATGGCGATGCCATCGATCTCGACCGGCATGGTGCCGATCGACCGGCGGATGCGATCGGTGAGGACGCCCGCCTCGCCGAGCGTCGTCGCCGGCAGCAGGATCGCGATCTCCTCGCCGCCATAGCGCGCGACGCAATCGACGGTGCGCACCGCCTGCCCGATCCGTTCGGCGATCGCGCGGATCACGCGGTCGCCGGTCTGGTGGCCATGGGTATCGTTGACCCGCTTGAAATGATCGATGTCGATCATCGCCAGCGCGAAGCCGTGCCCGGTGCGCGCGGCACGTTCGCGCTCCTCCTCCAGCCGCGCCATCAACGTGCGTCGGTTGGCGAGGCCGGTCAGCGGGTCGGTGGCGGCGAGATGGGCGAGCGAGACGTTGGCGGCGCGCAGTTCCTGCGTCCGCTGGTCGATCAACGCTTCGAGCGTGCGGGTCCGCCGGCGCAGTACCAGCGTGCGCGTCTGCACCACGCCGAGGATCGCCAGCACCGCCACCATCAGTCCGATCAGGCGGACCCACCAATGTTCGTACCACGCCGGCGCGACGCTCAGGTCGACCGAGGTGGTGACGAAGCGCGGATCGACGCCGGGGATATAGGCCGACAGGTGCAGCACGTAATTGCCGCCGGGCAGGTTGGTGTAGGTGGCGCTGGCGGGCGTTCCCCCCGGCACCGCCACCCATGCGTCGTCGAACCCCTCCAGCCGGTAGCGGTAGCGGACCTCCTGCGGCGCGGCATAATCGGTCAGCGCGAAGGCAATCCGTACGCTGTGCCGCCCGCCGGCGATGCGGATCGGATGGCGGCCGGGAAAGGGATCGACCGGCAGCGCGCGCCCGTCCTGCTCGACCTCGGTCGTCACCAGCGATGGCGGCGCGGTGCGACGCGCGCCGAGCATCGCGTCGGGCCGGACGACCAGCAACCCGCCGGTGCCGCCGAACAGCAGGTCGCCGCCCTGCGTCACTGCCGCTGCCCGCTGGTTGAACGAATCAGGGGTCAGCCCGTCGCGGCGGCTGACGATGCGGACCCCGGTGCCACCGGGCGGCACGACCGAGATGCCGGTGGCGCTCGCCGCCCAGATGCGGCCCCGGCGATCGGCGAGCAGCGAGGCGACATTGTCGTTCGCCAGCCCGTCGCCCTCGGTGATCGCGCGAAAGCGCCAGTCGCCGCCGTGGCGGGTGCCGCGCGCCACCCCGCCATAGGTGCCGACCCACAGCACCGGACCGGCCGCGACGATCGATCCGGTATAGTTTTGCGGCAGGCTGGTCGGATCGTCGCTGCGGTTGCGATAGGTGGTGAAGCGGCCGGTCGCGGGATCGTACCGGCTGACGCCGGCCGGCGTCGCGATCCATGCGCCGCCGTCGCCGACGGCGACGATGTTGATGACCTCGTTGTTCGCGAGGCTGGTGTCATCGCCGTCGACATGCCGATAGCGACGGACCGCATTGGTGGCCATGTTCCAGTCGAACAGCCCCTTGTAGGTGCCGATCAGCAGCCGATCGCCCATGCGCGCCAGCGAGATGACCGGCAGGTTGCCGAGGTCGGGCACCGCCAGCGGCCGTTCGCGAAGCGTCCGGGGATCGATCGCCACGACGCCGCGGCCCCCCGCGAGAATCCTGCCGTCGGCAGCCTCGGCGAACGCCTTGATATCCTGCCCGGCATGGCCGCCCGACAGTTTCAGGTGACGGATCGCGCCTTGGGCACGGTCGATCCGGTCGATCAGGCCGTTGCTCATCCCCACCCAGATGCGGTCGGCGCGATCGACCATCACCCCACGGACGTTGGTGTCGGCCAGCGACTGCGCGGGATCGGGCATGGCGTTGGTGAGCGAGAGGATCGCATCGCGCGCGGGATCGGTCTGCGACACGCCGACGTCGGTCGCGGCCCACAGCCGCCCGGTGCGATCGAGCGTCACAGCGCGCACGGTATCGCCGCCAAGCGAGGCGGCATCGGCGGGGATGTTGCGCAGGGCGCGCACGGCATAGCCGCGATCGGCATCGATCCGCAGCACGCCCATGCCATCGGTGCCGACCCACATCGCGCCATCGGGACCGGGGGCGAACGAACGGATGGTGCGATGGCCGATCAGCGCCGACGAACCGGCGAGCGCCGGCGGACGGACGAAGCGGCCATCGGCCTGCCGGACGACGATGCCGTGCGATCCGGTGCCGATCCACAGCCGTCCGCGCACGTCGCGCGCGATCGCCCAGACATCGCCGATGTCGGGAAGGGCGAGCGGGACGAAGCGGTCGCTGCCGGGCCGGCGGACGAACAGCCCCTTGTCCGCCCCCGCCATGATCGTGCCGTCGGTGTCGCGGTGGACGGCGAACGCACCGCCCGCCAGATCGCGCGCCGCCGGCCCCGCCCCCAGCAGCGACGCCACGCGGTCGGTGCGCGCATCGTAGCGGAACACGCCGTGATCGGAGGCGATTAGCGCCCCGCCCTGCCCGTCGGGCGTGAAGGCGAGGATCCGCGCGCCGATCCGCGTGCCTTCGGCGCCGCGCAGCCGGACGAAGCCGCCCGCGACGGGATCGAACCGCACGATCCCGCCGACATTGGTGCCGACCAGCACGCTGCCATGCGCCAGCGGCAGGAGCGCGCGGATGTAATTGTCGGGCAGGCTGGTCGCATCGCCCGACCGCTGGCGGAAGGTGCGGATACGCTGGCCGTCATAGCGCGCGAGGCCGCCGCGCGTGCCGATCCACATCAATCCTTCGCTGCTCTGGACGATCGCGGTGGCGGTGGCGTGCGGCAGCCCCGCCCCGCCGCCCAGCGTCGCGAAGCGTGGCGCGCGCCAGCCTGCCCAGTCGTCGAGCGACGCCGCATTGCCGGCGAGCGCAGGCGCGATGCTCGCCACGATACAGATCATCCACGCAAATCGCCGCATTCCCGCCTCCACCCGCCGGGATAGCCGGCGGGCGTTGAAACAGGGTTAACCGGCGGTGGGAGACGAGCATTGCGGCAGGACCCTGCATTGCCGCGCCATGCCCTTTGCGATACGCCGGACGTCTCTTTGCAGGAGCGTGCCATGACCTTGTTCGTCAACGGATCGCCCGTCCCCCTACCCGACGATCCCCGCGTCTCGCTGCTCGATCTCCTGCGCGAGCGGCTGCACCTGTCCGGCACCAAGAAGGGCTGCAACCAGGGTGCGTGCGGGGCATGTACCGTGCTGGTCGATGGTGAACGCATCCTGTCGTGCCTCGCGCTGGCGGTGCAATATGCGGGCCGGTCGGTGACGACGATCGAAGGGCTGACGGAGGGCGAGGCGCTCCACCCGCTCCAGGCCGCGTTCGTCGCGCATGATGCGTTCCAGTGCGGCTATTGCACGCCGGGGCAGATCTGCTCCGCGATCGGCATGGTCGCCGAGCTGCGGCGGGGCAGCCCGAGCAATGTCACCCAAAGCCTGACCGCTCCGGCCGGCCTGACCCGCGACGAACTGCGCGAACGGATGAGCGGCAATCTGTGCCGCTGCGGCGCGCACAACGGCATCGTCGATGCGATCCTCGACGTGTATGGCGAGGTGGCAGCGTGACCCCGTTCACCTATCGCCGCGCGGCGGGGCCTGCCGAGGCGCTGACGCTGGTCGACATGCCAGATGCGATGTTCCTTGGCGGGGGGACCAACCTCGTCGACCTGATGCGCGAGCGGATCGCGCGGCCCGCCACGCTGGTCGATGTGACCGCCCTGTCCTCGGCGATCGAGGAACGGGACGGCGCGCTGCGGATCGGCGCGGCGGCGAGCAACAGCAGCGTCGCCGAACACCGGATCGTGCGCGACCGCTATCCGCTGCTCGCCCGCGCGATATTGGCAGGGGCCAGCGCGCAGATCCGCAACATGGCGACGGTCGGCGGCAACCTACTGCAACGCACGCGCTGCACCTATTTCTACGATGCCGCGGGATCGCGCTGCAACAAGCGGGTGCCGGGTAGCGGCTGCGACGCGGTGGACGGGTTCAACCGCATCCATGCGATCCTCGGCGCCTCGCCTGCCTGTATCGCGACGCATCCCTCCGACCTGTGCGTCGCGCTCGCCGCGCTGGATGCTGAAGTCGAGCTGGTATCGGCGCAGGGGGTCCGCACGCTGCCGCTGACCGATCTGCACCGCCTGCCCGGCGACCGGCCCGATCGCGACACGGTGATCGAGCCGGGCGAGCTGATAACCGCCGTCACCCTGCCCGCGCTGTCCGGCGAAATGCGATCGACCTATCGCAAGGTGCGCGACCGGGCGAGCTATGCCTTTGCGCTGGTGTCGGTCGCCGCCGCTATCGAAGTGCGGAACGGCACGGTCGCCGACGTGCGGCTGGCGCTGGGCGGCGTCGCGGCCAAGCCGTGGCGGGCGCGGATCGCGGAAAACGCGCTCATCGGCGGTCCTGCATCGATCGCGGCATTCCGCGCGGCGGCGGCGGCCGAACTGGCGGCGGCGGTGCCGCTGTCGGGCAATGGCTTCAAGATCGAGCTGGCTGCACGGACGATTACAGCCGTACTGGCCGAACTGAGCGAGGGCGACGCATGAAGCGGCTGGAACGCGCCAAGCAGGCGGCGATGGGCAAGGCGATCGGCGCACTGCAAAAGGCGGTGCAACTGGCCCCCGACCGCTGGATGCCGGGGTCGACGCCCGATCCGCTGATCCGCCAGCAACATGGCCATATCGGCCGCGCGGTGCCGCGCATCGACGGGCCGTTGAAGGTGCGTGGCGAGGCGCGGTTCGCCGCCGAATTTCCGCTCGACGACATGGCGTATGCCGCGCTGTCCTATAGCAGCATCGCGCGCGGGCGGATCGCGACGCTGGATACGACGGAGGCCGAGGCAGAACCGGGCGTGCGGCTGGTGATGACGCATCGCAACGCGCCGCGCATGGCGCCGATGCCGTTGTTCATGAGCAGCGAAAAGGCATGCGGCGGCAGCGACCTGCCGGTGATGCAGGACGATCGCATCCACTGGAACGGCGAACCCGTCGCGCTGGTGCTGGCCGATAGCCAGGAGGCGGCCGACCATGCGGTGGCGCTGATCCGCATCGGCTATGACGAATCCCCCGCCACCACCGGTTTCGCCGAGGCGATCGCCAAGGGCACCGAGCCGGCCCAGTTCATGGGCCAGCCGCTCGCCCAGTCGAACGGCGACGTGGCGGCGGCGCTGGCCAAGGCACCGTTCAGGGTCGACCAGCGCTACACATCCCCACGTCACAACCATAATGCGATCGAGCTGCACGCCGTCACCGCCGCATGGGACGGCGACGAGCTGCGGTTACACGATGCGTCGCAGATGGTGGCGCATACCGCTTGGTCGATGGCGAAGGTGTTCGGCATCGCCGAGCGCCAGGTCCATGTCACCTCGCCGTTCGTCGGCGGCGGGTTCGGCGGCAAGGGGCTGTGGCAGCATCAGGTGCTCGCCGCCGCCGCCGCGAAACTCAGCGGGCGGCCGGTGCGGCTGATGTTGTCGCGCGAGGGGGTGTACCGCATCGTCGGCGGGCGCACGCTGACGCAGCAGCGCGTCGCGATCGGCGCGCAGGCCGACGGCCGTTTCGACGCGATCCTCCACACCGGCACCGTCGCAATGACGCCGCACAATGCGCTGCCCGAACCGTTCGTGCTGGCGACGCGCAGCGCCTATGCCGCGGGCGTGACGCAGCTTGGCGTCGACGTGGTGCGGCTTGACATGGTCGCCAACACCTTCATGCGCGCGCCGGGCGAAGCGGTCGGCAGCTTCGCGCTGGAGAGCGCGATCGACGAGCTGGCGGTCGAACTGGGGATCGATCCGATCGAGCTGCGCCGGCGTAACGAGCCCGACAAGGACCCGACCAGCGGCGCGCCCTTTTCCTCGCGCGAGATCGAGCGGGCGTATCGCGACGGGGCCGCGCGGTTCGGCTGGGACCGGCGCGGCACGCCCGGCAGCCGACGCGAGGGCGAATGGCGGATCGGCATGGGCTGCGCGACCGCGACCTATCCCTATTACCGGATGCCCGGCGGCGCGGGGCGGATCACGCTGACGGCCGGCGGCCATGCCACGGTCGAGATCGCGGCGCACGACATGGGCATGGGCACCGCGACCGTGCAGACGCAGGTCGCGGCCGATCGGCTGGGGCTGCCGATGGCGCAGGTGGCGTTCCGCTATGGCGACAACCGCCTGCCCGGCACCGTCATGGCCGGCGGGTCGCAGCAGACGGCGGCGATCGGCGCGTCGGTGATGGCGGCGCACCGCGAACTCGTGACCAAATTGCTCAAGCTGGCGGGGAATGATTCACCGCTCGCCGGGCTGGACGTCGACGCGGTCGTCTCGGTCGATGGCGGCCTTGCCAGCATCGCCGATCCGGGGCGGCACGAATCCTATGGCTCGATCCTCGGCCGGGCGCGGCGCAGCGAGCTGGTGGTCGAGGCGACACCGCCGCTGCCGCTCGAATTCCTGCACTGGTCGATGCACTCGCATGGCGCGATGTTCTGCGAGGTACGGGTGAGCGACGTGACCGGCGAGGTGCGGGTCGACCGGGTCCTCGGCTCGTTCGACTGCGGGCGCATCCTCAATCCCTTGACCGCCGCCAGCCAGTTTCGCGGCGGGATCATCATGGGGCTGGGCCTCGCGCTGATGGAAGAGACGCAGTTCGACGAACGGAACGGCCGGATCATGAACCCCAGCCTTGCCGAATATCATGTGCCGGTGCATCTCGACGTGCCCGAGATCGACGTAATGTGGACCGACATTCCCGATCCGCACACGCCGATGGGGGCGCGCGGCGTGGGCGAGATCGGCATCACCGGGGTCGGCGCGGCGGTGGCGAACGCGGTCTACAACGCCACGGGCAAGCGGGTCCGCGACCTGCCGATCACGCTCGACAAGCTGTTGTAAGGGGTTACTTCCCCACTTCCAGCGTCGCGACCGGAACCATGCCGTCGCGGGCGTTGCGATTGCCGCCCTTCTGGAAATCGAGGTCGGCGTCGACCATCACCTGCTGCTCGTTCGGGCGGGCATAGTTGCGGTACAGGCGCACCAGCACATGGCCAGCACCATTGGGGTTGATCCGGTCGGCGTCGAACCCGTTGATCGCGACGCCGTAGCGACCGGCGGGCGCGCGGCGCAGCGCATATTCCTCCGGCCCATAGCCATCGGTCATGTCGTTGGTGATGACGCCGCCGATCGCGCTCAGCGGATGGCTGTACATCACCCGTTCGCCGCCGGGCTCGCTGACCCACAGGTCGATGTCGGCATCGTCGGCGGTCCAGCCGATCACGATCCGCGCATCCATGTCGAGCCGGCCGCGCAGGCGGGGGTCGAGCTGCCAGCGGCCGCCCGCCGCCTCGATCGCCGGGATCAGCGCATTGGCTTCCTCCAGCGCCACGACCTCGATCCCGTCGAAGTCGCTCGACGCGGGGTCGAGTGCCACCTGCGTCAGCAGGGCGAAGGCGCGTTCGAGATCGGCGCGGCCGCGCTTGCCCGCCGCCTTGCCCCGCGCGGCGAGCGCCAGCGCGAGGTCGCGGCGCGGTTGCGGACGCAGCGTGTCGATCGCGCCGGCCAGCCGCTCGGCCAGTTCGACCGCGCGGTCGTGCGATCCATCGCGTTCGAGGCGGAAGGCGACGATCTGGCGCGTCTCGTCGTCGGCCAGCGGCAGATCGAGCGCGGAGAGCAGCAGCAGGTCGGCGAGCGCGGCGTCGCCCTTGATGCGGAACCAGTCGGCGACGTCGAGGTAGAAGCCGGGCGTGTCGCCATAGGCGCGTTCCTGCGCCGCCAGCACGCCTGGCCGCGCGGCGGGCGCAGCGGCGGCGAGTGCTGCGATATGCGGCTTGCCCGAGGCGCGTTCGGCAAGGTCGATCGTCATGGCCCGATCGCGGGCGGGCGCGCGGCGTTGCAGCCCGTCGCTGACGCGCGAACCGGTGACGACGATGTTGCCGGCATCCGCAGCGGCGATTTCGACCGTCGGCGCTGGCACTTGCACGACCGGCGGCGGTAGCGGTTCCATCGGTGCAGGCGGCGGCGGGGGCGGCGGCACCGGTTCGGATGGCGGTGGCGGCGGTGCCATGACCGGGACCGGCGTATAGACCGGCAGCGGACCGGGCCGGCGCTTGGCCAGTTCGACCGGGAACTGCCCGGACCACCAGCGGCGGCGGTCGGCCCAGCGTTCCAGCACCTCGTCGAACCGGCTGGCGCGGTCGGTCGCGCGCTCCTTGAGCGCCGCCGCCTTCTGCGCGCTATAGTCGGCCATCCAGTCGACGGCGAAGCCCGGCGGCGGGGCGAGGTCGGCGGTGAGATATTGCTCGGGGCGTTCGAGGACGAGGAACGACAACCCGGCGGTCGCTACGCCATAGCGGCGCGCAGTGGCGGTCATCGCGTCGGTCTGCGCCGGATCGGTGGCGAGCGCGGCGACCTGGTCTACCGCCCACAGCGCGGCGGGAGCGTTGCCGGTCGCGCCGCCCGACACGGCATAGCGGCGGCGGGTGCCGTCGCCGAAGGTGACGTCGAGCGTGCCGTCGACCGGGGCCGGTCCGGCGAGCGCGATACGGCCGGGCGCGGCGGGCAAGACGATGGTGTCGAGCATCATGCCCCGGCCGTCGGTGATGCGGCGGACGGCTTGTGGCACGAGCAGCGCGCGGGCGGCGGCGGCATCGTCGCTGTCGGCGCGGACCACGCTGCCCCCGGTCGGGCGCACGAGGCGGGCGAGGCGCGCCATGTCCGCCCCGGCCGATCCGGTCAGCGCGGCGAGCGGGCAGTCGGGGACAAAGGCGGCGGCGCGATCGATCGTGATCGCACCGTCGAACACCAGCACGCAGCGGGTGGCGGCGGGGAGCTTCATCGCGGCAAGACCCGCAAGCGAACTGCCGCCGCGATAGACGGTCGCGGTCAGCGCGCGGCGCAGCGCGGCGGCGTCCGCCACCACCTGATAACGGGGCGCGTCGCTGGCGAAGGTGACGAGGTCGATCACGTCGGGCGCGGTCGTGTCGACCAGCCGGACCAGCGTGGCGATCTCGGCATCGGGGGCGCCGTCACGGTGCGAACGCGAGCGGTCCCAATAGATCCGCAGCCGTCCCCCGCGCGTCGGCGCGGGCGGCGGCGGCGGCGCGGCATCGGCAAGGGTGAAGAAGCGTTCGCCATTGGTGTGGGTGGCGAGCAGCGCGGCCGGAGCGAGCACCCCGCCGGTAACGCTCAGCCCGCTGCGCAGCGGACGGCCGGTCCGGGTGATGGTGCCGTCGGCTGCCACCCCCTCGCCATCGAAGCGGATCGTCGGCGAGGTGGCATAGCCGGTGGCGGCGACGGTCAGCGCTACCCGGTCGATCGCGAGGTCGCGCAGCAGCGGCAGGTCGAGGCCGCGCGCCGGATCATAGGGCAGCGCCAGCATCAGGCGGAAGCGGCGCGGATGATCGCGATCGACCGGATAGATGCGGGTGGCGAAGCGGTTGCCGGTCACTTCGGCGAGGCCGGGGTCGATGCCGGCGCGGACGGTATCGGCATAGACTTCGCGGGCACGGGGTGCGGCAAGCAACTGGCCGGGGATCATCCGCCCGCCGACGTCGAGCGCATAGCCGGTGACGATCGCCCCGTCGGGGAGGCGCAGCACCAGATCGGCCTCGTGCGGTTGCGGCGCATCGGTGCGCAGCAGCATCTCCAGCGTCAGTTCGGCGACGGGGCCGGTCAGCTTCGCGTCGATCGCGAGATCGGCGATGGTGAGCCGGGTCGCCTCGGCCGGGGTGTCGGACTGGCGGATGCCGCGCTCGGCTTCGCTGAGGCTGGGGTTGAGCTGCGCCGTCGCCGGGCTTGCGGCGAGGATCGCCGCCAGCATCCCGACCAGCATTGTGCGTGCCATGCCCTGCCCCTGTCCTTGTTTGGTCGCAGGGTAGAGGTGGATGACAGGTGGGGCAAGGCGCGCCGGGCAAGGCATAGCGAAGCTATGCCGAGCCGCACGAGGCGCGCCCGGCCGGCGGCGCTACAAGCGCCGTCCGACGACACGGGCTTCGCCCGTGGCGGGGCCTGGGCCGGAAACGACCGACCCTCAGAATCGGCTCCCCTCTCTGGAAGGGAGGGACTGGGGGGTGGGTTGGCCGGTTGTGGAGCCCTTACGGTTCCTCACGGGCCGACCCACCCCCGGCCCCTCCCTTGTCAGGGAGGGGAGGAACAGGAGCCGCGCCGTCAGCGTATATGGATTCCGGCCTTCGCCGGAATGACGATGGAGGCGGGGTTGGGGGCATCGCCCCTTACCGCCTTGTTTCCGTACGAAGGAGGGCGGAACGGAGCGCTACGCCCCCAAATTCCTCCCAAAGTTTACAAAGTTTACACTTGCGACGCGATTGTTAAGAACCGTTCGCAGGTACGATCGCGATCATCAACGGAATCAAATAGCATCGGCCGGACACCGGCCCACCACCACCATCGCCGATCGCGCGCCTGTAGGACAGGCTCAGGCTACCGCCCCGCCCCCCGCGCAATTCCGCAGCGCCGTGACCAGCGCATGCGGCGTGCTGGGCTTTTCGCAGATGGTGGCACCCGGATAGCGGTGGCGCAGTTCGGCGTCGTCGGCATGGCCCGAATGAAAGATCAGCGGGATGCCGCGATTGTACAGCCGGTCGGCGGCGGGAAAGACGGTGCCATCGGGCAATTGCACGTCGAGCAGCGCGACGGCGAAGCGCGCCTTGGCCTGATCGATCGCGGCCTGCGCCTCGGCGACGCTGCTGCACGGCCCCTCGACCGCGAAGCCCGCGTCCTCGATCGTCATCTGCAGGTCGAGCGCGATGAACAGCTCGTCCTCGACAAGCAGCACCAGCCTATCCATGGGCGACGATGTCCCCGGGCAGGCGGATCGTCAGGCGATAGCCGTTCGCATCTGCCCCGCCGTCGATCGCGCCGCGCAACTGGCGGATGCTGGTTTCCACCAGTATCGACCCGAAGCCACGGCGCGGCATGGCGTCGTCCTCGCGGCGGCTGGCCCCTTCTTCGGTCCACATGATCTCGATCCTGTCGTCGTCCAGTGCCCATGCGACTCGCAGGCTACCCCCCGCCGTGTCACCCAGCGCACCATATTTCATCGAATTGGTTGCCCATTCGTGCAGCACCAACGCAAGCGGCGACAAACAGGTCCGGTCCAGTTCCGCCGCCGGCCCGTCGATGGCGATCGTCGCATGGTCGCGGTAGGGCGCGAGCGTCGCCTCGACCAGTTCCTGCAACCCCACCGCCTGTGGCTTGCCGGCGGGCGAGGCGAGCGAATGCGCGCGGCCCAGCGCGGCGATGCGGTGGCGGATGTCGTTCGCGAAGGCGGGCACGTCGCTCTGGTTGCGCGCGGCGATGGTAATCATGCCGGCGATCACCGCGAACAGGTTCTTCACCCGGTGGTTCATCTCGCGCAGCATCAGCTCGCGGGTTTCGGCCAGCGCATATTCGGGCGTCACGTCGATCGACACGCCGACGAGGCGCGCCGGGCTGCTGCCCGCCACCACCCGGCCGAATCCCTTGACCCAGCGGACCTCGTCCCCTTCGCGCCGGACGCGGAAGGTCGCCTCGTAATCGCCGTTGCGCTCGACCGCGCGGCGCAATGCCGCCTCGACGCCGGCGCGGTCCTCGGGCTCGATCCGGGCGAGCAGCGGATCGATCCGCGTCGCATCGCCGCCGGCGATCTCGAACAACTGCTGTTCGACCGCGTCGAGCACCGTCTCGCCCGTCTCGGGGCAATATTCCCACACGCCGATCCCCGCCGCCTTGATCGCGAGGTCGAGCCGCTCGCGCTCGGCGGCGAGTTGCCGTTCGAGCGAAAGCGCGTCGGTGATGTCGGTGAGGACGAGCGTGGTGCCGTCGACCAGCCCGCTCTGGGTGCGATAGGGCAGCACGCGCATCGAGAAGACATGCGCGCCATCGGCGGTGCTCACGCGGCGCTGCACCGCCGGCGCGCCGCCCGCGACCGCGCGGGCATCGTCGAGGTGGCCGGTGCCGGTCAGCCGGCTGGCGACGTCGGTCAGCGGGCGGCCGCGATCGGCGGGTTTCAGCGGGAAGATGGCGGTCGCCGCCTCGGTATAGCTGCGCACCTTCAGATCGGCGTCGAGCACCACCACCGCCAGCTCGGTCGACTGGTAGAAGTTGCGCAGGTCCGAATTGGCGACGGTGAGCTGGTCGACCTTGCTCTTCAGTTCGTCGTTGACCGTGGAGAGCTCTTCGTTGGTCGATTGCAGCTCCTCGTTCATCGACATCATTTCTTCGTTGGAGCTTTTCAGCTCCTCGTTCGCCGTCTCCAGCTCCTCGATCGCGGCGCGCAGGCGGTGGCGGGTCAGGCGCAGCTCGTCCTCCAGCGCCTCCATATGATCGTCGCTGGGTTCGAGGTCGTGCAGCTCGCCCTCGTCGACCGGGCGAAACGGGCCGGTATCGCGGAACACGAACAGCAAGGTGCCGTCGCCCAGCGGATCACAGATCACTTCGATCGGCTGGATGCCGTAATCGGTTTCGACCGCGACATCGCGCACAATCGCGCGGCGGCGTTCCTCGCGCGCCTGGCGCAGCAGCGGGCCGATGACGGTGCGCAGGCCGGGCCGGGCAAGGTTCACCGCGCTGCTGCCGCCGGTGCGCGTCACCGGAAATTCGAAATAACGGCTGAGCTTGCCATAGGCCGAGATGATCGCCCCGTCCTGATCGACGATCAGGCTGGGCGGGGCATAGCGTTCGACCATGCGGCGGATCGCCAGCACTTCGTTGCTGAGCGCGCTCCCGCCCCCGGCCCCCGCGCGTTCGCGGCGCGGCGGGTGGGTCCGGCCGTTGCCGGGCAGGTCGATCGGATAATTGGGCGCGCCGGGCGCACGTTCGAACAGGCGCGCGGGCTGATCGATCGGTTGAAAGAGATGCTCGAACCGGCCGACGCTTTCGGAGGGGCCGAGGAACAGATAGCCGCCGGGGCGCAGCGCGTAATGGAGCAGCGGCACCACCGATTGCTGCAACCGGTCGTCGAAATAGATCAGCAGGTTGCGGCACGACACCAGATCGATCCGCGAGAAGGGCGGGTCCTTCACCAGACTGTGGCTGGAAAAGCGGATCATGTCGCGGATCGGCGCGGCGATGGTGAAGCGATCGGTATGCGGAACGGTATAGCGTTCGCGCAGGTCGGCCGGAATATCGGCCATGGCGGACAGCGGATAGCTGCCGTCGCGCGCCAGCCCCAGCATCTGTTCGTCAATGTCGGTCGCGAAGATCTGCACCGCCAGCGGCTGTCCGGTGGTGCGCGCGGCATCGGCGAACAGCATGGCGATGGTATAGGCTTCCTCGCCGCTCGAACAGCCCGGGATCCAGATGCGCAGGTCGTCGTCGGCGGCGCGGTTCTGCGTCAGCGGCTTGACGACCTGTTCGTTCAGGACCGCGAACGCCTCGCCATCGCGGAAGAAACGGGTGACGTTGATGAGCAGGTCGCGGAACAGCGCCTCGCACTCGTCGGCGTCGCCGCGGATGCGGTTGAGATAGGCACGGCCGGTGGCGATGCCCAGCACGTGCATCCGCCGTTCGACCCGGCGGACAAAGGTGGATCGTTTATAGCCCGAAAAGTCGTGGCCGATCGCGCCGCGCAGCACGCGGCACAGTTCATCGACATGATCGGCGACGATCTCGGCCTGCGCCTCGTCCCCGTCGCGGCCGCGCCGCTGGAAAAAGCCCTGCAGGCATTCGAGGATGTCGCCGGCGGGGCGGACGAAATCGATCAGGCCGGTGCCTACCGCCGACAGCGGCATGCCGTCGTAGCGCGCGCTTTCGGGCTGCTGCACCACGCAGACGCCGCCGTTCTCCTTGATCGCGCGCAGGCCCGTGGTGCCATCGGCGCCGGTGCCCGACAGGATGACGCAGGCGGCGTTCGCCTGCTGGTCGCCGGCCAGCGACTGGAAGAAATCGTCGATCGGGCGACGCAGCCCGCGCGGCTGCTGAAATTCGGTGAGTTCGAGCACGCCGTCGCGAATGGCGAGGCCGCGCCCGGGGGGGATGATATAGACCTTGTCGGCCTCGATCCGCTCGCCGCCGGCGCTTTGCAGCACTTCGAGCACGGTGTTGCGATCGAGAAGCTGCGCCAGCATGCTTTCGTGATTGGGATCGAGATGCTGGACGATCACGAAGGCCAGCCCGGTCGGCAGCCGCGCCGGGGCGAGCATGTCGCGCAGCGCCTCCAGCCCGCCCGCCGACGCGCCGATCCCGACGATGGGCACCGCCCCGGTGCCGTCAGCCATGATGGTGGGCATCCAGTTCGGCGAGCATCAGCTTGGCCTGGGCCACGGTGGCGGCGGTGTTGGCGATAGTCAGCAGCGTTCCTTCGATCAGGATGCCCGCATCCTCGGCGATCGGCATCAGTCGGTCGAGCGTCCGCCCGAGCGCTGCGTCATAGTCGGCCAGCAACCCGCCCTGCGACCGGCTGACGTCGAACTGCGAGGCGAGGATATAGTCGTGGACCCCGTCCTGCGATTTCAGCCGCGACATGTAGAGCAGGTTGACGAACGGCGTGCCGTCCTTGCGAAAATTGACGATCGGCGTGCGGACATTCGCCTGACGCGGATGGGTAAGAAATTCGCGCAAGCGGGCGCGGGGTTCGGCGTTGGCCGCGTCGCGCTGGAGCATGCGGCAGTTGCGCCCGACCACGTCGTCGGGCGCATAGCCGGTCAGCGCGGTGAACGCGGGGTTGACCAGCAGCAGCGCATTGTCCTCCCGCGCGGACGCCAGCGCCAGTGCGACCCGCGAGGCAAGCGCATAGTCGACCAGCGATCGTGGAAGCTCGGGGGACACGCTTGCTCCGATCCTAAACAGCGTTCCGGGTTAGCCGCAAAGCCGTCCGTTCCACAAGGGCGGTGGCCGCGATTGGCCGGATCGGCGCGGCGACGGTACGAAAGCTGGCGCATTTTGGCCGAAACGCAAAAAAGCCCCCACGGAAAGTTCCGAGGAGGCGTTGTGTAAGTATGGTTGCGGGGACAGGATTTGAACCTGTGACCTTCAGGTTATGAGCCTGACGAGCTACCGGGCTGCTCCACCCCGCGACACTTGAGCTGAGCCGCTCGGCGGCACGCTTCAT
>NZ_CAKLBB010000021.1:0-37216 GCF_920939515.1 Sphingomonas sp. Leaf4 | reverse complement strand
GCGGCATACAACCTTCAGCTGCTCGCCCGGCAGGCCGCGGCGGCCTGATACGCGGCGTATCCCCGGTGGCCGGCGTCACCAGCCATCCGCCACGCCGATTTCGCCCAGGCCTTTTTCAACGGTCTCGAACGGTTGTGACACCGGCGGGATGTCAACGTTATTTGGTTTCAATGCTGCGAGCTGCAAAGCAAATAAGTCCCCAATCCCAGCCGTTCCCAAGTACGCAGCGAACGCGATGAGCGAGCGGCAGGTTCTGGCAGAAGCTGCCGTTCGTGGCAAAACCGCGAACGACGCATGTTGGTCGGGAGCGGCCGCCATCCCTTCCGCGCGACGACCCAAATGTGGTCATCCACGGCACAATCCGCGCTTCCTCAAACCGGCCGTTTGTTCATCGGGTGGCGAAGAGCTCAACTGATCTTCCCCCGGTTCGGCGGACACGCTGGGTTAGCCGGTCATGCGCTGCTCGGCCTGTTCGGGCGTGAGATACCCGATGGCTGAGTGCATGCGGTGCCGGTTGTAGTATCCCTCGATGTATCCGAACAGCGCCTGCCTCGCCTCGGCCCGCGTCGCCCATCGGCACTGATGAACGAGTTCGACCTTGAGGGTGTGGAAGAAGCTCTCCATCGGGGCATTGTCGTAGCAATTGCCGGTGCGGCTCATCGAGGGCACCGCGCCGATTACCGCCAAGTAATCGCAATATGCACCGGCCGCGTATTGCGACCCCCGATCCGAGTGGCAGATGAGGCCAGGCGCTGGTCGTTGCCGCTGGGCTGCCATCATCAGCGCGGCGAGCGGCAGCTCGGTGCGCATATGGTCGCGCATGGCCCAACCCACGATCTTGCCGGTCGCCAAGTCGAGGACGGCCGCGAGATACAGCCAGCCCTCCCCGGTGGCGATGTAGGTGATGTCCGCGAGCCAGACCCGGTTCGGCGCAGATGCCGTGAAGCGCTGTGCCAGCAGGTTCGGGGCGATCGGCAGGTAGTGGCGGCTGTCAGTGGTGCACGGCCGGAACCGGTGCCCGGCCAGCGCGCGGATGCGATGCCGGCGCATGAGGCGCTCGACGCGGCCACGGCTGCACCAATGGCCTTCCGCGCACAGCGCGGCATGCATCCTGGGCGACCCGTATCGTCCCTGATGGCGCGCCTGAAGGCGGCGGACATCGTGCAACAGGGCCAGGTTCGCTGTTGTTCGAGCACTCGGTGCGCGACCACGCCAATCGTAATAGCCGCTGCGCGACACGCCGAGCATGCGGCACATGACATTCACCGGCCAGGTGGACGCATGCTGCTCGATAAAGGCGAACTTCACTGCGGCATCTCCGCAAAGATGCCGACGGCTTTTTTTAGGATGTCGCGCTCCATCCGCGCCCGGTCCAGCTCGCGGCGCAACCGCGCGATCTCCGACGCCTGATCCGCTGGCGACGCCATCGTCGATACTGGCGGCTTGGCCGCCGGGCTTGCCGGCGGGGCGCTGCCCTCCTGCAACCGGCGCTGCCAACGGCGGAGCATCGTCGGCATGATCCCCAACTCGGCGGCCACCTCGGTCTGCAGCCGACCGCTCGTCTCCCACAGCGCCACCGCCTCACGCTTGAACTCGTTCGTGAACCGACGCTTCGTCATACTCGCCATCAAAACACCTCCTGGCTCCGCAGAGCCTATCATCGGTGTCCGTCAAACCAGAGGAAGATCACAACGACATCCGTAGGCGCATCTGGTCCGAAGAAGCGGGAGAGGTTGGCCGCGCTGAGCTGTGCGACCGGACCGCTGCGTGCGAACATGTCGCACTCAAAGGCGGCCAGCGCACCTTCGCAGTCATCTGAGCTGTGGACCAGTGCATGCCCCAGCTCCGCGCCGTCGAGCATAGCGAGGTTTGCACCTTCACCTGCGAAAGGTGACATCAGATGCGCCGCGTCACCCAACAGCGTGACGCCCGGCACTCGCGGCCAAGTGAGCAAAGGAGGCAGCGCGTGAATGGCACGCACGATCGGCAGCGAGTCGCCGCCGGCGATCAGCGCCCGGAGCGGCGGTGCCCATCCATCAAACAAGGCCGCTACGCGCTTGGTCGCGGAACCCACGTCGTTCGTCAGCCAAGCCTCCGGCCGGTTTACCGCGACATAGGTATGGATGCTCCCGTCGGAGTTGCGGTGCGCCAGGATGCCCTGACCAGGCGCCACCGCCATCAGCGTGCCCGAGCCTATCACCGCAGCCGCGGCGCCCGCGCGTGGATCGTCGGCGGCTAGGTCAAGCTCAAGGAAGCAGGTGCCGGTATACATCGGGCAGGCGTCGGTCACGAGCGGCCGGACCCGGGACCAGGCGCCGTCCGCGCCGACCAGCAGCGTCGCCTCCGTCTGCGAGCCGTCAGCGAACGCGACCGCGTAGCGGCCGCATCCGATCGGCTGGATCGAGACGACCTTCTGGTCCCAGCGAACCATGCCGGCGGGCAACGCATCCAGCAGCAACCGGCGAAGCTCGCCCCGATCTACCTCCTTCCGTGCCGAGGCGGGGTCGCCAGGCCGGTCGAGCAGCACCGTGCCGTCCCGGTCGACAACCCGCTTGGCATCCTCGCCTGTCCGCACCAATCGTCGGAAGGCGTCGAGCAGACCGACCGTGCGAAGCGCACGCTGGCCGCTGTGCTCGTGCAGGTCTAGGAGGCCGCCCTGCGCTCGCGCATCTGGCGATGCCTCACCTTCGTAGACGGTGACTGCCATCCCGTGCCTGTGTAATATGCTGGCAAGCACCAGACCGCCCAGGCCTGCGCCGATGATGGTGACGTCTTCTCGCATGCGTTCGCGCTCCTCGCTCGCACGGATCGCGCCCGCGCCGACGTTTATGGAGCCGCTGGCCGGCGAAACCGCCTGCCTGTGCGCGAGGGTGATCACAACCACGCCATCGTTTTTCGCAGCGTGATCTAATTAGGACGAGATCACGTTTCAGGCAATCGCAAGGCGACAGGCTCAACGACCCAATCCCCGCCATTTCAGGCGCCTTTCGCCTTCCCAACTTCCGACATTCATTCGTCAGTGGGCGATCAGCCTACAGCGCCGCTGGAACGGCGAAGACTGATCCAGGCCATTTAAAAACGCGTTTTCGGAACCGGAACTGGCGGTGTCGTGACAAAGTGCTGAGCAGATGTGCACTGCTGCTCAGGTCCGCGTTGCTGCGATCAGCGGTCGGAGGCCGAAGATGGCAATCAGTCTCTTCAGCTTGTAGGCCAGGATGTGGAGACTAATCTCCGTCCTGACGTGCCTCAGTGTTTGCATGAGCAAGTTCGTCGACTGTATCTAGGCTTTCAGCGTGCCGAACGGGTCTTCTACTGTTTGCCGGCGGATGCCCATCGCGTCTGGCCTCAGATCATCTACCTCATGCTTAATTGATTTATCCTTCAAGGCAGAATCGAAGCCTGCGCTAGCACCAACCGTTATCGATCCAGAGAGCTCGATCGCGACGGTGTAGTGTAAAGACATGCCCACTTTGGCTCGCGCGAAGTTGAGCAGGACCAACTCATCGGACATAGTCGCGACCGCTGCTCGGATCATTTTAATCAACTCGGCAAAGAATTGTTTATATTGAAATTAATCCTTACTTATGACAGATAACACAACTACCTGCAGCTTCGTCAACCCCGTAAACATCGTCGATAGTATCATCAGTTTCGGCAGCTAACGGATTCTTAGGTCGCCGCTTTTTCAGCCGGGCAACTCGTCGCTCGTAGTCCAGTTCAATGGCTTCAACACGCTTTGGTTCGATAAGCTCGGTCAAGCTTTCGCCTTGACTCCAAGTGAAGGGCGATCCGCCCTCAAGAGCAGTCTTCTCATAAGCGATCGCTTTTTCAAATTCGTCCGGATGGTGTGACGCGAGCCTTACCCATTCGATTTTCTGCTGAAAAAAGCAAAACGTGCATCCCGATCGAGAACGCCAGCTATAATACTCGGGCTCGCCTACATCGGCTTGCTGCAGAAGCTCGATGACGCCGGCGCGATCAATCCCAGCTTCGCGAAGGGGAAGATGTACGAGCATGTTTTCATGTGTCGCCTGATACCCCTCGCGCGATGGTTCGTCTGCTCGGATCGCGACATAGGAATGGATCGTCGTGCCGGCCTCCAGCGAGGGCCGGATCCAATGCTCCAGCGGCCGCAGCTTTAGCTGACGCGTGCACCACCTGGTCCGCGGTGAGGGCAGAAAGTTCCCGTATTCATCAAGCCAAAAATCGAAATCCCGGTCCGGGTTAAGGCGCTTGATCGGCTTTCCGAGGAACCCCTCGAGCCGGTCGAGGAAGGTGTAGACCTCCGGGAGCTCCTTACCGGTATCGGTGAAAAAATACTCTATCGGGAGATCCGGGCGATGCTGACGCATGTAGACCGCCAAGGCGGCGCTATCCCGCCCGCCTGAAATCCCGAGGATGTGGCGTTCTTGCTTCATGCCGCCTCCATGTCCTGATCGGCCGCCAGAGAGGCAACTGCCCGTGCAAGCGCGGCCATCTGAACCCGGTCGAGCCCGTTGCTCTTCCGGAGGGTCTTCAGAACCTTCTCGGCCAGCATCGCAGCGTCGATTTTTTCCGGCTCGGTGAGGACGAAGGATCTCAAGAGTGGCGGCGTGCGAGGATCAACGCCGATGACCAAGGCCAGCGCCTCGGTGTTTGAACGGCGATCCCTAACGACTGCCAAGGCTTCAAGCTCGCGAAACTGACGACCGAACCGTGCCATCTCGAGGAGCGCTTGCTCGCGATCGCGGTCGGACCATCCATGCGCTGGCTTGTGGAGCAGCACACTGGCGACTCCTTCGATGTCCCCCTCCCCGCGCTCGAACGCTGCGGCGCGCATGGCGAAGCCTTCGAAGGCGTAATCGTTGGTCAAATCCTTGATCGATGCCGCCCGCTCTTGCGCACCCAGGAAGGTGTTCGGGTCCACCGCCAAGGCCTTTGCGAGGGCTCCTTGGAGCTGGGCGAGGAGCTTCGGATATGCTGCCGTCGTCTCGTCAAGCGCGTCAATGACAGCTTGGGCGGTTAGACGGTCGCCAAGCGTGGCCGGCAATGCCTCAAACAACAAAGCTTCAGGATCCCGGGCTTTGAGCACAGCGTTGCGGATTTTCTTCCCATCGGACGATACGCTGTCCGTTCGCTGAGCATAAGCGGTTAGGCTCTTGAACCGTTGGAACAGCGCTTGCGCTACGGGCAACGATGAGCTCTCGCCTTCGAGGCCGAAATGACGCGCCAGTTCGCTGAGGAAAGCGGCCTCTTTCGTGGACCGATCGACGCGCCTGACCCGTATGTCCGCCGGCTTCTGAAGAAGCTTGTCGACGAACACGTCATCGATATCGGTCTGGAAAACTCCGTCCAGATACACCGCGAGGTGGTCACGGTTCGCAAGCAAGATAGCCAAAGCGAGCACTGGCATGATCCCGGCCTTCATGCCGAAAGGGGGGTGCGACCAGGTGGCGTAAACGTCCGCGAGCGAGACCTCGGACGCGTCGGCCAACACGGACCAGGCCGGCTTCAGCGTTGGCCCATCGCCGCCATCCTGAGGCTCTCTGAAATCGTAACGACCGCCATCATCGGTCCCGTGAATTCCGAAAGGCTTCAGGACCGTGAGATATAGCCCCATCTCAGCGGGGAAGCCCTCGAAACCCAGGTTCGGTTCGGTCGACCTGTGCACCATGGCATGCCCCAGTTCCCGAACCGCTGCCATCGCGCTCGACGATGGCCGATCGCGCTGGAGCAGTTCACTTTTCAGTATCGGAGCCAAACCGTAGGCGGTGTCTGCGAGCGCAGTGGCGACGATCGAGATGGGTTCGCGCAGCGACTTCGGCGGCGAGGACGCCAGCCACCACCGCGCCCGATTGAGTGCGGCTTCCAGTTCGCGGTGAAGGACGTCGACGCTGCCAGCCCTCCGCGCCGCGATCTCGCGGCGGGCGATCCGGTCGCCTTCAAGCTGTGGATGGTCACGGAAAACCCGTTCCACCGCAAAAAGATCGGAAGCGCTTGAGCGAAGCGCATGGCTATTCGAAGCGCCGGCGACAGCTGCAACGATACCGGCCTTGTGCAGGTGCTTCGCGATCGCCTTGCACCGGCTGTCGACATCGGCGACGTCCAGTGATCCATCGCTCAGCGCAAGAAGGAGCACCCCACTTCCGCGGCCGCGACGGGCCGCTAGTCGGGCTGCGAGGTCGGTCGGCGTATCGTCGCGCGTCAGGAGCTGAACGACGATTTCAAATGTCCGCAGGGCTCCTGTCCTGAAGTAGTGGCGCTTCGCAGCCGCGAACCCGAGGCCGACACGCTGCGGAATGGAGGCGAGCTGCTCAAAATCAAGCGAACTCGTAGCACGCGCAATCGCGTCCTCAAGGTCGAAGTCGCTGCCTGCGAACAACGCATATCCACCGAGGCGCGGCTGTCGGATCAGCACCGCCCACTCGACAAGATCGGCGATCGCCGCGCCGCGGTCGACCGCTGCTACATCGGGCACCGCAGCACTGAAGATATCGTCTGCAAGCGCGAGGCCTGAGCCGTTACGGAAGAACTCGATGACGGCCGCTGCCTTGGTCAGGCGAACGTGGATCGCGCCGCCTTTGGCTGCCGCTCGTTCGATGGCCTCGAACGCAAGACTGAACCGACTTCCGTCGCTTCCGTGCGAAAGTGCCATTCCAAAGTTCGAGGCGAGATAGTCCCACAGGCTATCGGGGCCGTATGTCGAGACGCCGTCGCTCGTTGAGCGAAGGAAGTCCTGAAATCCGTGCGGTTCGGCGGAGCTCAGGAAGCCGAAGACGCTCCGCTCATTCTGCGCGAACCGCTGCCGCGACACAGGGCCGAGCAAGAGCGATGTTACCGGATTGAGCGGCCACGTTGCTACCAGGGCGGCCGAGAGAATGGCTTCGTCGGTCGGCTTTCGGCGTCCGATGGCTTCAGCCACAAGGCGCGCTTGTTCTTTGGCCGACTCCGGCGTTTCGGTGCCGGTGATTGCGCTGCCTAACAGGGTGACGGTCTCGTCCGCACCCGCAAGGAACGGAATGTCTTGGTATCTGCCTTGGACCTTGGCCCACTCCTGACGAGCATCGCGTGCGGCGCGCGCGACATACTGGTCGAAAGCCTGATGGAGGATACCAACCACCACCAGCCGGCCTTCCGAGCGAGCGCTTCGCTCCGCTAGGTCCTGGAGAAGGTGGATGTCCCCACCACCCGATGCCTCGTGCTCTAGGAGCTTGCCCAACTCGTCGAGGACGAGAAAAACACCGCTCCGCTTGGCGGAAGCGGCCTGCATCAGGGCTTCGATAAGCGCATCGTCAGTCGCGATCGCGCGGTTGTATGCAGCCTTGCCCCAGTGCAGCGTAGCAACGGCCGCGTCGGCGATCGCCTGACGAAGCCCCATTCGGCTGCCGGTCACGGCTACGATGGCCCAAGGTCCATTCGTTTCGGGAAAGGCGCGCGCATAAACGGCTGTCAGGTCGGCGCCGGCGATTTCCCTAGCAATCGCTCGGTTGTCTGGATGTCCGGCAACAAGATTGGCGACAAGGAGCGCCGCGCTGGACTTGCCGCCCCCGTAAGGACCCGTCCAAGTGAACGCCCCCTGATGACTCTCGATTTGGCTGTCTGCGAGCGTGGTGAGCGCCTTGGTGACGCTTGCTTGCATGACGTAGCCGACTAGCGGCGGTGTGCCCTGCAGATCGGCGTCCAGGCGCGCGGATCTGGCAAACCGTCGGTTGATCTCTACCGTTTCAGACAGAGGCTTCATGCGGCAACCCGATCGTGCAGAACATGCCCGTAGGCATTTGAGATAAGCTTCATGGGCTCGACGTCGCCGAGCCTTTGAACCTGCCGAAGACCCGCCGTGTCCGTCCAGCGCCATGCGCCCGCGGTGACGGCCTCGATCCCCATCAGCCGTGTGATGACCGTATCCTCGTCAAGCTTGAACACGCGGCCCGGCGACCCTGGTGCGTAGCAGACCTGTTCAGCAGTGATCGCGCTCGACCCGCCCTTGGCCTCCCAGAAATCGGCAAGAGCATAGGCGAAGATGCCATCGGGAAGCGTGGGCTTCGGACCACGAACGAACTCGTGCCAGCCCCCTACCCGCGCTTCGCGGATCAGCCCTAGCTCAGCGAGCAAAGGCTCGGCAGCATCATCACCAGCCATCCCGTCACGGCGAACATAGCTGCGCAGGAACACCTCGACATCCCGCTTCAGCGTGTTCTGCGTCGCGCGCCAGCCCCTCGATCGAACAAGCGTCATCAGCTCATCGATCAGACTTCCGGTGTCGAACTCGATTGCCGAAAGCACATTGAAAGCGAAATAGGCTGTCGTTGTCCATTCTGGGCTGCTGGCAACACCCCAATGCGCCAGCCACACGGTCGCGGCATGCTCGAGATATGGATCGTAACCGTCATCGGCCAAGATCGCATGCCCGAGTTCAGTCGGCTTGATGATCCGGTCTTCTTCTTGCAAGAAAGCGGTAGCCAAGCCCCAGTACCGCATGGACACAGCCATGTTGCGGCCCACTCCGAATCGTGCGATAGCCGATTGTTCCTGGAATGTTCCAGGCGAGGCTCCATCGCGGACGGCATCATATGCCTTCTTGAGCCAAAGGAGGCGCAGCGGGAAAGTTTCGTGACCGGCAAATTGGCCACGGACGTCTGAATCGGAAAGCGCATGCCTCATGCCATCCGATTACAGCTTACTGGCGGGATCGTCCAGTGGCGAGCGCTGCCTTCGCACCACTTCAACAAATTGCGGCGCCACGGTTTTAACATCGGCAAGCGTGTTATAGCGTCCAAAGTATAGACGAACAACCGACTGCGCCCGGTCAGGCGGAATACCCATCGCTAGCAAGACATGGGAAGGCAAAAGCTGCCCGGAGGTACACGCCGATCCAGTCGATACACTGGCATTTGGCGCCAGTGATGCAACAAGACTATCAGCAGATATGCCATCTAAGGAAATACTCAAGGAACCGGGGAGCGCCGAGGCGGTTCCCGTCGTAATTGCAAAGCGCACCCCATTGTCGCTGAGATGGGAGCAGAAGGCTCTGGCAAGGGCCTGCCCATGCTCCATGTCTTCATGAAGTCGACTTTTAGCGAGCCGTGCTGCCGTCCCAAACGCGGCAAGAAGATAGGTTGGCTCAGTACCCGGACGCAGGGACCCCTCCTGCTTTCCTCCGTAGGACAATGGCGTTGGCTTCGGTGCGCCGGACGCAACGTACAGCGCTCCGACACCCATCGGGCCATACATCTTGTGCGCTGAAACCGAGAGATAGTCGACCTCAAGCGCATCGACATCGACAGGGATTTTGCCGGCCGCTTGAGCGGCGTCGCAGTGAACTAGCGCCCCCTCGCGATGAGCGATCGCCGCGATAGGACCGACCGGCTGAAGCGCGCCGGTCTCGTTGTTCGCCAACATGACCGACACCAGCAACGTCTCTGAATCTATCAGGCGTTCGGTCGCGTCAACGTCGAGCACCCCTTCCCGGTCGACGGGAGCAAGGATCACGTCGAACCCCCAAGCCTGCAGGCTCTCGGCCGCCTCCAAAACCGCTTTATGTTCGATTGCGGAAACGATGATCTTCCGGCGCGGGCTACCTGATTGCATCGACCATATTGCAATACCCCGAATGGCCAGATTGTCCGCTTCTGTCGCTCCTGACGTGAACACGATCTCGTTCGCATCCGCGCCGATCAGCGATGCAACGTCCTGCCGGGCTTGGTCGAGCGTCGCGCTTGCTCGCGCCCCCGCCCGATGAGGCGAGCCAGCGTTACCAGGATGCGATGATGCAAGCATCATCGCATCCCGCGCCTCCGGGGCTAGTGGCGTAGTGGAGAACCCGTCAAGATATACCGGTTCGCTAGGCATGATCGGGCAGCCCTGCGATCGCTACCCGACATACCTCGTGCGCAAATAGCGGTTGCTGACGTTTAGTTTGCATAGCCCTAGGAAGCAGAGCTTCTACTCCGCATTCGGCAAAGTCAGAGTCTCGCTTTGCTCGTCAATGTCACCATCGACTTCTGGCACGGGCATCACGCCCGGGTCGTCCGACAAGGTTTCCAGTTCAGTATCGTTCGCGCCATCGGCCGAGGCATTTCGCGCTAAGCCAATGATCTCGTTCAGACGTTCGTTGACACGCTTGTTCAACTTAACCTCGGAGAGATCGGGATATTGCGCTTTGACAAGGCCATCAATACCACGCTTCAGGCTCACCAATAAGGGTTTGCTGCCGGGAAAACGCTCCGCTCCCTGTGCTGCCGTTACCTTCTTAATAAAGGTGTTTGGTGCGGTGAGCTTGTACACATAGAAATACCACCATAAAGTTATCAGCGAGCTAATGCGCTGAACCGAAGCTTCTGACCAGGCAATGGCGTTGCCGACAGGACTAAGCCCAACTCCAGCCCAAAGTGCGGTACCGCCGATCGAGGCCTTGACCTTGAATGCATCTTTAGCAGCCATTTCATTTAGAAAGCTTACCCAAGCATCGCTAAATGGCTGCTGTGTATATCCAGGCACAACGCTGTAATGTTGGTAGGCAGATTTAGTTGCCCGAAATAGGGCCTTCTGGAAAACTGCGTAAAACGCCCAGTCGGCTGTCTTGAGCTTATGGAGTTCGGCTAGGGGCTCATCGATTTTGGCGGGGGTGTCTTCACCCCACTGCTCACGTGAGAGTTTCTGTGCTCCCTTTGGTTGAACCATATAGAATGCAATATCGCCCGTCAGCCCGCCTCGCGCGCGCACCTCATCGATGAACGTAGAGTATGGCTGAAACTTCGTGAGGACGTCCAAGATGATGGGGCGCCAAAGTGCAGAGAAGCTGTCAGCAATTGCGCGGACATACGGGGACGAGGGATTGGGGAAAGAGGACTCGAAATCCTTCTTAAGATGATGCTCTTCTACGTACGATGCCAAAGATTTCAATTGATATTTCGCCGTGTTTTTCTTCAGGTACGCGTCAAGACCAACCCCAGCGTCAATAGATGAAACGAACTTTCTGATCTGATCGGGATCCAATGGATCCTTAGGGCGCTTAATGTCTAATATGTCTTTAATGATGGCATACATGAGTTCGACGGTCGTGATAAAAGGCGCGGTGCGCTCGGCGATATTAAACTTGGCAGACTCGTTGTGCTGCCAGTGGATCAATCCGAGTGGGAGGCGGCCAGGTTCTTCCTCGCCAACTCTTGCGGCAATGAGTTCGCGGAGGCATCGCGCCTCGATGTCCTGATCGGATAGGAGAATTTGGCGAGCCCTTGCGACGGTCTTCGAGTGCATATTCAAGTCGATGAATATCTCCCGTACAACTGTCAGGATGGGGTTATCATCCTTTCCAGTCTGCCCATCGGCGAGTACAAATCCTGCTCGCGGATCAAGAACCAAGAACATGACTGAGAGCTTGCTGTCGAAAGTCTTGCTTGATAGGTGGCCGTCTTTGACCAGATCCTTCAACGCCGCGAGACGATGTTGGCCATCGATAGTTGCCGCGAATATCTTTCTAGGGTCCCATCGCAGAGCGCCGTTCGGGGCGGAAGCGTGGGTTACGACTTCGACGCTACCAATGCTCTTAGTTTTCCAGATCGGTGATTTTGCCCACTCCAGCGCCGTTGGTGCTGCCAACGTTTCGCCATACTCCGACGCGAGCATTCCCTCGTCGTCCAACGGAAGGAGGGCAACCGTTAACGTGCTAAAAAACTTGAGCTTGTTGGGCCGCTTCAAATAGCCTTTTACTAGGTCTTCACGTACTCGCTCCCAATCAATCTCACGCTGAAACAGCTCTTCGAGGCGCCAGTTGGCCCGGAGATCTGAGGGAAGATTTTCTACCAGATCAAGCTGATCCACCACACTCTTGAGCGGGATCATTGCTTGAAAAAATGGTATTTCACTGCCGGATAGGTTCATTGTACCTGAAAGGATGGGCCACGCCTCAGTATAATGCGGGCTTTCGGAACCCGGAACGTCGAACTCATTCATGTTAGGTTCCTTAGTTAGCCAATTCGCGAAACATATCCCGGCCGCAATAGCCGGGTTACTATCTCTTCAGTAAGGGTGAGTACCTCTGGGGTCCGCAAAGCCTTTATGTCGGGCATCAAGCGATAGGCAATCACGCACCTATCGATCGCAAGCCCGGTAGACCGCAGGCGGATTGCCAGGTCTGAAGACGGAGCGAGGTGCTGTTTGATCCTCGTTTGCAGCGTCGCCGTTTGCCCAACGTAAAGCGGGGCGCGGAGTGGCATGCATCGTTCTACGATCGTCGCGAGCTCTTCTCTGAAATTGGCGTCCTGCGCATGCTCGCGGAGCACCTCTTGCTTCCGTTGCGAGAGGTGAGAAAAATTATCGAGCGTAAGATGGTACAACGAGCCTGCGCGGGTAGACTGAACGGGCGAGGCACGTTGCTCCACCAGAGCATTGAGGGTCGCTATAAACTCCTCAGGGTCGTCTGTCGGCAGCACTGGGGTAGGCGAAAAGAAGCCGTAAACCCCGGGCGAGTTCGGCAACCGTTCGCAAGCGGCCAAAGCGCCACCTGGGACATCGGCAAAATCGATGCGCTTGAAATCGGTCATCGCTACGCTGCTACAATCCCCTAAGAGCCTACCGGTTCGCACCCGAGCGGTGTGAATTATTCCGATGCGACTGCGTGCCCCCAAACGCGGGCTTGTGCCGATCATCCAGTTGCGCCGCAAGTCGGCCGCTCGATGCCTTGGCTCGATCGGTGCAGATCGTCTTTGTTTTAAGTGCCTCGTCACCGTCCCTCAGCGCTTATTGTTTCCTGCGCCGCGGCGGGCAGATGTCTATATAGCGTAGCAACCGAAACGCCGATGGTTGGGGCGATCTCTCGCGCCGACATCCCCGACGCCAGCAGTTTTCGGGCCGCCTCGACCCGACGCGGAGTCATTACCGTCTTTCGCCCACCTACCCTACCGCCGCGGCGTGCGACGATCAGCGCAGCCGTAGTTCGCTCGCGAATAAGGGCTCGCTCCATCTCGGCCATGGCCGCCATGATATGAAACACCAGCTTGCCGGCTGTTCCACCGGTGTCGATACCATCGGTCAGCGACTTGAGACCGATCCCGCGCCCCGCTAGCTCGGCGGAAAGATCGACCAGCCCCTTCATCGTCCGACCAAGCCGATCGAGCTTCCAGACGACTATGATGTCGCCGATACGCGCATGAGAAAGCGCATCGGCTAAACCGGCCCGGTCGGCTTTTGCGCCGCTCGCCTTGTCCGAGAAGGTACGCTCGCAGCCTGCAGCGAGGAGCGCCTCCAATTGCGGGGTCAGATCTTGCTCAGGGGTAGAGACCCGCGCGTATCCGATCAGCATGGGGCGTTCTCAAAACTCATCTCAAATGACTAGCATAAGCCATCGTTTTCGCGAAAGCGTTTTGAGACACTATCGAGTATGGCTAAGTGCCTCACATCGTTATTGCGGGCGATCATGTGAACGGCGTCGGCTCCTTCCAGGGCCATGGAGCAGGACAAAATGGAAATCAGGACAGCCTGCGGAACTGAATTATGAACACGCTCAACGTCAATCTGCCGCAGACGGCAGCAGGTCCCCTGCCCCCGCCTGAAGGTGCTGCGTCGGCCCCGGCTGGAATCCTCGCGGCAGAGGGCAATATGTATGGCAGAGCTTGATCACAGTTTCGACCTGTTCGAGCGCCGGTCGGGCTGGAAGGCTGAGGAAGTCCTCGTCGTCACGCCATATGTAGAGAAAGAATTTTTCGAACGTCTCGCCAAAGGGCTTAAACCGCGGCGCCTGAGCGTGATCGTCGATGACGGTTGCCGCGTCGATGACGTGGACATGGTCACTGCCGCGGTATCGCAGGTGGGTGGCAGGACGGCGTCCGGCCTGCGCTGCGTACTCGGCTCGGCGACAGGACTGATGCACCTTAAGCTATTCTACATCGTGTGGCAGACCCCGGGGAAGCGAACGGCGCGCACTCTGATTTTCGGATCGGCCAACGCGACGCGGCAGGGGTTCGGCGGATCGGTGAACGCAGAGCTGATCGCCAGCTGTAGCCTGGCTGCTAGGCGGCATGCCGACGTCATCGCATGGTGCGATGCTGCGATCGCCGCTGCCCGACATAAGGGGCATACGGTGGTGGCTGCCGCGAGGGATGTCCAGCTCGGCAACGGCCTGCGATTGAGGCTTCCTGCCCTGAGCGTTGGGCGCAAGAAGTCGGTGCTGACGTCGTTTGACCTTTGGGTGCAGCGCGGGTGGCTCCTTTCGGAATATCGGCCTGACCCTGGCTTCCTGCGGGTTCCCGTTAATCTGGCAAAGGGGCTGAGCCAGACCGAGCAGCAGCGTCTGGTCGCGGACAGTGGCTTCCTCGTGCCCGCTAAGAAGCGCCTCACTTTTCCCTACGCTCTGCCGGAAGGTCAGGCTGCCGGCGACCTGACGAACGACGAGGACGAGGACGAGGAGGATGGCGATCTCGGCAATTGGCGCCGGAAGCTATTCGTCTGGACGCAGCTTGGAGAATGGTGCTCCGAGGATTGCTATGACCTTGAGCATCGCAATTTCAAGAAAAAGAACCACGAAGAACGCGAGGAGCGGCTGCGCAGTCTCGAGACGATGCGATCGCCGTCGGTTCGGCAGCGCGAACGTGCGCGGTTCCTGTCGTCGATGACAAGACTGTGGGCCGACCTTAGGGACAAGGCTGGCGAGATGCTTCGCGGCGATGCTGCTCTTAACGAGAGTTACTACGCTGAGCAGTTTGACCAGCGCGTCGAACGGGACCTGGCGCTGGTCGGCGAGAACGAATTTCGTCAGCGATACCTTCGCGGCTACGAATTGAGCCCGGTCCCCCGCTTCAGGCCGGATGTTCTGGGATGGCGAGAGTTCATCGACAGCCTCACGCGGCAGCTATGCCTCGATCACGCTCGCTCCCGGAGCCAATCGCGATTGCTCCATGCCGTCCGCAACGCCATCGAAGCCATCGGAAAAAGCGCGGGCGTGTTCGAAAAACCGGCTGAGTTACGCGAACTTCTGAGGGATATCTTAGCGGCGGGTGACGCCGGCAACGCAGCAATGGCTAAGGCGGCGAAGCTCGTGACCCGCTATCACCGGGAGTAAGTGCCCGGACCTCCTATGCCGTGCCCGGTGAGCCGCTTGCTGCCTGGGGAGGAGCAATCCGTCCGCGCAGTCGCGGTAATCCATCTCCATCGACATCAAGCGTGTCGAGGTGATCCTGCGTTACCTGGACCACGTGAATGAACCGGTCCGCGGTGCGCTGTGGCCAGCGGGCCCCGCTTTCGAGCTTCCAGCCTTCGCTCACTGATGGCCCCTCCTCGACGCCGCGCCACAGCCACTCGATCCGGCGGGGCAGGCCAGCGAGGTCGGCCAGCGGATCCCAAAGCCATCGGACCCGGTAGCTTTCATCCTCGTCTTCCACCAGCAGCGCCATGAAGTAGCGCCCGGGATACTGCTCGGCCTTTTCCCGCTCGAGCTCAGACCAGTAGATCCGCTCGCTCGCCAGCGACTTCACTTCGATGTGGAACTCTACGGCGCCTTTGGCCAGGAGGAGGTCGGTCTCCCGCAGGTAGTCGTCGCGCACGTTTGCGCTGCACGTCCACTCGCTGCCGAGGCAGGCCGCGACCTGTCGCATCAGCCAAGCTTCGGCGCGCAATCCACGGTTCGCCGCGGCTTCCGCGGCCTCGGCAGCGTCACGCCGCTTATGCTTGCGTTCGTCGCCACCTCCCCCCCCGAAAAGCTTGCGTGGTTTCAGTCGCCGCGGACCAACGCGGTTCGGCTTGCCCTGCCCCTGTACGTCATCGTCGTTCGAGCCTTGCTCGCGTTCCTCGTGGGTATTGGCCTCGGCCTCGTCATCGACGCGGTCGTCGTCGAGCGAACTGTCGCTCTCGATGTCGCTGCCCTGAGCCCCTTCGACATCATCGACTCCGCTATCATGTCCTGTCGTTGTTTCATCCGGCTCCTCCTCGCCATCCAGATCATGAAGGGCCTCGCGGATGCGATATTGCGGTATGCCGTCGTCGGCGAGGATGGCGGCAACCTCGTCGCGGCTGGCGCGCAGAATGCGCGCAAACCGATATTTGAGGTCCGCCCCATGAAGGCCGAACTGCTCTGCAGTGGCGGCGGCAACGGCCTCCCATTTCTCGCCCGACTGGAGATTAATCAGGTACCGGCCATCTTCCTTGAAGGAGGAGGCAGTGCGATCCGCCAACGGCTCGCCTTTGAGCGAGACGCGCAAGCGCAAGTCGTTCACAGCCAGGAAAGGCGGCACCGTCTTCAGAAACAGCCCCTTCGTGCGGCAGATCGCCGCCAGCGCGCCTCGCCTCGCATTCAGGCGTCGCCCGATCTCGGCGCTGCGCTTCTCGATGGCAGGCTGATAGTAGGGTTCAACCACGAGAACTTGGGACGCTGGCCGGACGCCGAGCACCTCAGGTGCTCCTTGGCCGCGGTCCAAGCGGACGGGCAGAATGGCGATGCCCCTTTGCCCAAGGCCATTCAGCACCTCCTGGTTCTCGAACCGGCCGCTGTCGATCCAGAGCACGTCGGATGAGCGGGCGACAATTACATCGCCGGCACGGTCCGGGAAAGTCGCAGCAACTTCCGGCAGGGCCGCCGTCCCCTTGGCGCGGTCGGGAATCCGCAGCATAGCATCGTAGAAGTCGCGAACGGATTTCGTCGGCACCTTCTGTCCGATTTCGATGCGCGCCAAAAGGGACTGCGACCACTCGATCCACGTCTGCCAGTCTTTGGGAAGCGCATCATGAACTTTGAGCCTCCGGACAAACGTCGGCTTGAGACCGCTTTTGCGGATCTGGTTGATAGTGCCGACGTCGATGATCGGGGTGATGCCTACAATGCCCTTCCCCGGCCAAAACAACTCGTGCGGCGCAAGTCTACCCGCGCTCATCCCGGCTACTGGCTTTTGCGGAAGGTATCGCTCCCGCTTCAATTGAAAATCCGCAAAGCTCATGAAGGGTTCGGGGCGGTGGGTCCGGTCAGCCCAGATCACCTTTCGCCAACGGCCCTCAAGATGGCCCGTCGCGGTGGCCAAGCTGCTAACGCAGGCCGCGACCTGTGGCGCAGTAAGTAGCGCCAAACACTCCGGAAAAGACTCTATGAACCATTCCTGGTTGACATGGACGACGCTACTGCCGCTCGATACGTGGAAGAACTGCCAGCTAGGCTGCTCCGTAAGACTGCCATCGCGTCCGACAAAATGTATCTTTGGCTCCCATGAGACGCCGAGGAACCTGAGTAGCGCCTTCCACCGCTTGATCCCAAAGGCGGAGAGCGCTTTGATGGGGGCGTTAGCGATCACCCGACCCGGTACGTTGCGGAAGAAGCCTGCCAGCTCATTATACCCGCCGATTTCTCGCCCCGCATACGCGGAGCGGCTCGCTACCCAGCCGTTACGCGTTGGAATCCGTGCCACCGACGCCAACGCCAACCGCATCGACCTATCGTCTGACATCTCCACGAGCGGCGCGATTTCTGTAAAATCGGGGATCGTCGCCCAATCGTCTATGAGGCGCAGCGCCTCGTAGCCTGTCTCACCCCAGCGCTCAACGGACCAACTCGCGAGGGCTGGAGCCAATGCCCGTGCCAGCCACTCGTCCGGCGCCTTCAGGAGTCGTCCGGATAGGAGCGGCGACCACCTTGCAACACCAACCGCATCGTAGCTTTCGAGCAGCTCCATCGCTTCGGGATGAAGCAGGTCGGCAGCAAGCCAGCTCGGCCATCCTGCGGGCCGTCGCCGGAGCAACGGCGGCTGTGCCACGAGCGATCTGATCCCCCCATCCCCCGTCGGCCAGATCGGCGCGGTCGCAAGCATGTCGATTATCTGTGTGGGCGTATTGGCAGAAAGGCAGCCCGCGTGCGCAATGCGGATGGCTCGCAGCGCCTTGGGCAGGTTGTCGATCCTTGCTGCTGCCAAAAGCGCTGCATAGTCGGGCGCGCGTAGCGGTTCAGCGCCAAATATCGAGCGCAGGTCGGCGAATACCGGTGCCAGCTCACGCGTTGGTAGGCGCATCGTGGGCCCGGGGTTCCGCAGGACCAACTCGTCAAGTTCATGATCCCAAGTGCGCACGTCCCTCGGCGCCGCCCGTCCCCCACCAATCAGCCGTACGAAGGCAGCATCGCTCACGGCACTGGAGATGGCCTGTTGAATCAGCCGGTCGGGCCGACGCACCCGACTTGTTTTTGTCGCGCGCACAACGTCGCCGAAGACTCGGACGACCGATGCCGGCGCAATGTCGTCGACGACTTGCGCGACCAACGACTGGAGGGCTTTCCGGACATCTTCATCGTGCTCTGACAGCTTGATGTTGTTGCGGTTGCTGGTGAGAGCGAAGGATCCGTGGACGAGGAAGCGCGCCGAAATCGACTCGGCAGTCGGGAAAAAGACGTGGACGGGGATTTCATCCTCGGCGGAAACCGCGATGTCGTCCTTCGTGGCAATGGCGATCGCCACGCTCAGGGTCTTGCCGTCGTCGCGCGAGGCGGCGGCGGTTGAACTCCATAGCAGCCACTGGCTTTCGGTCGTCTCGCCGTCACGCGTCACGGCCAGCTTGGCGGATGCGTTACGTAGAACCAGAGAGCGCGGGCGAGAAACAGTGAGCGTCGTGGGGGTCGGTCCTGCGCCCTCGATGACTACGGTGTCGAGGTTTCGACATAGCAGGAGGAAGTGTGGGGCAAGCGCGTTGAGGCGGGCGGTGACGCCTGCACGCACAGCTGCAGACTTGAACGGTAGTCGGATCACGGTCGTGGAGCCTTCCCTAATCAGCTCCTTGGTCACTGCGTCGCGCGCGACCGTATGCGGGAGGCGGAAGGTCAGGTCCGGCGCATCCGGATCGATCGCTCGAAGGACCTCTCTCGAGGCCGAGGCGTCGAACCCGAAGTCGAATGGCCCAGAGTGGATGCTCGGCCGGTCGGTGACCTCGAGGACGGACTTGAACCCCAAGCCCTTTGCCCCGATCAAGTCGGCGGAACTCGTGCCTACCGGAGCAAGGGCGTCGTCCGCGTTCTGCAACAGCTCCCATAAGGAGCGCCCGGCATAATCGCTGCTTGTTTCCCGCTCGTGGTTGGCGTCCTCCTGCAGCTGGTCGATGTCGGTGCGGTACACCGCGAGGCGGCGTTCTCGGATAGCGTCGATGAGGCCGCGGTCGGACACCTCGTCGAGCGACGATCCCGGTCCCCGGTTTGTCTTTGCACTCAGGTTCTCGCGGCATACGGAGACAACCCCCCGACGGTCGAACCGCCGACCGAAGTTGGCGACGTAGAGGGCGTCGTCGATGATCCGAAAGGTGACTGATCTGCGGCTGGTAATGGGACGGCTCATAGTTCGAGTAAGTCGATTTGCCTGGTCTATCCGATCAAGCAAGAGAAGCTCCCCTAGAGTTGCGCTAGGGCGGCGCTGCTGCGCACGGTAGTTAAACCTGCCACGAAGGCGAGGATCGCCTGCAGCACCGATCCATCGTCACACCCGCATACGCCGCCTCTCACCAGGCGCGCGCATTCGTCGATCCCTCATATGTGCCGATCTACCGTAGGCTGGGGTCGGCATCGAGCTTATGACGCATCGACCAGTCGATGCGCCTGTCTGGCGGACCACGCAGGAACTCATTGGCCTCCTCGAAAGGGCGGCTTCCCATGAAGCTGATCTTTCGCGAGATGCGCGCTGGGTGCGACGCTTCGAAAACCTTGTGTCGCGACCCTGTGAATAGGGGAGCATACTCCCGGGCGGGGCGACCCCATAACAGGATCGCGGACGGTGGAGCGAGGTCCCGCACCCGCTCAAGCACGAATCTGGTAAATGTCTCCCATCCCCACTCTTTGTGCCAAAGCCGCTTGGTTGCTTCCGTCGTCCAGATCGTATTGATCAGCAGCACGCCCTGGTTTGCCCAAGTTACGAGATCGGGGGACGGTGGTGCCTCGGGCAACAGCTCTTCGAAAATATTCGCAAGCGACTGCGGTATTACGTCGCTCGACGCGATCGCGAAGGCGAGCCCTGTCGCACGGCCCTCGCGAGGATAGGGGTCTTGAGCCAGGATCACCGCGCGTATTTCGGAGGGATCGGTCAACTCGAGCGGAAGCATGACCCGGTCGAGCGGGGGTGTGATCTTGGCACCCGCTCGTGCGCTTCGTCGGAGGCGCTCACGCAGCGCGACCATGTAGGGTTTGCCAAACTCCGCACCTATAGCGTCCCGCCAGGCGGGGGATTCAAGAGGCCAGCCTCCGTCGTCGGCCCATGCAGCTACTCGATCCTCCGCCGCGTCGCTCCGCAGCGTCACGGCCGGCCCTGCCGCCGCTGTCGAGGGGTAACCGTGACACTGTGCAGTAGCTCCTCGGCCACATTCAGAATGGTGACGAGTTCGTCGAGCTCGGGACGTCCGCCCCGGTGTCCTGCCGTGCTGCTTGCGTCTGTTACCACTCTCAGCGTCTCCAGTTCTCTCTCGCCCAGCTAGGCGACCCCATCGGCAGCACAATGCAAGGTGTCCAGATTAGACACTTTCGGCAATCCTGGTCAGCGCCGGTGCCTCGACGCGCAACAGCTCTCCGGTGGTCACAAACACAATTAGACCGGCTGGAATGCCCGTTACGTCCAGATAACGGCGGACCTGCTGGCGATAATGATTGCCCGCCGCAGCGCTCGGAGTGACGTCGCTCTTCCAGTCGATCACCAGCTCTGGCGTCCCATCCTCACGGAGGCACAGAGCGTCGACTATACCGAAGGTCGCAAGTTCAATGCCGTCGACCTCATCTAGGCCATAGACCGGAAGCTCGGCGAGCATCCGCGGACGAAGGGCCGCGATCTCTGGCACGGCGAGTGTCCGCGCCACAGTCCCCGCCAACTCGTCGGGGGCAAGAGTTGCCATCGGCTCAGTTCCGGGCTCACGCCCGATTGCCCGTACCAGATCTGCCGCCCGTACGGTGAGCGCTGCAAGGTCGCCCGCCGTCTCTCCGGTTAGTACTTCTTCGAACAGCTTATGAATAATCAGCCCGCGCTCCCGGCCGCCCTGCACCGCGATTGTCGCGTCGGGGTCGGGGGCATCCTCGGTCACCACCACAATCCGCGGTTCGACGACCACTTCAAGCGCCCCTTCCGGATCCTCGTCCCGGCTCGGTGCGACCCAGCGCAGCCGCGTCGTCGCCGCGACCACGCGGGCCGCTTCAGCTGCGAATGTCTCGCGCGTCTGGCTGTTTTCGGGGTCGCCATCGATTGTGTCGAACCCCGGCGGATGATGATCGATCGCGATCACCGGCAAGCCATCCAGATCGAAATCCATCAAAGCGTTCCAGCTACTCCGCGCCGGCGCAACGTCGAGCTTGGGCAGCACAAGAAGTTCACGCGCCCGGGTCGCCGCGACATACCAGAGGCGAAGCCGTTCGCGCTCGCGTTCGGCAACTTCCGCCGCCTTGGCATCATCGTATCCGGCCGGCGCCACGCCGAAAATTGGTAGAAAGATCACCTTCGTGTCGCTGTCGATGATCGGATCACGCACGTCGTTGCCCGATGTCATCGTGTTGATCGGCACGACGATCGGCCATTCCAAACCCTTCGACGCGTGCATCGTTACCAGCGACACTGCCTCCTCCTGCGCATCCGGCCGCCCTTCTGCAGAACGTGTCTTTCCCTCCCACGCGGCCGTCATCGCATCTGCAAAGGCCCGGAGGCCCCGCACGCCATACGGCTGTGCGAGACTTAAGAAGAGGTCGACATTGGCCAGCGGGCGCTCGGCCTGTCCGCCGTGACGTTGAAGCAAAATGGGTCGAACCCGCAACAGGTCAACCGCCTCGGCGAGCAGCTGGTGCGGCGTCGTGCCGTGGATCGTGCGGCGGAGCGCCTGCAGCTTCTCAACGACGTCACGGGCATAGGGGTCGGCGATCGCCTCGGCATCGAGGTGTATGCTGAGCCGCGGCCGAGCGTCAGGCCGCTCCGGATCGCGCGGTTGGCTCCAGACGAGATCAAGCAACTGCTCCTCGGTCAGCCCTACCAGCGGACCGCGCAGAAGGGCAACGAGCGCCAAGCTATCACGACTGTCGGCGAGCACGCGCGTGATCGCAATGAGATCCTGAACTTCCTGGCGGCGGTAGAAACCCTTGCCGGCTTGCGTCGCGACCGGGACGCCGCGCTTCTCGAGCGCTTCCTCGTAGCGCCACAGTTCGGTACCGCCCGGTGCCAACAACGCGATGTCGCCGGGCCGGCATGGCCGTTTTGTGTCAGTCTTGCGATCGACGATGATCTGGCTGCCAATCAGTCGGCTGCACATCTCCGCGACTGCCTCGGCCTCGCAGTCGCGCTGCACGCTGGATTTAGCCTTGCCGTCCTCACCGGCACACGCAACCGGAAGCGCTGCCACGCACAGGCCTTCGCCATGATCGGGATGGAAGCTATCGAGCGCGGTAAAGCCGGGCTGTCCCTTCTCTTCCGTCAGATGCGGGGCAAACCGGTCGTTCACATATGCCAGGATCGCGGCACAGGACCGGAAATTGGTCGATATCGACAGCAGGTCGTTCGGGTTGAGCGCCCGGATGGCTTCGCGCGCTCGCACATAAGAAGCGACGTCGGCGCCGCGGAATCGATAGATCGCCTGCTTGGGGTCGCCGACCAGAAACAGCGCACCGGGCCGAATGCGATATGCCGCCCAATCGCGCGGATCCGCACCTGGTGCGGGATCGCCGCATAGCCGCCAGAATATCTCGGTTTGCAGCGGGTCGGTGTCCTGGAATTCATCGACCAGCACATGCGCATAGCGGCGGGACAGGGCGCCGCGAACCGCATCGTGGTCGCGCAGAAGATCACGCGCGGCAAAGATCAGGTCGTCGAAGTCGAGCAGCGCCGCCGCGCGCTTATAAGCCCGGAAGCGGTCGGCAATCGGCTGGATCGCGGTGAGCAGGTCGGCCAACACGCGCGCCGCGGCCCCCTGCAGCAAGGTGGTCCAGCTCTGACAGCATGCGAGATGCAGCTCCTCGGCGCGCGCGTTCAGCACTCCGCCTTCGGCCTTCGCGAGACCGGCGACCTTCGCCGCCGTCTCCCATTTGCCCTTCTTCTTGTAGACGCTGAACGCGCCCTTTCCTGTGCACAGCGACGGGTGCGGGACAGACGCCAGAAGCCGAACCAGCGCGGACGGGGATTGGTCGGTTTCGGCAAACGCCACCGCTTCGCCCATGTCTACAAAGGCTATGGCCCCGTCGATGCTTTCCACCTCTTGCGCAGCCGTCCCGACGACAAAGGCGCGATACGCCTCGGCCGCGATGCGGAATGCCGTCACCAGTGGCGGGATCGCACCAACGGGCGGCGCCACCAACACGCGGTTGTCGCGCAGCGCGGCTGCGGCCGTTGCGACAAGCTCGGTTGCCTTAGTGGGATTCTCGAAGACGAGTTCCGCGATGAGGCTTTGACCGCCTGCATCCAGCGTATCACGCAGCCAGCGGTCGACGATATCGCCGAACACCAGCTGGGCCTGGGCCGGGTCCATGAGCGCGGCGCCGGGATCAATATTCGCTTCGACCGGATAAGGCTTGATCAGCCGCTGACAAAAACCGTGGATCGTCGAGCATGTAATCTCGTCGATCGCGGCGGCTGCGGCCTCGAGATTGGCCCTTTGTTCGTCCGAGAGGCCGGTCGGCAAGGCGATGCTGAGTTCGCGCGGGATTGGACCGTCGAGCAACCCGTCTACGAAATCTCGGACGCGCGCGAGAAGTTCGCTAGCCGCGAGTTCGGTGAAGGTCACCGCCGCGATCGAGCTGGGCGCGGCGCCGCCGGCGAGCAGCAGCGTCAGTCGGCCAGCCATGACGGCGGTCTTGCCTGAACCCGCGCCTGCTTCGACCAGCACAGAGCGATCATGCGCCGTCATCGCGGTAAGGCGGGCAGCTTCGTCCCGCAGGACAGGTGCTACGCGGGTCATCAGATCGCCTCCCAGACGAGGGCCGCATCGCCAAGGGCCGCGCGGGCAGGTTCGATTTTGCGCATGCAATATCCGTTCGGGGCATTGGCTGGGAGCGCAAAGCTCAGATCGTCATAGTCGCCACCGTTGTCGGGCCCGATCAGCGCGCGGCCGGCGAGCAGGCTCGCACGGGCCGCGCGGAGATGGCCGGTTAGCTCTTCCAGTACCCCCGCAGGGGCATCGAGATGGCGCGCTTCGGTGTCGCGCGGATAGAGCAGCGCCGCGTCGATCTCGACGCCGTCGCCGAGCAGCGCCTTGACCGCGTAGGCGTAGAGGCAACGCTGCAGCTCCTTGCCGCCCTGCAGGATCACCGGCTTGGGCGGCAACCTGCCCCCCTTATAATCGATCACGCGCGCCTTAGCGGCGTCGCCCGACAGGTCGAGGCGATCGATGAAGCCGGAGATCTGGAAGCCGGTGTCGGCAATTTCGACGACCGTGGCTGGATCCCAAGGGATCGCGCCTTCGGATTTGGCTTTCTGTCCTCCGAAGGGCACCTCGGTATAGCTTTTCTGATCCGCCAACGACGGTTCGGGATGTTGCAGCGCGTTCAGCGCGGTCTGCTTGGCCTCCTCGACCGTGCGGCGCCACACGACGAGTGGCGGCACGGCCTGCTCGCCTTGCCACCGGGCCGTCACCGCCGTTGCGGCGCTCTCGATCGCTGCAACGATCTGATCGGGTAGCGCGACCGCGAGGCCCCCCTCCCCCTCCAGTAACCTTACCGCGTGATCCAGCGTATCGTGGAGCAGGATGCCGCTCTGCCGGGCATCCAGCACTAGCGCTTCCTCCGCGCTTTCCGGCGCTCTGATACCAAGCGCATAGGTCCAGGTGAATCCGAGCGGATTGCGTAGCAATTTGGCGAGCGAGCTCGCCGACTGAACCCGTTCCAGCGCCGCCAAGAGCGCGGGGTGACCTGCGCGAACCACGCCATCATGGGCAGTAATGGTAGGGCGTTGCCAGTCCTGCCAGCAAGAGGCCGCCGAGGCCGCCTGCGGATATCCGGCGAAGTCAGCCTGACGCGCCACCAAACGATCGGTCTCGCTCATGGCATGCTCGGGTCGCCGATTGCGGCGAACATAGCGCGCCTCGGGCTGCCCGCGCAGCAGCGGGCTCTTACCCAGCAGGCGCCCTTCCCCGTCGCGACGCGGCCGCGAGAGGACAACCTGTGCACTCGTCGTACACAGGATCGTTTCAAAATCGCGACGATCGGCAGCGGTGACCGGCAGCGGATCCAGTTCTGCCGTCGGGATGATGTGATTCGACAGCAACCGGTCTTCCGAAATTCGCCGCGGCCAGCCGGTCGAAGTTAGGCCGAGCAGGCGGACGAACTTGCGCGGCGAGGCGGCGAGTGCCGAAGCCGGCATCCACGCGACCGAGACGCAGGCCTCGCAGGCATCTTCCTGCCGCAGCCCGTCGATCGTGACGTCGATCGCAGCGGGGCTTCCGGCGAGCAGCGCCTTCCGCCAGATGCGCAGCGCCCCGCCCGAAAGGAAGGCGCGTCCGATCGCTTCGGCTTCGGCCACGCCACCCGCAAGCGTGTCGATGATCTTCCGCAGCTCGGGAGCATGGTCGATGGCGTCTGGCCATCTTTCAGCCGTCAGGCCTCCCAATAGCCGAGCCCAGGCGTCAGGAGAGGACAAGGGCGCGTCGGGGGGCAGGATGCGCTGCCACCCTTCCGGCAAGCTTTCGAAGGGGCCTGCACCAGCCAGAAGTGTCGCGAGGCGCCGCAGGTGCGCCTGCGATATGCCGCGCACGAGAATGTCCGCGAGTGCGGCCGCGGTCTGACCGTCGCGCGTCGTCACGACGCGGATGCTGTGTACGAAATGAAGATCGATATTGGCGTCAGCTCGCAGCGCCATAAACTCGTCATCATAGGCGGCCGGGGCTGCCGCCGCGATCGCGATCTCGGATGGCTTTGCAGCGCCGCTCGCGATCAGCTCGCGCACCCAACGCAGCGCCTCGATTGCCTCATGGTAGCCGTTGGCGGCGCTCACCGCTTCGATTTGCGGCGTGGACGGGTCCGCGCGGACGATCTCCACGGCCGAACCGTCAAGCCATGCCGGAACCGATCGAGGGCCCGCATGCCAACGCACCGGCACCGTCGTCGCCAAGGCGAACAACAGGTCGCGCCAGCAGGGCGACAGCTCGCTGATGCCTTGGATGTGGATTTCGCCGAACAACGCTGTCGCGTGATGGATACGCTCCATCGCACGCGACGCCAAATCGGTCGGTCTGAACATAGAGGGCGGCAACACCTCCAACACGGCCGCCTCGAGCGTTGCCATCGCGGCCAGCCGGGGATGGTCGCCCGCACGCGCCGCAAGATCGATGCCGGTGCGCCAGACCTTGTGCAGCGTGTCCGCACCAGCGCCGACCATGCCTGGCAGCAGCTTGATCGTGTCCAGCTCGCCCAAATCGGTGTCGGGAAGCACGCGCTGGATCGCATCGCGCAGCGCCTCCGCATCAATCGGCTGCGCGAAGCCTCCCACAAGACGCGCGGCCAATTGTTCGAACGCCATGACCTGTGTGCCGTGATGCTGCTTGCGAGCGGCGTCGAGACGGATCTCACGGGATGCGAGACGACCGTGCGCGATATAGGTCTGCCGCTGCATGCAATACTTTCAAATAGGCCAACTTAGTCGAGAGTAGATGGCAGGAGAGTCGAGATCAACGTCGAGCTTGGCAACCCGGATGATCACGGTCCGTACCGCTAGGCAAACTCAGCGCGCGATGCAGGCCGCCTACGCCTTCGGCGCGACCGTCGACAAAACGGTTCAGGAGCTAGCGACATCGCTCCAACTTCCGCTGTGTCAGGCGATCCCGCGGTACTGCCAGCTTGAAATGAGGCCTTTGCTAGCGCTCGGTCGAAGTGCCTTGCTGATCTCGCCGGGGACCCGATGTCGGTTCGGCCAACCGGTGAACGAATGGGTAGAAACGCATCTCTCCGCTCCAAAGCGGCCATTCCGCTTCCCACCAATCTAGTATGCGGACGGTCTGCTTCGACGGGTGAACGTGCTTACCGTTCAGGCTCGTGCCTCGTTCTCGGTGACGTAGCGACGTAGGACACGATTGATCTCGGTCTGATACCCGCGATCGTGGGCATGCTCCTTGAACCAGGTGACAATATCGGCATCCAGACGGAGCGTGACCGGCTTCTTGATTGGGCGATAGAGTCCGGGTCGGCGGGCATGGTCCCAGGCCTCCGCAGGGGCTTCGGGAATATCCGTCGTATCGATCTTGTTATCAGGCAGGTCCGCCAGTCTGTCGAGCTGGTCCTGCAGTTCGGGGCTAAGCGCTTTCCTGCTCATACCGCTTCCTTTCGTGTGACGTTGCCTTTCTGGCGCTAATGATGCGAACGCGTGCTTCATCGTCGGGTTCGGGATGACTGTGCACGACGACCAGAACAACCACCGCCCCGACCAGGCCAATCGCATGCCAACGTTGCTCGTGACCCTCCATACGGTCAGGCACAATGACGTGTAGCGGATCGCGCCAAACCTCCCGCGCAAGCTCGAATGACACACCGTGCTTCACGAGATTGGACGCTGCCTTCTCACGATCCCACTCGAACGCCACGAACAACCTCTGTATTTACGCATTTGTATGTACGATCACGCGTGCCAGCGATCAAGCCTATGCACACGGTCTGTATCGAAAGCGGACCTCTCACGCTGCGCTACTGCCCTCCCGTCAGGCTGATCCGATTGCCGAGATGTCGGAAGGCGCGATCGCGGCAGGTGAGCAGGATGACCTGCATCCGCGTCGCGGCTTCTGTCAGGATCTCGGTCATGAGATCGAGGCGGGTATCGTCCGAGTAGACGAGCGGGTCGTCCAGGATCAAAGAAACCGGCACTCCTTGCTCGAGCAGCATGTCGGCAAAGGCGAGCCGGGTGAGGATCGCCAGCTGCTCCTGGGTGCCCTTGGAGAGATCGCCGCAACTCTCGCCCACGCCACCCCGCGCGATCGACGCCAGACCAAGGTCGTCACCAAAGCCGGGATCGGCGCCCGGCAGCAGCCGCTCGATGTACCGGCGTGCACGCCTCGCCACTGGCCCGACGAACGTCCGTGATGTCTCGGCGCGTGCGCTCTCCAGCGTGTCGCGAAGCAGCTTCAGCGTCTCGGCTTCCTGAGTCACACGTACCAGGTTGGCAGCTGCGGCATCAGCCTCCTCGCGCGCGACCGCGGCGCGGTCGGCCAATCCCTTGCCGCCTTCCGCCTCGATTCGCGCCTCAAGTCCGGCGATCACCTTTTCCAGGTCGGTACGCTGGGTTCGAGCGACCTCGACACGCTTGTCTAGCAGTCCAATCTGTCGCTCGATCGTCGTAACGTCATGCGCAGTCGCTGCGCGCTCAGCATTCTGCAGGTTGACCAGCGCTGCCGCTTCCTCTTGGCGTGCCTTGCGCAAATCGTCGTCAAGCGAGGCCACCTCGGGCTTGGATTCCAAAGTAGCCAGCTGTCCCGCAGCGTTAAACGCATCTCGCTCGGCGCCGGCCTCCTGCATCATAAGCGGAGCATTGCGCGCCTCCATCTCGCGCAACTGCTCTGAGGCGACCGCGTCGACACCTTCTGCCCTTGCCAGCGCCGTGTCAGCCTCACCCGCCGCGATCGTCAACGCCTCAACGTCTGACTCTTCGTCACCACCCTTCCCTTCCGCGCCTTCCTGCAATTCGGCGATGAAGAGCTTCAGGGCCGGCGCACCCGCTTCGATCCCGAGCAGCGTCACCGCAGGCGTGATGCCCGCGATCCGCGCCTCAAGCGTGCGGAGATCGGCGACCGCCTCTCGGGCAGCCTCGTTACGAGCGCGAGCAGCAGCGACACTCGCCACTCCGTGCTCAGCCAATCCTGCGTTCAGATCATCGGTCACGTTGGTGAGCACCGTCTCGGCACTTTGCAGCCCGACTGGCGGGCGGATGATCAGCTCAGCAGCGCCAAGTCGGATGCGCGTCTCGCGAGACAACATCCGGTCACCAGGCTCGGCCGCCGATCCGTCGATCATCAGGCCGCTGACATCGCCGATAAACTCGATCCGGGTGGCGCCGGCATCGACGGCCGCCCGTGCCTTGTCGACGGCCCGTTCGCGTTCTTCGAGGGCCTTAATGACGGTGGCGGGAATCACTGCTGTCGCGAGCTGCCGCATCGCTTCGTATTCGGCCTCCAGGGTAATCAGTTCGGCATGTCGCCGTCGTGCCTCGCCGATCGCAGCCCGGCGCTCGCTCTCGGCAGTTTGTGTCCGGGCAGCACCAAGCGCCGCATGCGCGGTCCGCCGATTGTCACGGGCCTTCACCAGCAGGTCACGGGCTGTCGTCGCCCGTTCCTGCGCAGCAGCCAACTCACCGACTAGGCTAGATCGACTGTCCCGTGCCTTACTGAGCACCGTAATCGTGTCGCTGACAGCTTTACGGGCGGTTGTGAGGCGCGAGGCGAGATCCTCGAGTGCCCTGACGCGGTCGACAAGGCGACCCTGCTCGGCGCGGCGTGTGTCGAGCAGCTGCGCTGCAGAACGCGCCACATCGAGCTGGCCTACCAGCGCCCGACGTTGCTCGGCATCGGTGGTGTCGGCAAGATCACGGTCGAGGACCTTCAGCCTTGCCCGTGCGGCCTCGAGATCGGAGAAGCCCTGTTCGAGGGCGGCAAGCCGGGTCATCGCCTCGCTCGCGGCGCGCTGCGCGGCGTCATGCTCGTTGCGTGCCGCGATCTGGCGACCGGTCGGTCGACCGCTATTGGTCCAGTATTCCGCGAACTGACTATCGATGCGAGGGCGAACCCGCTGGTAGGCGGTGCCGCCCATGATCGTGCCGACCTCGGCTTCCAGGGTCGCACGCACGCTATCCCGCACGATCTCGCCCGGCGCCGTCACCTCGAGCGCCTGCGCTTGCCCCACCCACAGCAAGCCGAGGGCACCGTGAGCGGTCGCGTCGCCGCCCTGGCTGGTGTCGCGACGCGCACCGAGCAGCACTTGCAGCTGCGCCTCGGCGTCCTCGCCCTGCGCCCGCCCGTGCGGGCCGCGGACCTCGACCGAAGCGTTCTTCAAGAAGCGCTTGCTGACCGCCCACGCCTCGCCTTTCGCCTCAAAACCGATCTCGATCTGCGGGGCGACAGCCTCACCGTGAGGCGCATAGCTCCGAGCGAGCCGGTTGGCGGTGTTGTGCCGGATGAAGAACGCGGCGCGCATCGCTTCCAGCAGCGTCGACTTGCCGGTCTCGTTGGGTTCGATGATGACGTTGAGCCCATCAGTCAGCCCATCAAGTACGAAGGGATCGCGGTATTTGCGGAAGTTGGAAAGCGCGATCCGCCGGATCTTGAGGCTCATGCCGCGTCCTGCCCGCGCTGATGTTCCACGAACAGGCGTTCGAGCGCCCGCCTGGCAACGGTGCCGTCGTTGCCACCCGCCTCGATCAGGCCCATCAGCATGGCCGCGGCCGTGCCGATCATGCCCTCGACCCGCAGGTCTGCGAGATCCTGTTCGCTCGGCCGACCGGCGAGATCGTCGGCGGTGACCGCCAGATGGCGGAGGCGATGGCGCAGATCGTTGTCGAGCCGGGCCAGGATCGCGATGCGGTCGGACAGGCTGACGATGCCGGAGAGCGAGAGCTGCAACAGGGTCGCCGATGGTTCGACCTGCGCGAGCAACCGTTCGCACTCGGCGGCAAAGCCCTCCGCGTCGGCTATCGTCCATTCGCGCATCAGCCACTGGAACCTGCCAGTGCGGATCGGCGTCACCAACGGCTCCGGCCCTGCCTCAAGCGTTACGAGCAGAGCATAGCCCGGCTCATCACGCTGGAAGCGATCGGTTTCTGGCGTGCCAGCGTACCAGGTGCGCGCATCGACCCGGAGGGTTCCGTGCCAGTCGCCGAGCGCAAGATAATCGAGGCCGGAGCGCTGCGCACGATCGGGAGCGATCTGGTTCTGTGCCTCACCACGCGACGAAAAGTCGCGGATTGAGCCGTGCGCCAGCCCGACACGCAACGTCGCGCCCGGCGTCTCCATCGTGTTGAACAGCGCGGTTGGATCGTCGAGATTGTGCCGGTGGGTTAGCGGTGCCGGCAGCAGCCATTGCCTCGGCGCCAGCTCGCACGGCACTGGCTCGGTAAGGATGCGGATATTGTTGGCGCCCTTGGCACGCACGCGATCCCACAAACCGCTGTTCCGGGCGAAGTCGTGGTTGCCGGGCAGCAGCCACCAGGTACAGGCATAGCGCTGCATCCGCGACACCGCTTGCACGATGACGCGGTCTTCGGGTCCTTCGGTATCGAACACATCGCCGGCGACCAGTACGTGCGCGACGTCATGCTCGGCTGCCGCCTTGCCGATCGCGTCGATCGCATCGAACCGCGCTTCGCTAAGGGCAGCGCGCACGTCGCTGTCGAAGCGGCCGTAAGGCTTGCCAAGTTGCCAGTCGGCTGTGTGGATCAGACGTAGCATGGAAACCTTCTGGCGGTGTGGGTCATGGCTGTCGAGCCGGGCTTCCTGCCCCCTCCCCTACCCCGCGACCAAGCGAGATCAGCGGATTGCGACAACCTTGACCTGAACGACATCGGCGATCTTCTTCCAATTCTGATCACTCGTCCACGCAGGCAGCCCATCCCGTCGGGCAAGCGCCAGGCAGAAGCGATCGCCCAGACTGAGCCCCGCTTCAGCTGTTGCTGCCCGCATCCGCCCTGCGATCTGTGCAAGCGCCTTGTCGGCCGGCACGACGGTCAGCGGCAGTGGATCGAGCATGGCATCGACTTCGCGCTCGGGCATACCGGCGTAGACGAAGTGACTGACGACCTCGGCATAGTTGACGCTGCTTACCCGCGCCCCGCCGATTTCTGCTGCGACCTTCGCCGCTCCGCGTTCGCCCTTAAGCATGGCAATAATCGCAGACGCATCCAGCACCACACTCATTCGCCGCTATCCTCCCGACGCCGGGCGAGGAATGCGTCAACGGATGCGTCGGGGTTACCGGCCGTGTATTGCTTGGCTAGGGCCTGCGCGCGTGCCACGGCTTGGCTTGCGGTTCGCAACACAACACCATCCTCGGTTTCGTCCAGGTACACCGCACCACCACCACTTAGACCAAGTCGCTTCCGGACGTCCGCTGGTAGGCTCATGCGCCCATTAGGCATAATGTTGATTTGCAAGGTCATACTGGCACGGCTACCTCTCTGAAATACGATGTCATAACATAGCCTAACCAGTCATCTACGACAACAGCCGAGCCACCAAGGCACCGTTCCATTTCTATGTCTCAGATGGCACCCCGTGACATACCGCTACGATCGTAGCCAACCGCCTGCTTCAACAGGTGCGTTTTGGGTATACTCCTGGAGGACTGGCCGCCGACTGGTCCGTTTTCCGTAAAAAGGGATTATAAAAAAGACTGGACATCAGCGGACCATTCATAAAGGACTAAGGCATGTTCGTTCGTGCCTATTTACGCGCATCGACCGCTGAACAGGACGCCACCCGCGCCCGCGCAGCGCTGGATGCTTTCGCCGCTGCGCATGGGTTCCGCATTGCAGCGCGTTATGTCGAACATGAGAGTGGTACTCGCCTTGCTAGGCCAGAGCTGTTTCGGCTGCTGGACGACTGCGGTCCTGGGGACGTGTTGTTGGTCGAGCAGGTCGACCGGCTATCCCGGCTCAGCGCGGCCGACTGGAGCAAGTTGCGATCGGAAATCGAGGCGCGCCAGGTCCGGATCGTGTCGCTCGACCTGCCGACGTCCTGGAACCTGATTGCCACCCCCGACGACTTTACGGCCCGGATGTTCGCGGCGGTAAACGCGATGATGCTCGATGTCCTCGCCGCGGTCGCGCGCAAGGATTATGACGATCGTCGCCGTCGGCAGGCCGAAGGGGTCGACCGTGCCCGAACCGCAGGTCTCTACAAAGGTCGCGTCGAGAATACTGCTCGCAATGCGTCGATCGCCCGGTCGTTACAAGATGGCCATAGCTGGCGTGAGATAATGACCGGCACCGGTTGCAGCCGGACGTTGCTCGCCAAGATTGCACGCCGCCTGAAAGACGAACGGATGGCGGACGCCAAGGGCGTTGATCCGAGTGCTGTCGACGGCACCGTCTGAGCGCCGGCATCGCCCTTCGATCAGGCCGCCGATCTTTCCCGCTTCTCCGTCTCGACCGGTCAGTTTCGGGAAAGAGCAATCGGGAACACATTTCGAGAAAATGGGCGCTCGGGCCTTTCCTGCTCCGCATCGGACACCCCCCTGCCCCGCGCGCCGTTCCCAATCGAGAATGCCCCACCAATTTCCATCGCAGTGCCATCATGGCGACGAGCTTCGCCAGATGGAGAAGCTGCTCACAGCCCACCGACAGTCACACTCTTGTAATGGTAATGTACAATAAGTTAGTCTCTTTCCAAACATAGGAGGGGACCATGATTCGCGCTTATCGCCGGGCGCTGCTGCTCGGCTCGACTCTCGTTCTGACATCGCCGCTGACGGCTCTCGCGCAGGAGGTTTCGGCCACCCAACCTGCTGACGCGACTGACGGTGCCGACATCGTCGTGACCGGCACGCGCGCTTCCAACCAGAAGGCGGTGCGGATCAAACGAGCCTCCGACCAGATCATTGATACTGTGTCGGCGAGTGAGATCGGGCAGCTTCCCGACTTCAACGCAGGCGATGCGTTGAAGCGCGTGACCGGCGTCAACACCCTGCTCTATCAGGGCGAACCGCGCTTCGTGATCGTGCGCGGATTCAACCAGACCTATAACGACCTGCTGATCGACGGCTTCAGTCTCGCTTCGACCGACATCAACCTTGGTCAGAGCGCGGCCGGGGGGCGGCAGATTTCGATGGAGGTGCTGCCCTCAAACCTCGCCTCGCACATCGATGTCGTCAAATCGGCGTTGCCATCGAACGATGCCAATTTCATTGGTGGCCTGACGAACTTCGCGACGGCCAGCGCTTTCGATTTCAAGCTTGCCACGCTGACTGCTTCGGTGAAGGGCGGCGCGGCGCTGGACAGCAAGAGCAACGGCGGCAACCATTTCGGCGGTCAGGCGGAGATCGCCGGGGCGACGCGGTTCGGGCCGGATCGCCAATTCGGACTCTATCTGTCGGCGACCTATTGGAAGCGGCAGATCAACGTGCCGCAGGTTGAAACAGGCGGCACACGTAACTGGTACACTGCTGCTGGCACGCTGACGACGCCTTATGGCGGTACGGGCTATGCGGTGCCGTCGCAGCGGCTCTACTATAATTATCAGAATGAACGTGAGCGGTTGGGCCTCCAGGGGCGGTTCGACTGGAAGCCGAACGATGCGGTCTCGGCTTTCGTCAGCACCTATTATTTCGACCAGAGCGAGCGTTCGTTTCGCAACGACCTGAACGCGGCGGTCCAGTCCTCCGCCACCGTTGCCAACCAGACGGCGACGAGCGGGACGCTGTCGAACGTCACGCAGACCGCGCAGCTGGGTCGCTATCGCTGGCAGCGCGACGTCTACGGTGTCTACGGCCGCGCCGAGGGCGATCTGGGTAATGGCTGGCGTAGCGACGTCGGCGCGAGCTGGTCGCGCAGCCGCGTCGATAACCCGCAGACGGTCGATGCCTTTGCGCAGACCCGCTTGCAATATGGCTATGACACTAGCGGCAACGTGCCGCTGTTCACGCCGGTCAACGCGACCGCTGCCGGCAATCTCGCGCTCTACCCGGCCAATCTCCACCGCGATGAACGCTACAGACTGAGCGAGGATCGGTACGACCTGCAGGCCAATCTCGGCTATAATGCCAAGGCAGAGGATCGCGGGTTCGGCGCGATCGCCGGCGCGCGCTTCACCGTCATCCGCCAAGGAGTGAGTCTCGCCCGCACCAACTATACCGGCCTGTCCTACACACTGGCGAGCGCTGCCAGCGGCACCCTCTGCGGCTTCGTCTGCGACACGCCCATCCCCACGATCGACCCGGGCAAGGTCGACGACCTGTTCGCGGCCGCCCGCGCCGGCGCAACCGCAATTATCGACACGGCTGCGCAGGCCGGCGGGACCTACCGCACGCGCGAGGATGTGGCGGCAGGGTTCTTCCAAGCGCAATATCGCAGCGACGCGCTGTTCGTCGCGGGCGGCGTCCGCGTCGAACATACCGAAGCGGGGTCGAGCAGCACGCAGGCGATCAACGGCGTCTACACGCCCGTATCGGCAGGCAGCAGCTACACCAACGTGCTGCCGTCGATCTCGGCGGTCCTCGATACCAGCGACGCCAGCAAGCTGCGTGTCGGTGCCAGCATGACTGTCAGCCGCCCGAGCTTCGGCGCCTCATCGCTGCGTGGTGGCGTGCTCAACACGATTAGCAATCCGCCGACGCTGACGACTGGCAACCCGGACCTGAAGCCGCGCCGTGCGACCAATCTCGACATCGGCCACGACTGGTACATCGACAATGGGCGGGGGATCATCAGCGTCGCCGCCTATTACAAATGGATCAAGGACGATGTCTTCACCTTCGGCACGCTGGAAACTTTGCCTGGGGTAGCGGTGCCCGTGCTCGTGACACAGGCGCGCAATACCGACCGTACCGTGCGTGCGTACGGCGTCGAGCTCGGCGCGTCCTACGACCTTAGCTTCCTGCCCGCGCCGTTCGATGGCTTCGCGGTCAGCGGCAACGCCTCGTTCGGGCGCGCCCATTTTCCGATCACCCTGTCCGATCAATCGGTGCGGGTCTTCAACAACCTGCCCAATCAGCCCGCGCGGATCTTCAATGCGGCACTGTCCTACGACAAGGGGGCGGCGCACGGCCGCCTTGCCTGGAATCATCTCAGCCAATTGTGGGACGATCGCTTCCCCAATTTTACCCCGGCCGGCTTCTACGCCAATCGGTTCCAGCAGCCGACGAACAATGTCGACCTCCAGCTATCCTATGACGTTACGCCAGCGTTCACGGTCAGCTTCGACGCGCTGAACCTGACGAGGCAGGGGATCGAGCAACGCTACGGCCGGGATCAGGAATTGTTGCAATCGACCTGGAAACTGCCGCGGCAGATTCTGGTGGGCGCGAAGGTGAAGCTATGACGACGCGGAGAATGATGTTGAAGGGGAGCGGACTGGCGCTGGCGGGTCTCGCCGCCACACGAGGGGTGGCGGCAGACCGGCTCCCGCCTGATGTCGGCCGGAAGTTCGCTGCCGATGGCCGGGTGCTGCCGTTCGCGGGTAATACGATCATCTGCCACGTCCCCCAACAGGGCGTGGGGTCGGAGGCGTTCGACGCGCTGCTTGATGTCTATCGGGCGCTGCCGGGCGAGCCATGGGCGCGAAAGATGACCGCCTTGCCGCCGTCGAGCTATCACATGACGATTTTCGGCACCGCGAACGACAAGACGCGGCGCTATCCCTTCTGGCCGGCGGGTCTGCCGCTCGACATGCCGATGGCGGACTGCGACCGCATCCTGGGCGAGCGGCTGCGCGCATTCCGTCTCGGCGACGAGGCGGGGCCGTACCGGATGCGGGTGAACATGGAGCCGCCACCCGCCAGCGAAACCCCGCTGACGGTGCGGCTGCTGCCGGCCGACGAGGCTATGGAGAGGAGGTTGCGACGGCTGCGCGATCGACTGTCCGAGGTGACCGGCATTCGCGAACCCGGTCATGACACTTATCGCTTTCACATCACGCTCGGCTATCAGGTCGCCCCGTTGACGCCGCAAGAGGATGATGCGTGGCGCCGGTCGCTGACGGCGTGGAAGGCGATGATCGTCCGCCGCGCACCAATCGTTACGCTCGGCAATCCGGAGTATTGCCTGCTGAGGGACATGTTCGCCTTTAAGCGTCAGTTTTTCCTGTCATGAGGCGTTCCGCATTCGCACTGCTAGCGCTGGTCGGTGCCACGGCAGCAACTGTCCCCGCCAATCCGCCCGAACGCTATCTTACCGGCACCGGCGTCGACCTGCGCCGGTTCCTGCCTGCGCCACCCACGCCTGGGTCGCCACTCGAAGCACGCGATCGCACCACGTTCCGTCATGGCCGGCCCCCGATCGATAGTACACGCTGGAAGATGGCAACGGCGGACGTCGACGAGGGGACCGCTGCAATCATGCGCGATTATGCCGCGCCGATTGGACTACCGCTGACCCCGGAGCGCTATCCCGCGCTCGCACATCTGCTGATCGGCATGCGTCCCGACGTCGCCGCTGCGGTGAACGCCGTCAAACCGATCTACGCACGGCGACGGCCGTTCCTGCGCGACGCCGGGCCGGTCTGCGAGGACAAGGTCCAGCTGTCGCACAGCTTCTGACGTGACCCCAATTTTTCATCCAGCGGCAACCAGAGACCTGCCGGTGTTGTCGCGCATGAGCGCAGGTGAAACAACGGGCGGGGTTAACCCCGCCCGTTGCTGTTCGAGCCCGGCAGCGAA
>NZ_CAKLBB010000020.1:0-37575 GCF_920939515.1 Sphingomonas sp. Leaf4 | reverse complement strand
CCGGGGTCAGTCCGCTTGCCCAGGCAATGCGGCTCGATCTTTGCCCATTGGGCGTCCGTCAGTACGTCACGATCCATCCATAGCGTGAATCACATCCGCACAACTTTGTGAATCCCCACAGACCCTAAAGCGAAATGCCGCCGGATTGGCCGCGATTCCGCGCGCGAATTGGATCGACAAGCAGGATTGGCGCGAAATGATCCCTATATGGGAGGGCGGCTATGCTAAGGCTCTCAACGACGCGGTGATCGCTGCTGGCCTGTATCCGCCGAAAGACTGGTAACCGAGCCACCGACTGCCTTCTCTCTGACTTTGTAAAAATTACGAGTGGCACAAACGCCGCGTGCGGATACCTCCAGCCGCTAGCGGCAGCGATGCCGCGCCCTCCTCCGCGATCGTCTCTTTCATCAATTCGAGGTCGGATACCGCATCCGCTGTGGCGTTGGCGACCAGCATTATGACGACCCGCCACGACCGGCTAGGCAGGCGCAACCCAAATCGAAAGCGCTGTCCACTGACTGCCTAAACGACGACGGCTTCCAGGAACGCGCATAATTCAATGAACGACCGATATCGGGACGCCAAGCCGACCCGCCGGTTTGCGCGACCCGAATGGCGGGTTTCAGCAAAAGCCGACGCTCACATCAACGGCGTTGAATGCCTTGAGCTGGTCGAGAGCGGCCCCCTCCTCTTAAAGCACGACGACCCACTTGTGGACTTTCACCGCGCCTTACTTACCGGCATCCCCGCTTCAGACATCCGTTTACATGGCCGTTCGGATCTCAACGTCGTGGCATCGGCTATGCCAATCGGCAACATCGCGACTTTTAGCGATCCCGGCTATTGCTCTCAAACGGCAACTTCTGTCGGGGCCGAACATTTCCCGCTTGATCGCATCCCTGGCAACGCGACACCCAATCGATGCGTATCGCGAGTGTGGGCGACCCGAAGATCCTAAGGCCACCCCCGCGGCAATTGTACAAAGTGCAGCGTGTTAGCTGGTCCTGCGCCTCTGAGGGGCTGACCGTACCGGTGTTTGCGCCCGCTGCCGCGTCTTGCGCACTGCCTTGGCAGGCGGGGGATCGCCCGCGGCGTCACCTGCGTGTGACCCCTGTGTCGGTCCGGACAAAACCTGCGTGGCGGCTTGCCCGCCGGGACCCGATTGTTCGGTCAAATCTACCCCATGCATCAAAGAGGGTGCCGTATCCTTAAGCACGGGAAGTGGCTCGGGAGTACCCACGATAGGGGCGGCCTGTTTCGACCAGTCCGCACCGGCCCGCTCGGCGCGCGTCAATTGGCGCAGTCGATCAATGCGTTCTTCAAGGGCAGATGCCATTGCATCGTCCTTAAAGCTGATTTGCATCGACCAACGGGTCGGATCGGTGGTGTTGAGCAGGGCGAACACGTCGCGGCGCGTCTCCACGTCGAGCTCTGCTAGGTCCAGTAAGAGATCCGCCTGCTTGGACAATGGCGAGGCGCAGGTCGTATCGTCGACACCCGGATTGATTTTGGAACGCAGGAGGGGGGCGACATTGGGCAAGCCATCTGCCGCGCGGCGCTTAATTGGCCGCGCGCCAAGTGCGTGCAACTCGGCGTTCACATTTTCGATCGTCTTGTCATAGGCGACAAAGCTGATCGCTTTGGTCTCCCACTTATCTGGTCGCTCGATCAGCCAGATCGGTGCGGGATCAGCAACCAGCACTGCCGTGCAGCGTTCCCGTAGAAGGTTCATCGCTTGACCCATAAGCGGCCGCGACCATTTTTCATGCGGCTTGCCTAATGTCGCAACGGCGATCCGCTCAGAGGCGAGTCCGGCCAAGGATCGTTTCGCTAGTGGGCCCATTGGCGCGAGCAGGACGACGTCCAGTCCCGCGGCCGCAAATAGCGACGCGATCTCTTCACTCACTTTGCCCTGATGCACGAGCGCCGGAACTATTCGCGGCTCTTGCTGCGACAAAGCAGTCGCAATCGAAGTGAGTGCACTCACTTCGCGTTCGCCAGGATTGCGCGAGGCGAACACCGCGAGCCAGCTTTGCGCCGCCAATGCAGACGCCGCGCCCTTGGTAAATAGCTCGCGGCCCGCGAGCGACATGCGTCCGAAGCCTAATTCCTTGGCAGCCAGAACGTCGCCATGGGCGACTTCGGCTGGCGGCTTGCGCCCGGCCTTGCGGGAGTCCGCCGGTGCATAGACTTGGATCTTGGCGTCAAGGCCGTCGAGCTTTTCGCTGATCATGGCCGAAACCCGCGTCCAATCCAGGCCGCCATGTCCGCAGCCGAGCGCAGGAAGCGCCACGCTCACGGCGCCAAGCGGCTTCAGAAAAGCCCGGAACGCATCGAGGCCGGCATCGATATCCTCGTAGCGCGACGGCTCGCGCCAATCCCTTTTGGTCGGGAAATTTACGACCCAGTCGCCACCGAGCTCGCGCCATTCGGTGAGTCGGCCGGGCCGGATCTCGCCGCGTTTGCAAGCAAGCCTATATTCTTCGAACATGGTCGGGTAGCGTTGCTTGAACGCCAGCGCGATGCCGGCACCCATGACGCCGACGCAATTCACTGTGTTCACCCGAATGTCCGCGTCTCGCGCGAACATGTCGCCCTGCGTCATTTCGATCATGATAAACCGTCTATCACACTTTGGCCCGGATCGCCGCAGCACATCGCTGACGCAGGCCGGCTGATTGGAGCGTGAAGGTTATGTTCCATGCCTCCTGCAGTGCGCTTGCATCCGCCTGACCGATAGCGATCAGCATATCGAGATCGGTCTCGTCATCGAGAATATCGATGAGCTGCTGCTCGTCTCGATTTCGGCCGAGTATGTCGCCGACGAGATCATGATAGCATACAAGCTTCATCAGTCTTCGGACAGCTTGCGGTGAAATCCACCCAACCTGTCTGGTCAGGATATCCACCATCATCGGCATTGCCCCGACCGGATGATTAGTGTCGACCCTCTGCACGCCATTGTTGAAAGCCCAGCGCGCCTTTGGACCTTTGCCTATATCGTGCAGATAGGCGGCGAGCTCGACGAGGGTCTGATGCTCGCCGCTGAGCGCCCGGAACCCGGGAAGCTGCAAGAGTTTGTCGACGACCTCGCAGGTGTGGATGTCGACGGTGTGCTTGTGCATGCCATTGTCGGAGGCGAGGCCAACGAGCTCGGCGGTCTGCGGAACGCACCCGAAATTGGCCCGGAGGGCAGCAAGCAGATCCTCGGGCCGCGCGTAGGGCGGGGCCGGTCGCGCCGCCCCGCGTGCCGCTTCAACCGAGGCGCAGGCCGCCTCGAAGCGCTCAGCAATCTCGTTCGGTCCAAACACGGCGCTAATCCCGCTATTATCGAACGCGCGGATGTAATGCTGCCGCTGGTATCTATCCTCCAGGGTTATCGGGGGCTGATTCAAGCCGGCTTCTGCTACCATGACGCCGATGCGGTGCCGTGCGTTCGCGTCGAAGCCGATAATTCGGACCGCATCCGTCAACGGTAACGCGGTATGGACCAGCGCTTCTGCCATGCGCCGATTCTTTCGGTTCGGATCCCTCTCGCTCCAAGTTCGCGCATCGATCGCCCCCCAGTCGAGTTGGCCAAGCTGTACCGGATCGGTATAGAAGCCGGGAGGCAGATCGGTATTGGCCCCGGCGTCGGTGAACACGACCGATGGACGCAGCAGAAGCGAAATCGGGAATTCAAAATAGACGATGTCACGCTGATCGACGTTCTTCGACAGCAACACCATGAGCAGCATCGGACTGAGCGAACCGAAATAGAGCGGCACATAATCGTGGACACGGCCGCCCGGGCCACACGGTACGACCATGGCCGCACGGCGCGCCTGGATGGTCGCAGCGGCGATAGACCTGCGGTGCGCTGGGAATGCCGGATGGTTGTTCGCCAAGAACCCAGTTCTTAGCAGCCCGGGAAGATTATCGATATGAGTGAAATGGTACAAGTGGCGGTGTACATGCTCGACAGGTATCGGCACAGTATGTAAAGCTCCGACGAATGCCAGGCAAGAACGCCTCAGCTTCGCTCATGACAGGGATGGGCTGGTCGATCATATGTCTGAGTCGTGCCCGATCAAGACGCTTGGGCCTCGCTGTGGTGGAAAATGTTCGGCACGGGGCGTTAAAAAGACGGTTAGGCGCACTTGCATTGAGAGATTGGTGAGATTTGTACTGATTGATAGTCTATCGATCCGCAATTATCGTGATCGTTCGGTTGACGCGTCGTGAACGACCGCTTCTGTGACAATCAGCCGCTCGTGGTTCAGCCGGCGAACGGCCGACTTTGGTCGACAGCCGACAGGCAGCTTTTGGGAGATCGCGGTCGGAAAGCGGACACCGTAAGATTTGACCCCATCCCCCGTGGAAATCGGCCCGAGCGGGCTCCACACAGCGTCGGTCGATGCGGATGACAACTCCTTCCTCAGTGCGAACGCGCCAAACTATTATAAAATCGGTCGCAATTTTCGCAGCTACGGCGTCGCTTAGCGCCTCGCAGCTTGATCAAAAGTCGTCATGACGGATCAGCGCCAGCAACTCGCGAAACTCGTCGTTATCGTCACTCCCCTTCCAAAAATTGATAAAGCAGCAGACGATCTGAACATTGCCGTCGCTATAATGGCCCGCGCTGTCGATACGGTCGCACGATGGCGCCAGTCGCGGGTCGGCGCCACTATAGTCGAACGGGATGCCGGTGAGTGCACATCGGTCGCCCTGGACATCGGTGAGCCGCTCGAGCAACTTGCGCAGCGCATATTGGTCGAGATGCAGCTCCTTGTTCTTGACGGTGCGCAGAACGCTCTGGCCATTGGCGTCGCGCACGGTCTTCTCGACCGAGAGGATCATGGTGGCGATTGCCCGGTCACGCGCGCCGAGCTTGCGACCCGGATCGACGCCGCGCGACCCTGACCTGTTCCCGGCGGGTCCGGTAGCGGTAACCAGCGGCAGTTTGACCAGCAGCCAGCATAAGGAATGGGCATCAATGAGATCGACATCGCCGAACCCTCCATGAGCTTCGAGCCGCGATCGCACGCCGGCAATGGCGTTCAAATAGCGCCGGTAATTGTCCCACGAACATTGGCCGCGCGTGACCAGGTCAATGCCGAGCTCGCGAAACGCCTCGTCGAAGCCGGTCGGCTGGATCGGCAGAAACCGGTCGCCGTCCTTCAGGTAGAAGAGATAGGCGAGAAGCGGATATTTGCGGTGCGTGAGGTCGGCGAGACGGTCGAAGACCAGACCCTCGTCCTCGCCGCCTGCGAACAGTCCGAACAGTGCGCCCTCGAGATCGCGGCGGGCCGCACCGCCATCAGCGGCTTCGAGAAGCGCGCGGTGATCACGGTTGGCGTGGCCGAAGCGGTTTTGCCAGAAGACGAGATTGTTTGCGAGATTGAGCCGGACATCCTGGATTTCGATTGCCGCGATGACATTGCGCAGGATCGCGCCCGCACCGATCGCTGCGTCAGTCCAGCTGGCAACATCGAGCAGCTCGAGCGCGCGGGCACGCAATCGCGGCTTGTAATCCTCCATCGTAGCCGCGACGCCCTCGGCGAAACCGGTGAAGGGACGACCCTTTTGCGCAACACGGACTTGGCCGAGGAAGCGCGCGGCACAGGCGTCGAAATTGCCGGCCGCCAAGCCGCCATTCAACCCGCTGTCTGACCATTGGTCACCGGAGACTCCGGGCGTTTGTGATGCGCCCTCGTTAGTGCCGACATCTTCAGGCGAGGTCACGAGGAAGCCGAGGTTGATGAGCCGCTTCGCGGCGTCGTTACGACCGCCGCTCAAATCGAGAGCGCCCAGCGCCTGGCCGTCTCCGCCCGGCGCCCATTTGTACGCGACCGCGGCGATCGCCTTGGAGGCGTAACGCCGGCCTTCGTGGACAACAAAATAGTCGCGCGCGCCGTTGAAACCGTAGCGTTCGAGAAACGCGGAGCGACCGATGTCGTCGAATTCCGCGATCGCGTTCAAGACGCCTGTGCGCGTGATGCCTCCCTTGGCGATAAGCCCCTCCTGTAATTCGACCTGACCCGGTCCGACCCGACCAACGTGAGATTAGCTAGGCTCGCCTCTCCGGCTGCGACCTGACCAACTTTAAGCTGGCTGGCGCTGCCCCGCCAATCCGGTTCTGTGCCGCGCACACGAAGTGAGCATGCCACCGACAATGCTGACCTGATCGAGCTGACCATGTTACGCAGACGTGGCCCGCCCGACCGCGTCCGTTCGGCAAGCCTGGTCCGGTCTGACCGAAACCCAGCCGGCCAAGCCTTACCCGCCTGACCCGGCCATACCCGCCCGTCCACGGACGATCGGCCAATCCAACGACGATCGTCTTAATCCGGCGACGGGCGGTCCGGCGGCCGCGGATCATTGCCTTTGGCTGCACCGCGCGCGGCGATGTCCGCCAACACAGTTGGGCCTCGCTCGGCCAGTTCGCGAAGCATGGTTGCAATCTGTCGCTCATTGGTGAGCATCGCATGGACTACAGGAGTCTCCTCGCCAATCACCGCAATCGCGAGCTTACGGCTTGTCTCATACGCCTCCCGCGTGTTGGCAGACCAAGCGCGCGTCGGATCGTCGATGTAACTGCGATACGCTTCTCCGAGTGTGAGGGCGTCATTAAGCTGGGTGATCGTGGGCCGCGATGGAGCGATCTCAACCAAACGCGCGGAGGGATCGTCGTTCAGCGGTCGGATGAGCGTTGCATCGACCGGCAGGCCCGCCATCGCGCGAGCATGTTCGATCTCCATTTCGATCCGCGCCACGACGCTCGGCAATCGACGCACGGCGACGGAGAGGCTGTCGGTGCGCAGCGAGCGCCAGATTTCGAGCCGATCCAAAAGCCGTTGAGCATCCACCGGAACGGTGTGGCGATAGTAGAGTTTCTGCCCGCGTCGAAGCACGCCACGGGGCAAATCCCGTAGCACCTTCCCGTAGCAAACGCTCTTCTCAACAGTGACGGTTTTCCGGGACTTTCCGGCTGACGATCGGCCACTTCCCCGTAGCAGTTTGTCGTAGCAAACGCCCTCCGGGGACCGTCTTTCCGACGATCCCCGAGCATTTTCAATGCTTTGAGAGTAGCTGGTGCCCAGAAGAGGACTCGAACCTCCACGACCTTGCGATCGCCAGCACCTGAAGCTGGTGCGTCTACCAATTCCGCCATCTGGGCACGGGGTAGGAGGGCGCCTCTACGGGGGGTCGTCGGGGGTGTCAACAACGTTGTTGCGAATAATTGCGGTCCTTGCCGTTTGCGCGGCGGAACGGCATGGGGTTCCCGCATTCGAACCGATCACCGCCCCGCGAAGCAGAAGGCAGGCACGATGAAGAACCAGTTGATCACGCTGTTCGGCGGTGGCGGCTTTGTCGGCCGCTATGTCGTGCAGGAATTGCTCAAGGCCGGCGCCCGCGTCCGCATCGCCCAGCGCGATCCGCGCCAGGCGCTCTATCTCAAGACGCAAGGTGGGCTGGGCCAGACGCAGTTCGTCGCCGCCGACCTGTCGAAGCCCGAAACGGTCGCGCGCGCGGTCGCCGGGTCGGACGGGGTCGTGAACCTCGTCGGCGTGCTGGCGGGCGACTTCGACAAGGTGCATGTCGCCGGTGCCCGCACGCTTGCACAGGCCGCGCAGGCGGCGGGTGCAAAGGCGTTCGTGCAGATTTCGGCGATCGGTGCCGATGCGGCCTCGCCCTCGGCCTATGGCCGCTCGAAGGCGGGTGGCGAGGAGGCAGTGCGACAGGCGTTTCCCGGTGCCACGATCCTGCGCCCCTCGATCGTGTTCGGGCGCGAGGACGGCTTCGTCAACCGCTTCGCCGGCATGATCGCGGGCGCGCCCGCGCTGATCGGTCGCCCGATCGTGCCGGTGATGGCGGCTTCGGCGAAGTTCCAGCCGGTCTATGTCGTCGATCTGGCGCAGGTGATCGTCAAGGCGCTCGGCGATCCCGAGCGCTTTGGCGGACAGACCTATGCGATCGGCGGCCCCGACGTGGTGACGATGGGCGAACTCAATCGCTGGATCGCGCAAGCGATCGGCCGCGACGTGCGCTTCCTTGACATTCCGAACGAACTGGGCGGCGTGATCGCGGCGATGCCGCTCACCCCGATCTCGAAGGATCAATGGGCGATGCTGTCGCAGGACAATGTCGTCGGCGACGGCGTTCCGGGAATCGAGGCGTTCGACCAGCGTCCGGTGCCGATGGCCACCGTTGCCCCCGACTGGCTGGTGCAATATCGCAAGAGCGGGCGCTTCGGTCGCATCGCCGAACTGAAGGGCGCGTAAGTGGAGTGGATCACCTATGTCGTCCTCGGCATCATCGAGGGACTGACCGAATTCCTGCCGGTGTCCTCGACCGGGCACCTGATCCTTGCGGGCGAGCTGTTCGGCTATACCGACGAAAGCTCGATCGTGTTCAAGATCGCGATCCAGTTGGGCGCGATCCTCGCGGTGCTCGTCGCCTATCGCGCGCGCTTCACCGGCGTGGCGCTGGGGCTGACCCGGCTCGACCCGCAGGCGATCGCCTTCACCCGCAACATCCTGATCGGCTTTCTGCCGGCGATGGTCGCGGGCGCGCTGTTCTATGATGCGATCCGCGCGGTGATGCAGAAGCCGGTGATCGTCGCCGTCGCGCTGATCGTCGGCGGCGTCGTGATCCTGCTGATCGAACGGATGGTGAAGCGGGTGCGCATCCACGCGGTCGAGGACATGAGCGTCGGCAACGCCATCTCGGTCGGCGCGATGCAGTGTATCGCGATGCTGCCGGGCGTCAGCCGTTCGGGCGCGACGATCATGGGCGCGCTGCTGCTCGGTGTCGAACGGCGGACGGCGGCGGAGTTCAGCTTCTTCCTCGCCGTGCCGACGATGATCGGCGCGACCGCCTATTCGCTCTACAAGGATCGCGCGCTGCTGACGCTCGACGATCTGGCGGGAATCGCGATCGGGTTCGGCGCGGCGTTCGTCGTGGCGCTGCTGGTGGTCAAGGGTTTCGTCAGGATCGTCGGCCGTTTCGGGTTCGCGCCGTTCGCATGGTATCGGATCGTCGCCGGCAGCATGGCATTGATCTGGTTACTGGCACGATAGGGCCGGATCGGCCTCAACGATATGACGAACGGTTCTGAAAATTCTGCAAACCGTTCGCATTAAGATAAATGGGACATCAAGACTGACCTATAGGTAGTTTGTTGCGTGACTCTGTTGCCCGAATATGCTTTTCGGACGATCGGAGGGCACCATGGCCGATCAAGCAATGTTGAAGTTCGTCGCGCGTCCGCAGGCCTATCCGGCCAAGCGCGAAGCCGAATTGCGCGCGGACGACTTTCGCGAAATCGCCGAGCGCTATGCGCCGCCGGCGGCCGAGGATCAGGCCGGGCGCTGCTCGCAATGCGGCGTGCCCTATTGTTCGGTGCATTGCCCGCTGCACAACCATATTCCCGACTGGCTGCGCCTGACCGCCGAAGGGCGGTTGCAGGAGGCGTATCAGCTTTCCAACAGCACCTCGACCATGCCCGAGATCTGCGGCCGCATCTGCCCGCAGGACCGGCTGTGCGAGGGTAATTGCGTCATCGAATTTTCGGGCCACGGCGCGGTCACGATCGGATCGGTCGAGAAGTTCATCACAGACACCGCCTGGGAAAACGGCTGGGTCGAACCCGTAGCGGTCGGCCCGGCGCGCGGCCAGTCGGTCGGGATCGTCGGCGCGGGGCCGGCGGGCCTGTCGGCGGCGGAATGGCTTCGCAACCTCGGCTATGACGTCCATGTCTATGATCGCTACGACCGCGCGGGCGGGTTGCTGACCTATGGCATCCCCGGCTTCAAGCTGGAGAAGCCGGTGGTGATGCGCCGCGTCGAGCGGCTGAAGGAAGGCGGCATTGTCTTTCACGAAGGCTTCGAGGTCGGCCGCGACGCGACGCTCGACCAGTTGCGCCAGCAGCATGATGCGGTGCTGATCGCCACCGGCGTCTACAAGCCGCGTGCGATCAAGGCACCCGGCGTCGGCAGCGGCGGCGTGGTTGACGCGCTCGACTATCTGACCACGTCGAACAAGATCGGCTTCGGCGACACCGTGCCGGCCTATGACGACGGATCGCTCAACGCCGCGGGCAAGAACGTCGTCGTGGTGGGCGGCGGCGATACTGCGATGGACTGCGTCCGCACCGCGATCCGCCAAGGGGCGAAGTCGGTGAAATGCCTCTACCGCCGCGACCGCGCCAACATGCCCGGATCGCAGCGCGAAGTCGCCAATGCCGAGGAAGAGGGCGTCGAGTTCGTCTGGCTCTCCGCCCCCGCCGCCTTCGACGACCGCGACGGACAGGTGGTGCAGGTCCGCGCGACGGGCATGCGCCTCGGCGCGCCCGATGCCTCGGGCCGCCGCGCCCCGGAAACCGATCCGGGCAATGAATTCCTGCTCGACGCCGATCTGGTGGTGAAGGCGCTGGGCTTCGATGCCGAGGACCTGCCGACGCTGTTCGACGCGCCCGAACTGGGCGTGACGCGCTGGGGCACGGTCCGCGTCGACGGCAAGTCGATGATGACCTCGCTCGACGGCGTGTTTGCCGCCGGTGACATCGTGCGCGGTGCGTCGCTGGTAGTCTGGGCGATCCGCGACGGCCGCGACGTGACCGAGCGGATGCACACCTATCTGAAAGCGAAGGCCAAGGCGGCGAGGGTGGCGGCGTGATCGCTGCGCTAGCGCTGTTGCTGGTGCAGGCGCCGACCGCCGCTCCGCCCCCCACTCTCGCCACGACCGCCAAGGTTTCGGCCGAAGCGCTTGCTTTTGCCGAGGCCTATGTCCCGGCCGAAATGACGACACGTAATGCCGTCGCTGCGTTTCGTACCGAGGGGAGAAAGGCGCTGGCGCAACAGCCCACGATCACCACGCTGGAACAGCGCAGTCCTGGTGCGCGGGCCAAGCTGCTCGATGCCGGTGCCGTCGTGGTCGAGCAGACCTATCGTGACGGACTGCCGGTATTGCAGCAGCGGATTGCGGCAGTCGCTGCCGCCGACCTGTCGCCCGCCGACCTGAGCGAAGTTACCCGGTTCCTGCGATCGCCGACGGGAAGGGCGCTGCAAGGGGCGGTCGCCGCCAATGTCGATACTGCCAAGATCGCGGCCGCTGGGCAGGCTAACGGACATCTGACGACCAGCGACGTGACCGGTGCGATCGATATGGCCGGATCGTTGCGGGCGATGACCCCGGCACAGATCGCCGAGCTCGCGCGCTTCGGTGCGACCGCTACCGGCCGTCGTTTCCAGTTGGCAGTTCCCAAGCTGCAGGCAGCGATCACCGCCGAAACCAACACGCTCGCACAGGCGATCACCCCAGCGGTGGCCGAGGCGATGATGATGACGATGCGGTCGATGGCCGCCCCCGTGAAGGGAAAGTAAGATGACCCTCGAAACCGAACGCCTCCGCCTTGCCACCGAAGGCATGTACCGCCCGGAATATGAAGGCGACGCCTGCGGTGTCGGCCTCGTCGCCGCGACCGATGGCAAGCCGTCGCGCCGCGTCGTCCAGTCGGCGATCGATGCGTTGCGCGCCGTATGGCATCGCGGCGCGGTCGATGCCGATGGCAAGACCGGCGACGGCGCCGGCATCCATGTCGACCTGCCGCACCGCTTCTTCGACGATGCGATCGCCGGGTCGGGGCACAAGCCGATGCACGCCCGCCTCGCGGTCGGCATGGTGTTCATGCCGCGCACCGACCTTGGCGCGCAGGAGACGTGCCGCACGCTCGTCGAATCGGAGATCATCGAGGCCGGCTGGTCGATCTATGGCTGGCGGCAGGTGCCGGTCGACGTGTCGGTCATCGGCATGAAGGCGCAGGCGACCCGGCCCGAGATCGAGCAGATCATGATCGCCGGCCCCGCGCCGGAAGACATGGACGAGGCCGAGTTCGAGAAGCATCTGTATCTCGTGCGCCGCCGGATCGAGAAGCGGATCATCGCCGCGCAGATCACCGGCTTCTACTTCTGTTCGCTGTCGTGCCGCTCGATCATCTACAAGGGGCTGTTCCTCGCCGAATCGCTGTCGGACTTCTACCCCGACCTGAACGACGAACGCTTCGAATCGCGCGTCGCGATCTTTCACCAGCGCTATTCGACCAACACCTTTCCGCAATGGTGGCTGGCGCAGCCGTTCCGCTGCCTCGCGCACAATGGCGAGGTCAACACGATCCGCGGCAACAAGAACTGGATGCTTAGCCACGAGATCAAGATGGCGAGCATCGCGTTCGGCGAGCGCTCCGAGGACATCAAGCCGGTGATCCCGGCGGGCGCGTCGGACACGGCGGCGCTGGATGCAGTGTTCGAGACGATCTGCCGGTCGGGCCGCGACGCGCCGACCGCCAAGCTGATGCTGGTGCCCGAGGCGTGGCAGGGTGCCGCCGACATGCCGCCGGCGCATACCGCGATGTATGATTATCTCGCGAGCGTCATGGAGCCGTGGGACGGTCCCGCCGCGCTCGCGATGACCGACGGCCGCTGGGCGGTCGCCGGGCTGGATCGCAACGCGCTGCGCCCGTTGCGCTATACCATCACCGGCGACGGGCTGCTGATCGTCGGGTCGGAAGCGGGCATGGTGCCGGTGTCCGAATCGACGGTGGTCGAGAAGGGTCGCCTCGGGCCGGGCGAAATGCTCGCGGTCGACCTGACCGAAGGCAAACTCTACAAGGACCGCGCGATCAAGGACAAGATCGCGGGCGAGGCGGACTATGCCGCCATGACCGCCAAGTTCCTGACGATCGGGGATCTTCCCGCCGCCACTGCCGAGCCGTTGCGCTACGACCGTGCCGAGCTGGCGCGGCGGCAGGTGTGTGCCGGGCAGACGCTGGAGGACATGGAGCTGATCCTGTCGCCGATGGTCGAAGGGGCCAAGGAAGCGATCGGATCGATGGGCGACGACACGCCGCTGGCGGTCATTTCCGACAAGCCGCGGCTCATCAGCCATTTCTTCCGCCAGAATTTCTCGCAGGTGACGAACCCGCCGATCGATCCGCTGCGCGAGCGCTACGTCATGTCGCTCAAGACGCGCTTCGGCAACCTCGCCAACATCCTCGACACCGGCGACCGGTCGAGCAAGGTGCTGGTCCTCGACAGCCCGGTGCTGACCAACACCGACTGGCTGCGGCTCAAGAGCCATTTCGGCGCGCAGACGGCGGAGATCGACTGCACCTTCCCGGCGGGCGAAGGGCCGGAAGCGCTGCGTGCCGCCATCGCCCGCGTTCGTGCGCAGGCCGAACAGGCGGTGCGCGAAGGGCGCAGCGAGCTGTTCCTGACCGACGAGCATCTGGACGCGACCAAGGTCCCGATCGCCGGCGTGCTGGCGGCGGCGGCGGTGCATACGCATCTGGTGCGCAAGGGGCTGCGGTCCTATGCGTCGATCAACGTGCGCTCGTCGGAGTGTCTCGACACCCATTATTATGCGGTGCTGATCGGCGTCGGCGCGACCACGGTGAACGCCTATCTGGCCGAAGCGGCGATCGCCGATCGCCATGCGCGCGGGCTGTTCGGCGAAATCTCGATTGACGAGGCGCTCAAGCGCCACCGTACCGCGATCGACGAGGGGCTGCTCAAGATCATGTCGAAGATGGGGATCGCGGTGATCTCCAGCTATCGCGGCGGCTATAACTTCGAGGCGGTGGGCCTCAGCCGCGCGCTGGTCAACGACTTCTTCCCCGGCATGCCCGCCAAGATTTCGGGCGAGGGCTATCATTCGCTCCACGTCAACGCGACGCAGCGGCATGACGCGGCGTTCGACAGTGCCGTCGTGAACCTGCCGATCGGCGGCTTCTATCGCCAGCGCAACGGTGGCGAGGCGCATGCCTATTCGGCGCAGCTCATGCACCTGTTGCAGACCGCGGTCGCGACCGACAGCTATTCGACCTATATGCAGTTCTCGCGCGGGGTGCGCGACCTGCCGCCGGTCTATCTGCGCGACGTGCTCGAGTTCAACTTCCCCGAGACCGGCGTGGCGATCGATCAGGTCGAGGCGATCACCGAAATCCGCAAGCGGTTCGTGACGCCGGGCATGTCCTTGGGCGCGCTGTCGCCGGAAGCGCACGAGACGCTGGCGATCGCGATGAATCGCATCGGCGCCAAGGCGGTGTCGGGCGAGGGCGGCGAGGATTCGATCCGCTATCAGCCGTACGAGAATGGCGACAACGGCAATTCGGTCATCAAGCAGGTGGCGTCGGGCCGCTTCGGCGTCACCGCCGAATATCTCAACGCCTGCGACGAGATCGAGATCAAGGTCGCGCAGGGGGCCAAGCCCGGCGAGGGCGGGCAGTTGCCCGGGTTCAAGGTGACCGAGTTCATCGCCAAGCTGCGCCATGCGACGCCGGGCGTTACGCTCATCTCGCCGCCGCCGCACCACGACATCTATTCGATCGAGGATCTGGCGCAGCTCATCTACGACCTCAAGCAGATTAATCCCAAGGCGCGGGTCTGCGTGAAGCTCGTCAGCTCGGCGGGCATCGGCACCGTCGCGGCGGGCGTGGCGAAGGCGCATGCCGACGTCATCCTCGTGTCGGGCCATGTCGGCGGCACCGGGGCCAGCCCACAAACGTCGATCAAATACGCCGGTACGCCGTGGGAAATGGGCCTGTCGGAAGTCAACCAGACGCTAACGCTCAACGGCCTGCGCGGGCGGGTGGTGCTGCGCACCGACGGCGGGCTCAAGACCGGGCGCGACATCGTCGCTGCCGCGATCCTCGGGGCCGAGGAGTTCGGCATCGGCACGCTGTCGCTGGTGGCGATGGGCTGCATCATGGTGCGCCAGTGCCATAGCAACACCTGTCCGGTCGGCGTGTGCGTGCAGGACGAGCGGCTGCGCGCCAAGTTCACCGGCACGCCCGAAAAGGTCATCAACCTGATGACCTTCATCGCCGAGGAAGTGCGCGAGATATTGTCGCGGCTCGGCGTGCGGTCGCTGAACGAGGTGGTCGGGCGGACCGAGTTCCTGCGGCAGGTCAGCCGCGGGGCCGAGCATCTCGACGATCTCGACCTCAACCCGATCTTGGCGAAGGTCGATGCCGAGGAGAGCGAGCGGCGCTTCAGCCTGTCGACGTTCCGCAATGCCGTGCCCGACAGCCTCGATGCGCAGATGATAAAGGATGCGGCGGCGGTGTTCTCGCGCGGCGAGAAGATGCAGCTCACCTATTCGGTGCGCAACACCCACCGCGCGGTCGGCACCCGGCTGTCCTCCGAGATCACCCGGACGTTCGGCATGTCGAAGCTGGCCGACGGGCATGTCACGGTGCGGCTGCGTGGGTCGGCGGGGCAGAGCCTCGGCGCGTTCCTGTGCAAGGGGTTGAAGCTGGAGGTGTTCGGCGACGCCAACGACTATGTCGGCAAGGGGCTGTCGGGCGGTACGATCGTGGTGCGGCCGATGGTGTCGTCGCCCTTACGCAGTCACGAGAACACGATCCTCGGCAACACCGTCCTCTATGGCGCGACCAGTGGCAAGCTGTTCGCGGCGGGGCAGGCGGGCGAGCGCTTCGCGGTGCGCAATTCGGGCGCGACCGTGGTGGTCGAGGGCTGCGGCGCCAATGGCTGCGAATATATGACCGGCGGCGTCGCGGTGGTGCTGGGGCGGACCGGCACGAACTTCGGCGCGGGCATGACCGGCGGCATGGCGTTCGTCTATGACCATGACGCAAGCTTCGAGCGCCATCACAACCCGGAGAGCATCACGCTCCACCGGCTGGGATCGGCGCATTGGGAAGCGAGCCTGCGCGACCTGATCGAACAGCACCACAAGGCGACCGACAGCCGCTGGTCGGGTGCGATCCTCGAGGATTGGGAGCGGACGAAGGGCCGCTTCTGGCAGGTGGTGCCGAAGGAAATGCTGACCCGCCTGGCGCACCCGTTGCGCGACGATGCCGGCGAACCCGGTCAGGCGGTCGCGGCGGCCTGAGGCCTGCTCCGGCATCCCTTCCCAACGGAAGGGATGCCGGTCCGGGCGCTAGACGGGATCGACATTCAGCATTTCCGGTCAGTCTTCGTCATTTTCGGCCGAAACAGCTACCCCTTTCGTCACCCCGGACTTGTTCCGGGGTCCACGGCTCTGCGATCGGTGCGCCTTGAGGCTTTATCGACAGCGTTTGGGGCCAGGTGGACCCCGGAACAAGTCCGGGGTGACGATGGGAGCGTGAAGGTCGATCCGGTCTATACCGGACGGCGGTTCGGTGCGCGGCTGCTGAGGCGGGTGTTGGGCTGCATCGTTTCGGGTTCGCGGCTGATCCGGCCGCGCAGCCACAGGCCGGCCCATGCCGCGATGCCGATCGCGGCGCAGATCAGTTCGTCGGGCGATCCGATCTCGTTCAGGCGGAGATGCGTCGCGATCGCGCCACCGACGAAGCCGGTGATGAGGATCGCGCCGATCACCGCCGTCTGCGGAATGGCATAGAGCAGCGCGCACAGGAGCGCGATGCTGCCGACCACCGGGGCCATCTCCATCGGCCAGCCGCTGCGGATCATCTCCTGGGCGACCAGCGCGGGCTGGAACAATTGGACCGCCCCATCGACCAGCAGCAGCACCACGACGGTCGCGCTGAGCAACTGGCCGATACGACGGGACACGGAAGCGGCAGGCATGGGGATACTCTCCACAGGGCGGGCGATGGTTGCATACGCATGGCCGGTGCGACCCACTTCGCCGCCCCCCGGAGACATCGACGGCATTGGGCCGCTCGACACACCGCGCTATCCTATCCATTCATCCTATCGGATGTCGAGCGTCGCCGTACCGCCGCCCAGCCAAATGCCGCATAAACGCACAGCGCCGGCCAGCCGCCGTCGGTGGCGTGGAGATAGGCGACGCCGATCGCGATCAGCAGCACCGCCACCACGCCTGCGATCCGTACCGGCAGACGGGTGACGAGCAGGGCGACGCCGACCAGCGTCGCCAGCAACGCCTGTACCCCGAGCCAGCCGTAGGACGCGCCGGCCCCGATCGATCCGATGCCGGGCAGCTTGACCGTCGCGAAGCCGCGCATCGCATTGGGGAACACGTCGGCCGCCAGATGCAGCCCGATGCCGATCGCGAGGCCGCCCAGCACCGGCCGCCAGTTGCGCACGATGAAGGCGAGCAGCAACGGCAGCAGCGAATGGGTGAGGCCGCTGCGATGGCCGAGCGGCAGCAGCAGGTCGAGATCGGGCAGCGTCGTGCCCGCCACCCCCGCCAGCACCGCCGCCACCCCCTCCATCCACGGCCGCGTGGCGAAGCGCGCGACCAGCAGCCCCGCGCCCAGCCACAGCAGCGATACGAGCAAACCCATCGAACCCCCTTCCACCGAGCAATCGCCCCGCCTAACACGATACCATGTGGCAGCTTCTGCAATTCCCGCTTTGTCCCTTCTCGCGGAAGGTCCGCCTGCTGCTGGCCGAAAAGAGCATCGGCTATCAGCCGGTGCGCGAATCGCCCTGGGCGCGGCGCGACGAGTTCCTTCACCTCAACCCCGCCGGGCAGACGCCGGTGATGATCGACGAGGCGCTGGGCATCCGGTTGATCGATTCGATGGCGATCTGCGAATTCATCGAGGAGACCGGCGACCGGCCGGCGATGCTGAACGGCAGTGCCGCCGACCGCGCCGAGCAGCGGCGGCTGGTGACGTGGTTCGACACGCAATTCTATCGCGAGATCACCGGTCCGTTGCTGATGGAGCGGATGGAGAAGCGCATCGTCCACCGCCAGTCGCCCGACACGAAAGCACTGCGCGAGGCGATGAAGGCGGCGGTCGAGCATCTCGACTATATCGATTACCTGCTCGACCATCGCCAATGGCTGGGCGGTTCGACGATGAGTCTGGCCGATCTGGCGGCGGCGGCGCAGATTTCGATCGCCGATTATCTGGGCGGCATCGACTTCAAGACCCACGACCTTGCCAAGCGCTGGTACATCGGCATGAAGAGCCGCCCGAGCTTCCGGCCGCTGCTCGCCGAGCGGATGGAGGGCGTGCCGCCGCCGGCGGATTACGAGAAACTGGATGTGTAGGCGCGCCGGGCAAGGTCCAGCGTAGCTGGACCGAGCCGAATCAGGCGCGCCCGGCCGGCGGCGCGAAAAGCGCCGTCCGACGACACGGGCTTTGCCCGTGGCGGGGCTTGCGGTCCCGGTCAGGCACCGCACTGTCAGCGTGTATCGATCCCGGCCTTCGCCGGAAGGACGGCGGTGGGTGGAGCAACCCGCTGGACCGGGAGTCGGTCCGGTAATTCCCCCCAAAGTTGACAAAGTTTACACTTGCGGTGCGTTTCATGCCGGTGCGGACGAGTAAGAATGGGTTCACGCGGAGGCGCGGAGGCGCGGAGGGGGTGTGGACGCCGTTGGCGCATGTTTCCCCATCCCATGGTTGACGGGGCTGCTGGCCCAGCCGGTTTTCGCCGGCGGATCGGCCAAAGTTGACAAAGTTTACACTAACGGCGGGTGTGTTCGCTATAAGGGCGCGGCCATCACGGACTGACCCACCCCCGCCCCCTTGTCGGGGAGGGGAGGGCCGTGGTGCTGATTCAATTGTCGAAGAGCGGTGCTGACTTTGACAGGCGACCGCCCTGTAGGACAGCGGTCTGCCACTCGGATTAGAACGAGTAGGACGTCATGATGAGTAGTCCGCTTTGCGACTGGCGACGGAAGCGGACCTGTGTTTCGCCTATCGGGGGCGCGCCATTCTCGACGAAACCTTCGCCCAGTATCTGGGTGTCGACGTCGTAAAGTACACCTATGCCGATGTTGAAGCTGGCTGACTTTTCTTCGCGGCGGCGGAAACCGAGCATCACCCCGGCACCGATCGCATCGATGATGTTGTCGCTGCCGGGTTGGACTGCCATGAAAGGACCGATACCGAACGTCTTTCGACGGCTGGTACAATCCTCATATTGGTCGGGATACCCAGTGTAACCGGCGCAGTTCGCGCCGGTATAGTTGCTGAATAGAGCGGATTTCGGCGTGAAGAAATAATGTGACTCGAGAATGAGCCGCGCGCGGATATTTTCGGTATGCGTCACGCGGACGATGCCGTTCACGATCTCGGCTTCCTTGACCCGGTCGTTGTTGCCCAGATCATAGGAAAAGGCGACTCCGATCCCGAAGTCGATCCCGCCGAACCGCTGCCGCCCGGTTTCGTTACCGGCAAGGCCCTGCTGGGACGTAGGTGAGACTTTCGTTTCCACCTTGTCAGGCGTCGCAGTGACGGTGGTCGTCACGCCGTTCGCCGCTGCGGCATAGGCTTCGGCGGGAGGTGTCGCCGCCGCAGGCGCGGCAATGGCCGGTCTGCCCGGGTTGGCGGCCAACGCGGCAGCCGGCGTCGGTACCGGAGCCAAGATAGGCCTATCCTGCTGCTGTAGCTTTACCAATGCTTCTCGAGCCTTAGCCGCCTCCGCCTCTGCTACCATGCGTCGATGCTCGGCGGCCTCGAGAATGCGAGCCGTTGCCAGCACTTGCTGGGCGCGTGCGAGATTCGCTTCTGCTTCGGCGACAGATGGCAGGGCAGGCGTATCCTGCGCCTGTACCGCCGTTGGCAATATCAGTAAGAATGCTGCGGATGCCGGCAGGTACATGGTCGATGCTTCCCGTTCTCGTGATCGAACTCGGGAAAACGCCCACGCAATGGTGCTACATATCCAGCGCAGACTCAACGACGTTTCTTATCCGAAACGGATTTAATGTCGAATATATCGCATAGGTAAAGTCTACCGCCCCAGCGCCTTCTGCCGACGGCGCTGGACCGACGATCCCAGCCCCAGCGACTCGCGATATTTCGCGACCGTCCGCCTAGCGATGTCGAAGCCCTTGGCCTGCAACAGTTCGACCAAAGTGTCGTCGGAGAGGATTTTCTTCGCATCCTCCTGCGCGATCAGGGTGCGGATCGCGTCCTTGACCGCGAGGGCCGATACCGCCTCGCCGCCGTCGGCCGACTGGATCGCCGAGGTGAAGAAATATTTCAGCTCGAACAGCCCGCGCGGGCAGGAGAGATATTTGTTCGAAGTGACGCGGCTGACGGTCGATTCGTGCATCTCGATCGCCTCCGCCACTTTTGCCAGCGTCAGCGGGCGGAGATGGGCGACGCCGTGGCGGAAGAACGCCTCCTGCTGTTTCACGATCTCGGTCGCGACCTTCAGGATCGTGCGCTGGCGCTGATCGAGCGCTTTCACCAGCCAGTTGGCGCTGGCGAGGCAGTCGGACAGCCATGCCTTCGACGCCTTGGTCCCGCCGGTCGACAGTTCGGCGTAATAGCCGCGGTTGACGAGGACGCGCGGGAGCGTGGCACCGTTGATCTCGACCGCCCAGCCGGCCGCGCGCGGGGCGACGAACAGGTCGGGGACGACCGATTGCGTGCGCTCGCCGCCGAAGCGGCAGCCGGGCTTGGGATCATAGCCGCGCAGTTCGCGGATCATGTCCGCCAGGTCTTCGTCGTCGACGTCGCAGATCCGTCGCAGTTGCGGCAGCGCGCCGCGCGCGACGAGGTCGAGATTGTCGATCAGCCGCGCCATGCACGGATCGTAGCGATCGGCCTCCTTCGCCTGGATCGTCAGGCATTCGGCGAGACTGCGCGCGCCGACGCCGCTGGGATCGAAGGTCTGGACGATGCCGAGCACCGCTTCCACGCGGGCGAGCGGGACGCCCAGCCGCGTCGCGATGTCGAGCAGCGAGGCGGAGAGATAGCCGCACTCGTCGATCTGATCGATGATCGCGCTGGCGATGAACAGGTCGCTGCCGGCGACGCTGGTCCCGGCCTGTTGCAGCAGATAGTCGATCAGCGAAATGTCGTCGCCGGCCAGCGCGTCGAGATCGGGCGCGTCGTCGAACCCGCCGCTGCCGGTCGCGGCCAGCCCGAGGCCGCCGTCGAGGCTGCCGACGCCGTCGGACGGGCCGTCGTGGTGGAAGGTGTCGCCCGGATCGACGTCGAGCGATTCGCTGCCGCTCCCGCCCATCAGCAGTTCGTCCGATCCGGCCGGTTCGCCGGAGGGGGCGATCTCGACCGGTTCGGCCGGGCCGCCGTCGTCGTCGCCACCGCCGGAATCGAGCAGCGGGTTCTTCTCGATCTCCTCGGCGATGAATCCCTCGACCTCGAGATTCGACAGCGCGAGCAGGCGGATCGCCTGTTGCAACTGCGGCGTCATCACCAGCGATTGCGACTGGCGCAGGTCGAGGCGCGGGGCGAGGCTCACTTACAATTCAAAGCCTTCGCCAAGGTAGAGGCGGCGGACGTTGGCGTCGGCGACCAGTTCGGCGGGCGATCCGGCGAAGAGCACGCGCCCGTCATAGATGATGTAGGCGCGGTCGACGATTTCGAGCGTCTCGCGGACATTGTGGTCGGTGATGAGCACGCCGATGCCGCGCGACTTGAGCTGGATGACGAGGTCGCGGATGTCGGCGATCGAGATCGGGTCGATCCCGGCGAAGGGTTCGTCGAGCAGGATGATCGTCGGGTTGGCGGCCAGCGCGCGGGCGATTTCGGCGCGGCGGCGCTCGCCGCCCGACAGCGCCATGGCGGCGGCGGTGCGCAGGCGGGTGAGGCCGAATTCCTCGAGCAACTGTTCGAGCCGGGCGGCGCGCCGCGCCTTGTCCGGCTCGGCGAGTTCGAGCACGGCGAGGATGTTCTTTTCGACCGACAATCCGCGAAAGATCGACGTTTCCTGCGGCAGATAGCCCAGCCCGAGGATCGCGCGGCGATACATCGGCAGCGCGGTGATGTCCTCGCCGTCGAGGAGGATGCGGCCGGCGTCGGGCTTCACCAGCCCCATGGCGGAATAGAAGCTGGTCGTCTTGCCCGCGCCATTGGGGCCGAGCAGGCCGACGACCTCGCCGCGCCCGACCGACATCGACACGTCGGACAGCACGACCCGCTTGTCATAGGATTTGGCGATCGACACGACCGACAGGCCATGGTCGCTCGGCGGTTCGGCGATCGGCGGCGTGTTGGCCGCCGGGCTGAGGAGGGTCGTGTCGGTCATCGGCGGCGTCCTGATCGCATGTCGGTGGTTAGCAGGTGCTTACCACCGGTGATTTGGCAGGATTGTTGCATCACGGGCACGCGAAAGGAAAGATCGCACCGCCGCGACGTGCCCGGAAACCGCGATCAGTTGCGCTTGGGCACCGAGAATCGTCCGGTCACGCGCCCGCCGCCCTGGGTAACGGTGCCGCCCGGCGTCGCGGGACTGCCGACGCCCGATCCGTCGATCGTCGCGCGGCCGGTGTCGAGGTTGATCGACAGTCGCCCGCCGGTCAGCGTGTTGGCCCCCTGCGTCAGCCGCACGCCGCCGATCATCGTCACGATGCGCGTGCCCACGTCATAGACGGCGAAGCGCGACCGTGCGGTCTGATCGGGACGGGTGACGACGACGTTGCCGGTCGCGTCCATCCGCGATGCCTGCGGCGAGGCGCCGGCCGTCACCTGACCGGTATAGGCGACGGTGACGCGGTCGGCGGTCATCGTCATCGTCGACTGGCGGATGGTGACGCCGCCGGTCAGCACCGCGCGATTCGCCTTGTCCTGCAATTCGATGGCGTTGGCCGAGAAATCGATCGGCGCGTTCGAGTCGTGGCGCGCCTGCGCGAGCACGGGGCCGGCCAGCGCCAGCAGCGCGGCGGTGACGACGAAGCTCGGAAGCGCGGTGCGAATCATCGCGGCTATTTCGTGCGTGCCGGGTCGATACGCAAGCGCGCATTGCCGGTGAGGCGCACGGTGCGCGACTCGAGATCGGCGTCGAGCCGGTCGCCGCTGAAAACGCCCATCGACGTCGTGCCGGTGACGGCACTGCCGCTCTGCAATTTCCGGGTCTTGAGATCGACCGTCGCGTTGGTGGTGTCGAGCGAATAGCCGTCGGCGGCGCGGAAGCGGATCGGCCCCAGCACGTCGACCTGTTCGGAGGCCATGTCATAGCGGCCGCGCGGCGCGGTGAGGCGCGCCGGCCCGTCGGGCAGGCGGATCGCGGCGGCCAGTTCCTGCAACTGCACGACCGGTTCGGCCGAGCTTTTCTGCACTGCCGAGCGGGCGTCGATGACGAACGGCTGCCCCTTGGCATCCTGTCCGCGATATTCGGCGGCGCGCAGCCGCATGCGTTCCTGCGCGATGTCGACCTTGTTCTTGTCGAGCACGAAGCTGGTATCGCCGCGCATGAACAGCGGGGCCATGACGAGGAAGGCGGCAAGCACCCCGATCGCGATCGGGAGCGCCACCAGCAGGAAGGCGATGCGCCGGTCGTGGGCGCTGCCCGGCGCGGCGCGGCGTTGCCGCCGGCTCCGCTCCAGGCGGGCGACCTCAGACATGGGCGAAGATGTCCGTCTCCGGCCAGCCCGCCAGATCGAGCCGCGCGCGGTGCGGCAGGAAGTCGAAACACGCCTGCGCCAGCGCGGTACGCCCCTCGCGCGCTAGCCGCTTGCTCAGTTCCTCGCGCAGCGCGTGGAGGAAGCGCACGTCGGAGGCGGCATAGTCGCGCTGCGCGTCCGACAGCACCGGGCCGCCCCAGTCGGACGACTGTTGCTGCTTGGAAATATCCTGGCCGAGCAGTTCGCGCACCAGTTCCTTCAACCCGTGGCGGTCGGTGTAGGTGCGGACGAGTCGCGACGCGATCTTGGTGCAGAACACCGGGCCGGCGGTGACGCCCAGATAATGCTCGATCGCCGCCAGATCGAACCGGCCGAAATGATAGAGCTTCACCCGCGCCGGATCGGCGAGCACCGCCTTCAGGTTCGGCGCGGCATAATCGCTGCCGGGATTGAAGCGGACGAGATGCTGGTCCTGCCCGCCATCGGACAATTGGACGACGCAGAGCCGGTCGCGCGGGGTGATGAGGCCCATCGTCTCGGTATCGACGGCGATGTCGGTGCCGGGCGCGAACACGCCTTCGGGCAGGTCTTCTTCATGGAAATGGACGGTCATCGCCTGCGCCTAGCGGCTTCGCGGGTGCGGCTCAATGGCGCGATCGTCGATTCGTACCGGGCAGGTGCAAGCGATCGCACGGGAATTGCGCCCGGCGCGCCGTAGTTCTGTGCCGCTTTCGCCACAACTCGTCGTGGATCGGGGGTGCGAAACGATTGCGTCCGCGAAATTCGTTTGGGCGCACCGACTTTTCGGTTATGGCAGGGAAGTGGCACCCGGTCTGGTGGTGCCCGAACACCTGCGTTTTTCGCTCGGCGCTTGGGTTTAGGATGAATTTGGGCGAACCGGGAAGACGAACAGGGCAATGAGTTTCGATCGAGGACGGCGCGGCGAGCGCGGTGGGCGCGGCAGGGACAAGCGCGACGGTTTTGGTGACGAAGGCGGCAGCAGCAGCGGCAGCAGCTTCGGTGGCGGCGGCTTCGGCGGCGGCGATCGTGGTGGCTTCGGCGGCGGCGGGTTCGGCGGCGGCGGTGGCTTCGGCGGCAGCAGCAGCGGCGGGTTCGGCGGCGGCGGCAGCAGCTACGGTGATCGTGGCGGCGGTGGCGGCTTCGGCGGCGGCGGCGGTGGTTTCCGCGGCGGCGGCGGTGGCGGCTTCGGTGGTGGCGGCGGCGGCGGCGGTGGCCGCGGCATGCCCCCGCAGGTCGTCGGCGAGGCGACGGGCGTGGTCAAGTTCTTCAACGCGCAGAAGGGTTTCGGCTTCGTCGTGCGTGATGACGGCGGCGAAGACGTGTTCGTCCACATCTCGGCGGTCGAACAGGCGGGCCTCAGCGCGCTGGCCGAAGGTCAGCCGATGGGCTTCACGCTCGTCGATCGTGGCGGCCGCATCTCGGCGACCGACCTGAAGATCGATGGCGAGCCGATGGCTGCCACCGGTGGTGGTGGCGCGCCGCGCGAACCGCGTGAACCCCGCGCCGGCGGCAGTGCCGGTGGCATGGGTGGCCCGCAGCGTCAGCTCACCGGCGAGCGCGCGACCGGGACGGTCAAGTTCTTTAATGCGATGAAGGGCTTCGGCTTCATTCAGCGCGACGACGGACAGCCCGATGCGTTCGTGCACATCTCGGCCGTCGAGCGCGCGGGTCTCCCGACGCTCAACGAAGGCGACAAGCTCGAATTCGAGCTCGAAGTCGATCGTCGCGGCAAGCACGCAGCGGTGAACCTCAACAAGCTTTGAGGGTCTCGCGATCGCGAAGACAAGGGGCCGGTCACTCGAAAGGGTGGCCGGCCTTTTTCTTGTTCGTGAGACGGGAGGCAATGTCCGATGGATCAGGCGACCCCGAACCTGCCGTCGCGCGATTTCGCGGCGACCGCCGGTTTCTATGCGGCGCTGGGCTTTGCGGAGGAATGGCGCGATGGCGGCTGGATGATCCTGCGCCGGGGCGACCTGCTGCTGGAGTTTTTCCCGTACCCCGACCTCGATCCGGCGACGAGCAGCTTCGGCAGTTGCCTGCGGCTCGACGATCTCGACGGGTTGTACCGCATGGCATTGGCGGCGGGCATCCCGGAGGCGACCATCGGCTTTCCCCGGCTGCACCCGCCGACGATGCAGCACGGTTTGCGCATCGGCGCGCTGCTCGATCCCGACGGGTCGTTGCTCCGGCTAATCCAGAACCCTTGAGCGGTCGTCGGATCAGAGCGGTTGGCCGCTATTCGCGGGAAAAGGCCGCGCGGTGGACGACCAGTCCGGCGCAGGCACCGGCGGCGCAATAATCGAGGAAGTCGAGGAGCGCGTCGCGGTCGATCCCGCCGACTGCGTCTTCGCGGGACAGGCTTGTCGCAAGCATCAACGCGCCGACGACCGCCCCGGTCAGCACGCCGAACCCCAGCGCATCCCGCCTGCGCCGCCGCCCGGCGCGCGCGGCGAGGTGCCACAGCGGCATGCCTATGGCGAGGCAGAGCGGGATCGCGACGAACGATCCGACGACGATGCACAGGGCAAAGAAGCCGAACGGCGGCAGGGTGAAGCCAAGGCCGCCCTGCCAGTTGGCGAGCGCGGGGCGCAGTTGCCACAGAAACACGTCGACCATGACACCGACGACGGCGGCGAGCGACAACGCGCATGCGCGATGGCCGGGCGTGAGGTCGGAATGGTCGATCATGGCGTCTGGCTTTCGATGGCGGGTAAGGAAAGGCGTGAGCCGGTAGCGCGACGGGTCCATGCTGTGTCCGTCACCGGTCGACGCCGGATGCGACGAAGTGTGCGACCAGGCCGCCAGCCGCACCCGCAATGCAGAATCCTGCGACTTCCCACAGTCCGGCGTAGCCGGCGCGGACAAGCTGTTGTGGGCCGGCCAGCAGCACAAAGCCGATACTGACGATCGCGCCGGCAAGCGTGCCCAATTGTATGGCCTTGTGCCGGCTGCGCCATCCGGCGCGCTCGGCGAAATACCAGAGCGGCATGCCGATGACGAGGCAGACCGGCACCGCGATTAAGGACCCGAAGGCGATGTAGAACGCCCAGAAAGCCGGAGGCAGCGCATCCGCTATCCCGTTCTGGCCCGTGCTGATGATCACGGCGCGCGCATAGTCGAACGCAAGGTTGACGATGACGCCGACCACGGCGGCAAGCGAAAGTGCGGTGAGCTTGCGCTCAAGCGACAAGAATCGATCGGGTTGTTCGGTCATCAGGCGGCTCCGGTTCGAGCGATTCGTCAAGGCAACGGTTGCGCCACGAAACATCAGCCGGGTGGATAGGCGGCGCGGTGGGCGATGGACCCGGCGCAGCGGCCGGCAAGGCAATAGCCGAGAAAATCGAGTGGCTCGTCATACCATGCGCCATCGTTCACGCCGAAGACGGCCATCGCCAGCCCGATGATCGCGCCGACGATCAGCCCGAAGCGAAGCGCGTCGCGGCGACTCTGCCGGCCCGATCCCACGGCCAGATGCCATAATGGCAGGCCGATCATCAGGCAGAAGGGGATGGCGATGAGCGACCCGACGATGATGGTCAGCGGCAGGAAGTCGAACATCCTCCACCAGCTAAATGCAAGTCGACCTCCGGTGGCGAGAATCCCGCGCACCAGCCACAGCGCGATGACGATCACGACTCCGGCAACGGTGGCGACGATCAGCGAGCCGATACGCAGGCAGACGGAAGGCGCTGCGACACTATTCACGCGATCCCTCCCGCCCGCAGCTCGACCGGCCCCACCCGCCGCACCCCTGCGCGTGGCGGCAGGTGCGCCGGTTCGTTGAGGTCGTGCACCAGCCCCACGCGGCGCAGCGCCAGCAGCAGCCACCAGCCCGGATCATGCTGGCCGGGTTCGATCCCCAGCCGGGCCGAGTCGGGAAAGGCGTGGTGGTTGCCGTGCCACGCCTCGCCGAAGGTGAGGAGCGCGGCGGCGGGCAGGTCGTGGCCCTGCACCGCGACGCCGTCGACCGCCCAGCCCTGCGGGCCGTGGCGGTGGGTGATGTGGCCGACCAGCCAGTGGCCGGTGACGCTCACCGCGACTCGCACCGGCACCCCCCACACGACCCACGGCCAGCCGCCGATCGCGAGGAAGACCAGCGCCCATGGCAGTTGCTGCGCCATCCAGCTCGCCTCCAGCCAGCGCAGGAAGCGATCGTCGCGCAGATAGGCTTCGGGGACGAAGCGCGGCGGATGCGCGAGGTCGAGCCGGCAGTGCATCTGCCACCACGCATCGCGCAACGGGCGGGCGCGGTGGGCGTGGAGCGGATGGCAGTCGCTCTGCCGCTGCGCCCAGTCGCGCGTGTCGTGGAGCCGCACCATGCCGAGCGGCCCGGCCATGCCGACGAGCGTGCCGAGATAGACCAGCAGCCGTTCGAGCCAGCGAGGTGCCACGAAGCTGCGGTGGATCAGTAGCCGGTGCAGCCCGACCGAATGGCCCGCGCACAAGGTCACGCCGCTGGTGACGAGGAACAGCGCCACGCTGCCCCAGGTCGTGTGGAACGGCGCGGCGGCGAGCGTCGCCAGCGTCATGCCCCCGATCCACAGCGAGCGGACCGGTGCCCAGCGCACCCGGCCGTCGGTTGCCGAGGTGTCGGGGTCCGCCTTCATCCGTGCTGTTGACATCGCCATAAGGCGTCCTTTCGGTAATTAGGTATATACCTAAATAGCGAAGCATGTTTGTCAAGCGCGGTGCGAACGCCTAGATCATGCGCCATGCAACGTGTGTTCGAAGCCCTGGCGTCGGTGCCGCGACGCAAGATCCTCGCCTATCTCGCCCATGCCGAGATGAGCGCGGGCGAGATCGCTGCGCGGTTCGAGATGTCCAAGCCGTCGATCTCGCAGCATCTGTCGGTGCTGGAGGCGGCGGGGCTGGTGCGCAGCGAGAAGCGCGGGCAGTTCGTGTTCTATGCGCTGGTGCCCGACAATCTCACCAACACGCTGAACGGCTTCGTGCAGGAAGTCTGTCCGGTCGGCCGTCCGCTCAAGCGCGAGAGCGCGGCGGCGCGCGCGGCGCGGGAACCCGACACCCCCTGAGGCGCGTTGCAGCGCTTCGGCTACAGGGAATTACGCGATGGGCATGTTGCAGGACGGACGCTGGACCAACGAAACGCCGGTCGCGCCGACCGACGACAAGGGCCGGTTCCAGCGCGCCGACAGCGGCTTTCGCGACCGGCTGAGCGCCGACGGGTCCAGCCGATATGCGGCGGAGGCGGATTGCTATCACCTCTATGTCAGCCTCGCCTGTCCATGGGCGCATCGCACATTGGTGGTGCGTGCGCTCAAAGGGCTGGAGGAACTGCTGCCGGTGACGGTGGTCGGGCCGATCATGGGCGAGTGCGGTTGGAGCTTCGCCGGGCGGTTCGGCGGGAGCGGCGATCCGGTGGAGGGAGTGGAACACCTTCACCAGCTCTATGCGATCGCCGATTCCGGCATGACCGGCAAGGTTACGGTGCCGGTGTTGTGGGACAGGCGCGAGCGGCGGATCGTCAACAACGAATCGGCCGAGATCATCCGCATGCTGAACACCGCGTTCGATGACCTGGGGGCGGTGCCGGGCGATTATTATCCGCCCGAGCTGCGCGACGAGATCGATGCGGTGAACGACCGGGTCTATCACAGCGTCAACAACGGCGTGTACCGCGCGGGTTTCGCCCAATCGCAGGAAGCGTATGATGAGGCGGTCCATGGCCTGTTCGACTCGCTCGACTGGCTGGAGGAACGGCTGACCGGCGACTGGCTGGTCGGCGACCGGCTGACCGAGGCCGACATCCGCCTGTTCACTACGCTGGTGCGGTTCGATCCCGTGTATCACGGGCATTTCAAGTGCAACATCCGCCGGTTGATCGACTATCCCCGGCTGCGGGCGCTGACGGAGCGGATCGCGGCGTTGCCCGGAGTCGCCGCGACAATCGACCTCGACCAGATCAAGCAGCATTATTATCGTAGCCATCCCGGCATCAATCCCAGCGGCATCGTGCCGGCCGGGCCGGCGGTGCCGTTCTGAACGGTTCAGTGAGCGGCAAGCGAGGAGCGACCAAGCCATGGCGATGACGAGTTTCCTGCGCTGGCTGGCGCCCGCCCTCCTGATCGCGACCGGGTCAAGCGCGCAGACCCCGCCGCCGGCCGTCACCGCGCCGGTCGCGGTCGAGGGGATCGCCGCGCGGATCGTCGCGCGCTATCCGCATGATCGCACCGCGTTCACCCAGGGGCTGGTTTGGCACGACGGGCAGTTGTTCGAGAGTACCGGCCAGCCCGGCGTCTCCGACGTGCGGCGGGTGCGGCTGGCTGATGGCAAGGTGCTGGCGCGCGCGAAGCTGCCGGGGCGGCAGTTCGGCGAGGGGCTGGCCTTGCAGGGCGATACGCTGGTCAGCCTGACGTGGCAGGACGGGATCGCGCATCGCTGGGACGCGAAGACGCTCAAGCTGCGCGGCAATGCGCGCTATCCGGGCGAGGGCTGGGGGCTGGCGAGCGACGGCCGATCGCTGATCCTGTCGGACGGGACGCCCGAGCTGCGCTTCATGGACCCCACGACCTTTGCCGAGCAGCGCCGCGTGACGGTGACGGCGAACGGGCGGCCGGTGCATAATCTCAACGAGCTGGAGATGATCGACGGCAAGCTGTGGGGCAATATCTGGCACCGCGACTATATCGTGCGGATCGATCCCGCGACCGGGGTGGTCGATGCGCTGGTCGATCTGGCGCCGCTCCGTGCCGAACTGGGGCCGCTCGACCCCGAAGCGGTGCTGAACGGCATTGCGTGGGATGCGGCGGGCAAACGGCTGTTCGTAACGGGTAAATGGTGGCCGACGCTGTTCGAGATCGTGCTGGAGCCGGTGGGGGCCGGTTGATCGTGATCGTCACCCCGGACTTGTTCCGGGGTCCACCGATCCGCACATGTCACGGCAAGAGGCTCGAACGGCATCGTCCGCCGAGCCGTGGACCCCGGAACAAGTCCGGGGTGACGGGGCGTTTGGTCAACTCACCAGCTTGAGCAGCGTCGCGATCTGGTCCGCCTCGGCGGCGGGTTTGTCGCGGCGGATGCGGCTGATGCGGGGGAAGCGCATCGCGACTCCCGATTTGTGGCGTTTGGAGGCGTGGATCGAATCGAACGCTACCTCGAACACCAGCGACTTCTCCACCTCGCGGACGGGGCCGAAGCGGGCGGTGGTGTGCTGGCGCACGAAGCGGTCGAGGTCCTTCAGCTCGGCATCGGTGAACCCCGAATAGGCCTTGCCGACGGGCAGCAGCTCGCCGCCGTCGGCCGGATTGGCGGTCCAGCAGCCGAAAGTATAGTCGCTGTAGAACGACGATCGCTTGCCGCTGCCACGCTGCGCGTACATCAGCACGCAATCGGCGACGAGCGGATCGCGCTTCCATTTATACCACAGCCCGACGCGCCGCCCCGACACGTAGGGCGAGGTGCGCCGTTTGAGCATGACCCCCTCGATCGCCGCATCGCGTGCGCCGGCGCGCAGGGTGGTGAGCGCGGCGAAATCGGCGGCGTCGATCAGGCGGGAGAGATCGAAGGTGACGGGATCGAGCCGGGGAACGAAAGCTTCGAGCCGCGCTCGCCGCCGTTCCCACGATAGCTCGCGCAGGTCTTCACCGCCGTCGAACAATATGTCATAGAGGCGGACGAAGGCGGGATAGTCGGCGAGCATCGCCTTCGACACGATTTTGCGCCCCAGCCGCTGTTGCAGCGCGTTGAAGCTGGCCGCCCCGCTGTCCTCGGCATGGAGCGCCGCGCCCTGTCCGTCACCGCGCACCAGCAACTCGCCATCGAGGACGCCCGGCGTGCGGAAGGCGGCGGCGACTTCGGGAAAGGCGGCGGTGATGTCGTCGCCCGCGCGGCTGTAGAGCCGCGTCTCGCCGCCGACATGGACCAGTTGCACGCGAATGCCGTCCCATTTCCATTCGGCGGCATAGTCGGCGAGGTCGACGACCAGATCGTCGAGCGGATGCGCCAGCATGAACGGGCGGAACACCGGCAGGTCGGCGGCATGCGGCTGTTCGCGGCGCCCCTCGGCCCAATCGAACAGTTCGGTGTACGGTGGGGCGATGCCGTGCCACACTTCCTCGACCGCATCGACGTCGAGGCCGAACGCCTGCGCCAGCGCGGTCTTGGCGAGACGGGCGGACACGCCGACGCGCAGGCCCCCGGTGGCGAGTTTCAGCAGCGCATAGCGTTCGTCCGAATCGAGCCGGTCGAGCATCCCGTCGAGTGCCGCCGGCGCCTGCGCACGGGGCAGGGTGGCGAGACGGGTGACGACGCTGTCGAGACTGAGCGAGTCGCCGGGGGTCGCGGTGCCCGCAGGCGGATCGGGCCACAGCAGCGCGACCGTCTCGGCGGTGTCGCCGACGAAATCACGGCTGAGCGCGAACAGCACCGGGTCGACCCGTTCGACGATCAGCGCGCGGATCGCGGCGGATTTGACGGCGGGCAGATCGAGGTCGCCGGTCAATGCGGCGATCGCCCAGCCCCGGTCGGGGTCGGGCGTCGCGCGCAGATAGGTGCCGATCACCGCCAGCTTGGCGTTGCGCGACCGGGTATAGACCAGTCGGTCGAGAAGGTCGGCGAAGGCGCGCATGGGCGGCGCGAGCTGCGGGGCGGGGGTAATGCCGCCCGCCCCGCCGGTCGATCAGCCCTTGCGCGCGGCTTCGAACAGGAACCAGGCGCGTTCCTCGGCCTGGTCGATCCAGTCGTCGGCAAGGCTGCTGGTGGCGGTGTCGCCGGCGTCTTCGGCGGCTTCGCGCGCTTCGCGGAAGCGCTCGACCAGCTTGAGATTGTCGTCGCGCAGCTCGGCGAGCATGTCGTCGGGCTTCACGAAGTCCTTGTCATTGTCCTTGATCGCGCTGCGCCGCGCGATGTCGCCGATCGAGCGCAACGTGGTGTTGCCGGTCTTGCGCACCCGCTCGGCGATCACGTCGGTGACGGCGAGAATCTGCGACGCCTGATCGTCGAGCATCAGGTGATAGTCGCGGAAATGCGGGCCGGAGACGTGCCAGTGGAAGTTCTTGGTCTTGAGATACAAAGTGAAACAGTCCGACAGCGCGGCGTTGAGGCCGTCGGCGACCGTCACGGTCTTGTTGTTGGGCAGATCGGTCGGCGTGTCGAGCGCAGGATTGGTCACGGGGCGTTCTCCATGATGGGGTCGCGTGGGCAACGATCGCGGTGGCGAATCTTTCCCGTGGAGGCGTGGCGGAAATTCCGGATGCGGTGATCGACGCGCTGGATCAGACCGGATCAGAGCAGCCGTAGCGCGGAAAGGCCGATCACCGCGCCGGTTATCAGTAACAGCCCGCCCGCGCCGACGCCGATCGCGCGGTGCGGCAGCCGCTGCCAGTCGCGCTCGCCGAGGATCGCCGCTGCGACGATCGGGATCGTGGCGGCCAGCGTGCTGCCGATCGCCGCCAGCCATGGTTCGGGCGTCCGCGCAGTCAGCGCAAAGACGAGGAACTGGCTGCGATCGCCCAGCGTCAGGATGAACAGCCCGAGCAGCGACGTGAGGCTGCCGGGAAGCTTCCACCCCTCCAGCCGGTCGAACCGCCCGCCGCGCCACATCGCCGCCGCCCCGGCCGACAGCAGCGCCAGCGCGAGCAACAGCGCGCGGGCGTTTGGGGCGAGCATCGGCGCGACCAGTACGCCGCCGACGACGGCCAGCGCGAATCCCCCGGCCAGCGCCAGCACCGCGCCGGGCCACACCGCGCGCGCGCCGAACCGGTCGGCGAGCACCGCCGCTAGCGCCGCCGGCTTGTCGGTCCAGCCGGCGAGCAACACCGCGACGAACGCGGGAACGAGCGGGTCCAACCCCGAATCAGTCGGCCATGCGGACGGCGCAGGCGGCGGCGAAGCTCTGCGCAGTCGCCGGATCGCTCCGGCCGCAGCGCACCGCCTCGCGCGCCAGCGCGGTCCATTCGGCGATCGAGCGCCGCTCGCCCCGCGCCAGTGCGGCGTCGACCACCGCCAGCACCGACAGCGCGGGCAGGTTGTCGCGTGCATGGGCGATCGCCCGAATCGCGTCCAGTTCGCTATGGCCGCCGCGCGCGAACGCATGTTCCGCGTCGATATGGGCGCTTTCGATTCGCATCACCGTCTCTCCCGAAGCTGTTGTTTTACAACCTAAGGATGATTGGTTACGGGGGCGTGAAGGTGCTTGGTCTTGACTTCGCCGACCGGTTGGACCATGCGCTCCGGTCATGCAGCGGTCCGCGCATGGCGGGCCGCTTTTCGTTGTCAATTTTGGGGCGTCAGGCCCAAGGGGTTTTTGGGTCATGGCAAAGCCGACCACCGTCAAGATCAAGCTCGTCAGCTCGGCCGACACCGGCTTCTTCTATGTCACCAAGAAGAACCCGCGCAACCAGACCGAGAAGCTGACCTTCCGCAAGTACGACCCGGTCGTGCGCAAGCATGTCGACTTCAAGGAAGCGAAGATCAAGTAAGCGCCTGTGCCCCCGGTGACGGGGGTGCCGCTTTGGCCAAGGCCCGCCGGTCGCCATGGGTGCGACCGGCGGGCCTTGTCGTTTTGAGGCCGACCGGGCGAACCGGATCGAACCCCGTGTCCGATCCATCGCGTCTAGCCGTCGCCCCCGCGAAGGCTGGGGCCTCAAGCGGCTCCTGTCGCCTCTCCGCCACCGGGAGATCCCAGCCTTCGCCGGGATGATGCTTGTTTGAAGGTGGATGGATCAATCCCTAGCGCTCCACATCGCGCCCCGGATCACGCGGGGCATTGAACGAATCGACCGCCGCGTCGTGGCCCGATCCGTTGCTCAGGAACACCAGCCCCATGAGCGCGGTGCCGAGCAGCACCGACAGCCCGACCCCAGCGATCGTCGCGAGCGCGATCACCCAGTTCATGCCGCCGATCCACCACCAGATGCCAGCCAGCGCGGCGAGCGCCGCGATCAGCGACAGCAGCGCCATCCATGCCAGCATCCGCCGGAACCGCCCCCATGCGAAGGCGGCATAGGCGGGATCGTCCAGATCCTGTTCCATGGCTTTCCAATGCGCGCGAACCGTGAAAGTCTCAACACGGGAACCCGCTCGCGCGTCGGAACGCGACGAAGCGGGGCACAGGAGAGGGAATACGCCGATGACGATCGCACGAATCATCCACGACCGCGCCGTGGTGGCGGTCGACGCCGACATGGCCGTGACCGAGGTCATCGCCCTGCTGGCAAGCCACCGGATCGGCGCGGTGCCGGTGTTGCGGGACGGGCAGGTCGCCGGTATCTTTTCGGAACGCGACGTGATCCGGTCGCTGGCGGAAGGGGGCACGGGGGCGCTCGACACGGTGGTCGGACAGCGGATGACGACACCGGTCGTCACCGTGACCCGCGACCAGTCGGTGCTCGGCGCGCTGGCGCTGATGACCGACCGCCGCATCCGCCACCTGCCGGTGGTGGAGGGCGAGACGCTGGTCGGCTTCGTTTCGATCGGCGACCTCGTCAAGCACCGCATCGACGGGATCGAGGCCGAGGCGTCGGCGATGCGCGACTATATCCAGCAGGGGTAGCGGGATGGGGCCAGCGCCAGCCTGATCTGGCCACCCCGTTGACGCCGCCTTAATCGTCGGCCGATAGGACCCGGCCATGGCCTCGCTCGGCGAACATCTCAACTGGCACTGGAAACAGTGGCGACACCGCCGGCTGGCGCGCGGCATCCTGACGACGCCGCCGGCGATCGTGCGCGACGACGGGGTCGTGATCTTCTCGATGATCGGCAGCGCGGTGCTGCTGCCCTATCTCGTCGCGGTCAAATCGCTGCTCCATCATCTGGGGCGCGGGCGGGTGGTGATCCTCGACGACGGAACGCTGACGCCCGCCGACAAGGGGGTGCTGGCGGCGCATCTGGGCAACCCCCGGATCGTCGCGATCGACGATGTCGCGACCGATCCCTGTCCGCGCCGCGACGTGTGGGAACGGTTGCTGACGATCCTCGACCTGCGCGCGCGCGACTATGTGATCCAGCTCGATTCGGACACGGTGACGCTAGGGCCGGTGGCGGAGGTCGCGGCGGCGATCGATGCCGGGCGCAGCTTTACCTTGCTCGGCGAGGGCGACGCGCGGTTGATGCCGGTGGCGGCGTTCGTCGCGACGAGGCGCCCGGTCGATCCGCGCTCGCCTGCGACCCATGTCCAGGATGCGTCGGAAACGGTGCTCGACCGGATCGACGTGCCGGGGCGCGAATCGCTGCGCTATGTGCGCGGCTGCGCCGGCTTCGCCGGGTTCGCGCCGAGCGACGACGGCCGGGGGCTGGCCGAATCGCTGTCGCTGGAAATGGACCGGATCATCGGCGTGTCGCAGTGGCGGCGCTGGGGCAGCGAGCAGGTCGCGGCGAATTTCGTGGTGGCCAATGATCCCGATCCGGTGCTGCTGCCTTATGCGCGCTATTTCAATTTCTGGAACGAGCGTGTGCCGGGCGGCGCGGCGTTCGCGCATTTCATCGGCACCTACCGCTTCCACGGCACCGCCTATCTCCGCGCGACCCGCGACGCGATCCGCCAGTTGCACGGCGGGTGCTGATGTCTGATTCAGCGATGCTGGATCAGCGCAGTGCCGGCCCGCTCCCCCTCCCGACCACCCACAGCGTATCCTGAATGGGTGGTCGGGAGGGGGAGCGGGCCGGCACCGCATCTGCTGCGCGCGCGGATCAACCCCGCCGCCGGATCATCGCGATCGCATCGGTCAGCGCCGGCCGGGCGAACAGCAGCAGCATCCCGGCATAGACCCCACCGCCGACGACGACCGACAGTGCCAGCGTGCCGACCGGCGACTGTGGCGCGACGATCGCCTGCGCCAGCACCACCGCACCGGCCATCGCCAGCCCGGCGGCGAACGCCGGCCGCACCGCGCCAAGGAACGTCCCCAGCGACAGCCCGATCACCGGCAGTGCCCGGTAGAGCACGATCCCCAGCACAAGCGGATGCGCGACGATCCACGCCGCCGCGAGCCCCTCGATCCCGAAGCGCACGCCGACCAGAAACGCGACCGGCAACAGCACCGCGCCGATCGCCGTCGTCCGCGCGGTGATCCCCGGCCGGCCCATCGCGTCGACCGCTGGCGGGAACAGCGTCTGGAGCGCCATGAACGGCATCGCGATGCCGAGCAGCACGACGAGCGGCGCGGCCTCGCGCCACTGGTCGCCCAGCGCCAGCGTCACCACCGGCTGCGCGCTTACCGCCAGTCCGAGGAAGAACGGCACCGCGACCAGCATCACCAGCCGCACCGACCGCACGAACCCGCTCGCCACCGCAGCCTGGTCATGCTGCATCCGCGCATAGGCGGAGAAGGCGACCTCGTTGAGCGGCGGCACGACCTTGTTGGTGAAGATCTGCGTCAGGAACAGCGCGGTGGTATAGACGCCGACGCCGTGCGCATCGAACCAGCGCCCGGCGATCAGCACATCGGCCTGCGACTGGACGAAGCCCAGCATGCTCGCGCCGGCGACGATGCCGCCATAGCGCGCCAGATGCCCCGCGCCGCGAAAGTCGAAGCTTGGCCACATCCATGCCCGCGCCGCGATCGTCAGCCCGACGGCGCGCGTCGCGAACAGCACGGCGGGCGCCAGCACCAATGTCCACACGCCCAGCCCGCCCAACGCCCCGCCGATCGCGGCCAATGCGCCGGCTACCGAGGACAGGAGGTTGACCCGTGCCTGAAGGTGGAACTCCATCCGCCGCGCGAGCAACGCATAGGCCAGCGAACTGAACGGCGTGGCAAGATAGAGCAAGGTCTGCACGCGCAGCAGCCGCGCCACCATCGGTTCGTGGTAATAGGCGGCGATCCACGGCGCGGCGGCGAACTGGAGCAGCGCCAGCGCGAGGTTCAGCAGCAACAGCATCCCGAACACTTGCCGCTGTTCGCGCCGCGAAACCTCGCCATGCTGGATCAGCGCATTCGCCAGGCCATGGCCGTTCAGCATGTTGAGCAGCAGCAGCACGACCCCGGTCATCGCCGCCAGTCCGTAATCGGCCGGGGTCAGCATGCGGATGACGACGAAGGTCGATCCCCACGCGATCAACTGCCCGACAATCTGGCTTCCCGAGCGCCACAGCACCGCGTTGCGCACCTGATCGGCCCATGCGGTGCGGGATTCGGCCGGGGGGATGGTTGATTCGGGCGTGGGTGTCATCGCCGCACCCTAGCGCAAGCGCGGTTGCCGGGGCGTAAACCCCTATGATTCCGCAAAACTGCAACGGAGTGGCCATAAAAGTGAAAAGAGTTGTTGACGGTTTGGCGGGGTGGGCTTAGAGGGCTGTTCACCGGACGGGGCGACACACTGAGTTGCTTCGGAAGGGTAGAGAAAAGCAGGCGA
>NZ_CAKLBB010000019.1:0-49958 GCF_920939515.1 Sphingomonas sp. Leaf4 | reverse complement strand
CCCGGTAGCTCGTCAGGCTCATAACCTGAAGGTCACAGGTTCAAATCCTGTCCCCGCAACCATACTTACACAACGCCACACAACACATAGCCCGCGTCCGTCAGGACCGCGGGTCGCTACGCGTTCGTCTTGCTTGACGGTAGGCGAGCGTGATCGATCGTTCGGATTGACCTTCGTACTGTCCAGCTAGTTTTCCACGCGGATCGTCTTGATGTCGCTGTCCGCCGCCCAGCGGTGGACGTCCTCGCGGCGTAGCGCCGTCGCCATCAGGTCGGGAAACTGGTCGGGTGTGCAGGCGAACACCGGGATGCCGAGCGCCGCCACCCGCGCCGAAAGCTGCGGATTATAGGATGGCCGGCCGCTGTCGGTCAGCGCGAGCAGGACGACGACGTTCACTCCCGACACCGCCAGCCGCGCCAGCCGGTCGACCAGCGCATCGCCATCACCCCCTTCGTACAGGTCGGTAATGAGCACCAGATGCGCCTTCGCCGGCCGTTCGATCCGGTCCTCGCAATAGGCGACAGCGCGGTTGATGTCGGTGCCACCACCCAGTTGCACCCCAAACAGCACCTCGACCGGATCGGCCAGTTCCTCGGTCAAATCGACGATCGCGGTGTCGAAACAGACCAGCTTGGTCGCGACCACCGGCAGCGACGCCATCACCGCCGCAAAGATCGAGGCATAGACGACCGAACTGGCCATCGATCCCGACTGGTCGACGCACAGGATCACTTCGTCCAGATCGACGATCCGCCGCTGCTGGCGCAAAAAGCCGATCAGGCGTTCGGGTACGATCGTGCGATGCGCCGCCTGATAATGGCGCAGGTTCGCGCGGATCGTGCGGGGCCAGTCGATGTCGGCGAAGCGCGGCCGGGTGGTCCGTCGCGACCGGTCGAGCGCGCCGCGGATCGCATCGGCGGTTTTTGCCTCCAGCCGGGCCATCAGTTCGGCGACGACTTTCGCGATCACCGCGCGGGCGGTTTCGCGGGTCTTTTCGGGCATCACCCCGCGCAGCGCCACGAGGTCGGCGACGAGGTTCACGTCCGCCTCGACGGTCGCCAGAAACTCGGGTTCGAGCAGCATCTGGCGCAGGCCCTTGCGCTCGAACGCATCCTTCTGGATCACCTGCACGACCGGGGTCGGAAAGAATTCGCGAATATCGCCCAGCCATTTGGCAACGCTCGGCGCCGACCCGCCGAGGCCGCCGCGCCCTTTCTTTCCTTCGTTTCCGTCGCCGTAGAGCGCGGCGAGCGCCTGCGCCATGCGCCGGTCGCGTTCGGACAGGGGATAGCTGACGTCGTCACTTTCCTCGACGCCCAACGCCAGCGTCCATCGGCGGCTGCGTTCGTGGTCCTCCGTCATGCCGCCCCCGTCATCAGCGCCATGATGCGCGCTTCATGTGCCGGCCACAGCGCCGCGGCGCCCGGTAACAGCCGATAGCCGCGATGGTCCTTGCCCGTGCTCCCGAGCGCCGCATCGAGCAGGCGGCGGCGTTCGTTGCGGTCGAGGGCGGCGAACACCCGGCGGAACAGCGGCAGGTTGGCGACGAACGCCTCCTCGTCCAGCCCGCCGAGCCACCCGTCGACCGCATCGCGCAGCACGCTGTCGTGGATCAGCCGCGCCCCGGCACCTTCCAGAAATCCCTCGAAGAACCCCGCTGCCTGCGCGACGGGCGTGCCCGGCGACAGCATCCGGCCGAGCAGCGTCGCGGCATCAGCGGCGGTCAGCCGATCGGCTTCGTAGAGCAGCCGCGCGGCGGTGCCGGCGACGAGGCGGGTCGCCTGATCGTCCTCGCCAAGCGTGGCGAGCGCGTCGTGCCAGCGGGTCACGACGTCGGCGTCGAGCTGGGCGAGCTGGATCGCGCTTTCGGCAGCGAGGATCGCCGCCCGCAACGCGCCCGCCGCATCGTCGTCGAGCCCGCGCGCGGCATAGGGCAGGGCGATCGCCGCCTGCACCACGATGCGCGGCATCAGTTCGCCCAGATGCTCGACCGTTCCGGCGCGCGCCTCGCCATAGCGCAGGATGTCGGCCATCGGCGGGAGTGCCGCGAGCAGCGCGTGGCAATCGTCGGTCAGCGCCGCGCGCCGTTCGAGCAGCGCGATGCCGGCTTCGGTCGCCTGGTCGAGATCGGCGACCATCGCGCTGCGGACCAATGCGGCAAGCCTCCCCAGATCGGCCTCGGCGCGCATCGCCTCCCCCAGCCGCCCCGCCGCCGCCTTGGCGATCGTCGAGCCATGGACGAGGTTTTCGACCAGCCGGACCGCATATTCGGGCTGCCATGCCAGCAGCCAGTTTTCGCGGAACGTTCCCCGGCTGCGTCCGGCATCGGCAAGGTGGCCCCATGGTACGTCGAGCGCATTCAACCGGTGGAGCAAGGTCGAGCGGGCAAGGCCGCTGTCGCTGCGCAGGTCGAGCGTCAGCGCGCGCTCGAGCGCTTCGGGTTTCAGCCGTGTCGCCTTTTGCTGGCGTTGCAGATCCTCCAGCAGCGGGGCGAGCGGGGTGTCGGCGGGGATGACGCCGACCGCCGATCCGATCAGCAGCTCGGCGGCAATATCGTCCCACACCGCGGCTTCGCCGTTGCACAGGCAGGCGATGGCCGCTTCGCGCAGTTCCTCGAACCCGGGATGCGGGCGTTCGCGAAGGGCTGCGAGCGCATGCCCCAGCCGCTGCGCCTCGATCACCGAGGCGGTCGAGACGAAATGGCCGCGTGTCCGCATCACCCGCGCGATCCGCGCGAGCCAGATCGAGTCGCGATCCTGCGTCGCACGGGTGTGCCACAGATGGTCGCACCAGCCGGGCGCGACAACGCCAGCGCCATAGCCGCTCGACCGGGCAAGGCGCGGGGCAGTCCAGGGTGCCCATGTCGCCTTCATCTTCGCCTTCGGCCGTCCTTTCAGCAGCGCGCGGTCGGCGGCAAGGCTGTGCCGTTCGGCAAGCGCGGGGACATGCCATGCCCCGCAGACGACTGCGACCGGGCGATCGCTGTCCTTGGCGGCGCGGGCGATCTCGATCCGCATATGCGCCTCGCGTGCCGCTTCGCGGGGGCCAAGCGGGCGGGCTTCGCGGCGCAGCGCGGTCATCGCATCGGCGACGGCGGCGAACACCGTGGTCGATTCCGGATTCTCCTCGATCACGTCGCTCCACCAAGATTCGCCATCGGCATAGCCGGCGGCGGCGGCGAGGATGCCGATCGGATCGTGCGCGATCGGATCGTCGTCGGCGGTGATCGGCGCATCCCCCTCTGTCTCCCTGCCCGGCGCACCCGGCCGGTCGGCGGCGGGCAGGTCGATGAAACGTAGTTCGGCACCCTTTGCCACCGCCCAGCGTGCCGCCTGATATTCCGGCGAATAGTCGGCGAAGGGAAAAAAGCTGGCGTCGGCCGGATCGTCCTCGGCATAGGTCAGCAGCGCGACCGGGGTCGCCATCGCCGGATCGGCGAGCATCGGCAGCAGGTGCGAGGCATCGGCCGGCCCCTCGATCAGCACCGTGCCCGGTTGCAGCGTGTCCAGCGCCTCCACCAGCCGGCGCGCCGAGCCCGGCCCGTGGTGGCGGATGCCGAAAAGCGAGACATCGGCCGGCATCGCGTCAGATCAGGTCGGTGAGCGAGGCGTAATAGCGTTCGAACCCGCGCCGCTTCTTGAGCACGGTTTCGAGATATTCGCCAAGTACCGCCTTGTCCTGCACCGGGTCCTTGACCACCGCGCCGATCATGCTGGCCGCCAGCGTCTCGGGCGTCAGGCGGCCATCGTTGAAGAAGGTCGCCTGGCTGATCCCGCCGACCATTACCCCGATCGCCTCGGCGGTGGACAGCCCGCCCGACGGGGTCTTGAGCGCGATCTTGCCGTCCTCGGTCGAGCCTGAGCGCAATTCGCGGAAGATCGCGACGACGCGCGCGACTTCCTCGGCGACGTTCTTCGGTTCGGGCAGGTCGAGGCTGCGCGCCATTTCGCCGACCCGCTTGACGATGATCGCCACTTCTTCATCGGCGCTGTCGGGCAACGGCAGGACGACGACGTTGAAGCGGCGTTTCAGCGCCGAGCTGAGGTCGTTGACGCCCTTGTCGCGGTTGTTGGCGGTGGCGATGATGTTGAACCCACGCCGGGCATAGACCGCGCCGTTCAGTTCGGGGATCGGCATCATCTTTTCCGACAGCACGGTGATGAGCGTGTCCTGCACGTCCGATCCCATGCGCGTCAGTTCCTCCATCCGGCACAGCTTGCCGGTTTCCATCGCGCGCATCAGCGGGGTCGCCACCAGCGCCTCGCGGCTTGGGCCATGGGCGAGGAGCTGGGCGTAGTTCCAGCCGTAGCGGACCTGGTTTTCGTCGGTGCCGGCGGTGCATTGGATCACCATCGTCGAATCGCCGGTGATCGCGGCGGCCAGATGCTCCGATACCCAGGATTTGGCGGTGCCCGGCACCCCGAGCAGCAACAGCGCGCGATCGGTGGCCAGCGTCGCCACCGCCGTTTCGATCAGCCGCTGGTCGCCGACATATTTGGGGGTGATGACCGTCCCGTCGGCGGCATGGCCGCCCATCAGATAGGTGACGACCAGTTTCGGCGAGAGCGACCAGCCGGGCGGGCGACGATCGGTATCGCCGGCCGCCAGCGCGGCCAGCTCACCGGCATAGGTCGTCTCGGCGGGCAGGCGCAGCGTTTCGCTCATCGGGGCAGTCTCCTGTCATCGAGCGCGGCGTTGAGCCGCAGCATGTCGAGCCGGGGGTCGGACGCGATCAGCCCCGCCCGGCCCAGTCGGTCGAGCGCCCGGACCGCGCCGTCGCGCGACGCGAGCAGGCCGAGTGCCAGCAGGTCGGCGGCGGGATCGCCACCGTCGATCGCGGCGAGCAGCGCGGTGCCGGCGGGGCTGGTCATCGGATCGTCGATCGCGCCCACGCCGCCGGCGATCGACAGCGCGGTCATGAAGCTCGTGGCCGTCGTGCGTAACCATCGCGTGGCGATGGCATGGCGTTGACGCTGGTCGAGACGCGGCAACAGCGCCGTCAGCAGATGAATATCGTCCGGCGTCGTCAGTGCGTCGGCGACCGCGACGACGATCGGATCGGGGGCGGAGCGGGCGATCATCGACGCGAAGCCATAATCGTTGCGGTGGTCTTCACGCCAGGCCCATGCCGTGGCCAGTCCGTCGGCGGGCAGGGCGAGCGCATCGGCAAAGGCGTCGAACGCGACCAGATCGAACAGATTGCTCCGGCGGGTCGACTGCGCCGGGGTCTTGATCGGTTGCGGCACCACTATTCTGGTCCGACGCAGCAGCCCCTTCGTCTGGACCGAATGGAAGGCGGCCAGTTCAGCGGCATCCTCGCCACCGGTCGCGCCGTGCCCCATGCGGGCGAGCAACGATGCGGCGAGCGCCTTCACGCGCGGTGCGCGGTCGGTGGCGAGGCTTTCGAGCAGCGGCCGGTCGGCATCGGACAGGCCGGTCGCCAGCGTCTCGATCAGGCGGACGCGGTGGTCGGCGGTTTCCTGACCAAGCTTCTGCGCGAGCAGCGCGGTCGCGGCGGCGGGATCGCGCTGGCGCAGCGTGGTGAAGGCGGCGCGTCGCGCGGCGGGGCCGAGCCGGTCCCAGCTTGCGGCGTCCAGCTCGTCGACGGCGGTCGTCGCGTCGGATGCCCAGTCCTGCCACGGTGCATAGACGGCGGGCACCTCGTCGCCCGGTCTGGGCAACCAGTCGCCGGGATGCAGCGTCTGGCCGCGTGTGTCGAGGAAGTCGAGCAGGTGCCGCCGCATCGGGTCGCGCAATTGCTGGAGCAGCCGCCGCGCGCGCGGCCGTAGCGGATCGGCCAGCGGTGGCTGCGCGAGTTGCGGGATGTCGCCGCGCGGTTGGACCCCGCCCACGGGTTCGGCGATGGCGAGCGTGCCGAGATACTGGCCGGACAGCGCGAGCAGGCGCAATTCGGCTTCGGCAGGGTCCTGCCCGAGCAGGTCGCGCCATGCGTCCGGCGCGACCGATGCCGCGCTGCCACCCATCGTCCAGCGGGTGAGTACCGGCCCCAGCGTGTCGAGAATATCGTCAGCCATGATCGACCCGTCCCCATGGCGTCCGCGTCGCCAGCAGATCGATCCGGCTGCCCGACCATAGCGCGGCGGCACCGGTCAGGTCGGTGCCGGCGATCAGCCCGTCGGCGTCGCCGGCGAGCGGCAGGCAGAGGTCGCCATCCCGCTGTCGCCACCACGCCGCGCCGGCCCGGTCGAATCCGACGCGACCGGGCGGGAGCAGGACCGGACGTTCGGTCGCCCATGGCTCGGCGAGCAGCGGGTCGGTGAGCGCGGCGGCGAGCGGGCCGTCGATCGCGGGCCAGTCGAGCGGCGGGCCGTCGATCAGCGCCGCCTCGCGCCGGAGGAGCAGCGCGCGCAGCGGCGAGCGCGCCGGATAGAACACCAGTTCGGCGGGGAATTGCTCGCCCGGCGTGAACACCGATCCACGACGGCCGACGCTGGCCGGAAAGAAATCGAGCAGCATCGCGAAGCGCGGGCTGCCGCCAAGGTTCAGCAGCCATGTCGTCTGCGACACCAGCCCGTCGCGGCGGGTATGGACCCGCTCGGCGAGGACTTCCCACACGCCCGATACGCGCGGGGCGGACGGGTCGGCCAGCAGCGTCTCGCGATTCTCGGCGGTGGCGACGGCGCGGCGCAGTTCGGGATCGTTGGGCGTGGCGCGACAGGCGCGGGCGAGCAGCACCAGCCGCGCAAGCTCGACCGTCGCTCCGCGCACCTGGTCGCCCGGTGGCAGCGCCAGCAGCCGCGCGGGCAGTTCGTCGATATGGCCGGCGAGCGCCGCCGCCTTGCCGTCGACCAGCCGTGCGCCGATCCGCCGGCAGCGCGTCGTCACCTCATCGACGAACCCGCCCAGTCCGAGGCGCAACTGGTCGCCGACCCATCCCTCCAGTGCGCCCAGCGCGTCGAGGATCGCGCGTTCGGTGTCCCCGGCGCGTTTGACGGCGGCGGCCTCTCGCTTCGCATCAGCCTTGGCGTCCTCGACCGGTTCGGGATCGATGCTGCGGGCGGCGTGAAGGTCCTTGGGGGCAGCGGGCGCGGCGGCCTTCGTCGAGGGGGCGCGTCGCCGGGCCAGCCAGTCGCCGACCCAGTCGGGGGTCTCGGCGGTGGGAAAGGGAACGATCGCCTCGGCATGGAGCCACAGCAGCGCGAGGCTGTGCTTGCACGGGAATTTGCGCGACGGGCAGGTGCATTTGTTGCCGAGGTCACGCAGGTCGGCCATCACCCGGTACGGGTTCGCGCCCGATCCGGCGCATTCGCCCCAGATCAGCGCGCCATCGTCGCTCATGCCCACGCCCGACCATTTGCCGGGTTTGACGAGCCCGGCGGCGGCCTTCAGCGACGGCTGATCGGTGGCAAGCCCTTCCACCGCCTTCAAGTCGATCGCCACGCCACCCCCGGACCTTCGTGTCGCACAATGATAGGCTGGATGCCGGAAAGCTCAACGGGCTTTGCGGCGTGCCCCGGTCCGCAGTTCCACGGTCGTCGTGCCCCGGCCGAGCGCGATGGTGTAGCCGCCGCGCTCCGGCACACCGCGTACCGGGCGATAGGGCAGGGCGTCGGGTGCGGTCGCCTCCACCATCAGCCGCGCCGCCGGAGTATGGGCATCGGTCGGGTCGAGCGTCAGCGTGATCGCCCCGGTCGCGGGCACATAGCGCGCCGAGGCGATCTTGCCCGCTGCCAGCGTGATCCATGCCTTCGCCGGCGCGATGAACAACCGGCTGCGCGCGCCGTCCTTCGGCGAAACCGTCAGCGCGCCGTTCGCCTGCGCGAGATTGCCGCCATAGGCCAGCCAGCCGAAGGTCGGATCGTTGACGACATAGGTCGCCGCCGCGATCGCGTGACCATAGAGGCCCATGCCATAGTCGCCCGAATAGGTGTCCCATTTCAGCATGTCGGGCGCGGCGTGGAAGGCGGCGGACGAAAAGCCGTCGCGATCGATGTTGGTGATCCCGCCCATCAACCCGCCATAGGCGACACGCAGCAGGTGCAGGTCGGCCGGGTTCGCGCGGAACGCATCGAACAGCGGCACGGCGTTCAGCGTCGACCCATAGTGATGGATCTGTCGTTCGATCCGGGGCACCTTGCCGCCATAGAGGAAGTCCCAATAGCGCCGGGCATTGCCGTTATACCCCCAGTGCGGGATCGTCGGGTCGTAACCGAGGATCACCTCGCGCGTCGTATCCGCCTGTGGCTGATGCCCGAAATAGCGCATCCACGCATAGACTTCGGGCTGGCCGGTCGAATCCCATGCCATCTCGCTGCCGAAGGGATATTTCAGCGTCTTCCAGTGATCGGCACGGCCGCGCATCAGCGCTTCCATCGCGGTCGCTTGGGCGGTCATCCCCTCGCGCTTCAGGTCGCGGAGGATGTCGAGGAACACGTCGCCTTCCATCAGCCCGAACTGGGCATAATGCGGGGCGTCGCGCATCATCGCCACCGTCGTCGCGTAGGCGCGATCGAGATACCAGCGCCAGTCGTGCCGCGTCACCAGCCCCGGATGGTTGCGCGCGGTGCGATACAGCACCCAATGGCCGATCGCGACATGCGGATAATTATAGGCGCGGCCGAGGTCGGCGGCGTCCTTCTTCGACCACGACGTCCACGTCGTCCAGTTCGCCGCCGGGTCATAGACACCGGGATGCAGCGCCGGATCATAATAGAACAGGCTCTTGCGCACCGCGCCGTCGTTGGGCCCGCCCTCGACCTGCAACCGGCCGGCCACGGTTTCGTCAACCATCCTTTCCAGCTTCGCGACCTCGACCGCGTCGGGGTGGTCGAGCTGCTTCATCATCGCCGCGACCCAGCTTCCGCCGCCGCCCTCGTCGCTCATCCCCGCGATCCAGACGCGCGGTTCCTGTGTCACGATCGCCTTGGCATCATTGTCGTAGGTCAGGATCGCCGGCGATCGGCCGAACGGGTCGCCCGCCCCCTCGAACCATTGTTTCGTCGTCGCGAAGCGGCCGAGATCGGCCATCGTCCGATCCAGCGGCTTGGTGACGAAATAGCTGACCGTCTGCACCGACCCGTCGGCATAGCCGATCGACACCCGCGCCCGGCCCCAGCCGGTCCCGCGCACCGCAAGCCGTTGCCACCCGTTCACCTCGCCGGCGCGGGTGAGCGTCATCGCATCGGCCGGTTCGACCGTGATCCGCGCGATCGGCTGCGGTGCCTTCACGAACAGGCTGGCGTCGAGATCGGTCGGCACGACATAGCCCGGCACGCCAATCGCCACCGGCCGTGCGTTGGCGGCAAGCGTCGTCTCGATCGCGCGGATCGTCGGCGACTGGACCAGCCGCACGCCGAAGCTGCGCCGTTCGCCGGGCGCGAGGGTGAAACCGGTCGGCCGGTTCCATTGGTCGTCGGCCTTTGCCCATTCGCGGCTCGCATAGGCAGTGCTGGCGACCGTCCAGTCGTAGAAGCCTTCGGAGGTTTGCCCGCGCGGGCTGCGGTCGGTGAACGACTGGCCCTTCGCCTCCTTTTCGCTCGGGATCGGCCGCCATGCTTCCAGCGGCGTGCCGGCTTCGGGCAGGACGAGCAGGGCGGGGCCGGCACCGTTCAGCCGCGTGACCTGAAGATAGCCCGCGTCACGCCCGATATAGGGGTCGACGAAACTGGCCTGCGCATGCGCTTCGTCGAGGCTGCGATCGGTGATGATGTTGTCGAACACCATCGGCATGCCCATCGCCCCGACCTCGACCGGGACCGTGCCGGGGTTGGCGAGGACGAAGCGCAGCACCGGTATGCCACCGGCATCGATCCACTGGCGCTCGACGGTGAGCGGGATGCCGTCGCCCATGGTCGCGGTGATGTCCGCCGCCGCGACCACGCCGGGCGCGAGAGGCAGCGCACGGATCGGCCGGCGTTGCCTGGCGGACGCGAAATCGCGCCATTCGCCGTCCGGCGTCCGCAGCCGAAGATGCAGGTCGCCGAGATGGACATAGCCATCGCCGGCGCGTTCGGCTTCGCGGCCGGCGGGCACGAAGTCGAACGCCGGATCGGCATCGGGACGCAGGCTGGCCAGCGTCTGCGTATCGCTGCGCAACCGCACCGCGAAGTTGCCGATGCGATAGGGGGTGGTGGCGACCGGCGGATGGACCGGCGTTGCCGCACGCTCCTGCGCCGCAACCATCGCCGCCGAACCGGGCAGGACGGCGGCGGTCAGCAGCAGCATCGCGCATGTCGATGACTGGAGCATGTTCATCGGAACCCTTTTCCCCTTGGGCCGGAGCCGAATCAACCCGCACTAGCTTTCTTTATATCGTATACAGAACTACATCGGTATGGCGAGGGGGAGCGAACCGGGTGACACAGGCTATCGATCGAGCTGCGCCAAGGCGCGGGCGCGCCGGCTGGTATCGGGCCATGGCGACGGCGATGCTGCTGCCGGCCGGACTGGCGGCGCAAACCGCCCGGCCGGTGGTCGCGCCGGGCAATCCGATCCTTGCCGATGGACGGACCTATTCGACCGATCCGGCGCCGCTGGTCGATGGCGACCGGTTGTGGATATGGGCCGGGCGCGACGAGGCCCCGCCCGGGGTCAATGATTTCATCATGAACGAATGGCAGGCGCTCGCCACCCGCGATCCGGCGTCGGGCCACTGGACGCATTATCCGGCGATCGCGCGGCCCGAGGCGGTCTTCGCCTGGGCGATGCCGGGGCGGGCCTATGCCGGGCAGGTGGTGAAGGGGCGCGACGGGCGCTTCTATCTCTATGCCCCGGTCGAGACCCGCGACGCGGCGCTGCGCGACCGGTTCGCGATCGGCGTCGCGGTGGCCGATCGGATGCCGGGGCCATGGCGCGACGCGCATCCGACCGGGCCGATCGTGTCGCAGGGGCTGCCGGTGCCCAACGCCATCCAGAATATCGACCCGACAGTGCTGGTCGACGACGACGGGCGGGTGTTCCTGTATTGGGGGACCTTCGGCCAGTTGCGCGGGATCGAGCTGGCGGCGGACATGGTGACGCCGATCGGCTCGCCGGTCGCGGTGTCGTCGCTCACCGGCTTCTTCGAGGCGCCGTGGCTGATGAAGCGGCGCGGCACCTATTATCTGCTCTATGCCGCGAACAACGCCGGGCCGGGGTCGCCCTGCACGCCGACGCTGTATCATGCCTGCATCGCCTATGGCAGCGCGCCCACGCCGCTCGGGCCATGGACCTATCGCGGGGTCGTGCTGCGCCCGGTCAGCTCGACCACCAGCCATGCCGGCGCGGTCGCGTTCAAGGGGCGATGGTATCTGACCTATCACACCGCCGATGCGGTGGGGGGCGGGCATTTCCGGCGCAGCGTGGCGATCGACCGGATGACATGGGACGATAGCGTCATACCCGCCGCGATCCGTCCGGTCCGGCCGACCCGGCGGCCGCTCCCGCCGCCCCGGCCGACGCGCAACGTGGCCGGCGGCGCGGCCCCGCATGCGTCGAACGAGCCAGTGCCGGTGCGATACTGGCTGCGCGCGTTGAACGACGGGATCGTCCGCGCCGCACCGTTGCCGCCCGACCTGTGGGGCAGCGCGGCCGCGGACGGCGCGCCACGGCACTGGATCGAATATCGCTGGCCACGGGTGGTGACGCTGAATGGCAGTCGCATCCGGTTCTGGGCGGATCGTCCGGCCGGCGCGGTCGACGGGGTGGCTCCGCCGGCCGCATGGCACCTGGAATATTGGCGGGACGGCTGGCACCGGATCACCGCCGCCTTGCCCGCCGCCCGCGCCGGCGAATGGGAGTCGGTGCGCTTCGCTCCCGTCACCACTCGCTGCCTGCGCGCGGTGCTTGTCGCATCGGGCAGCGCCGGCCGTCATGCCGGCCTCGCGGTCGAGGAGTGGGAGGTGCTTGCTCCGCGCGCCGCACCGCCACCCCCGCCGGTCGGCGACAGCCCGGCGTGCGGCTGAGCGGTCAGCAGACCTCGGCGGTCGAGGCGGGGACCGGCCCCGGCGGGGTGCGCGCCGGATGCTGGTAGAACACGTCGCCGGGCAGGCGGTGGCGCGTGCCATAGACCTCGCCCAGCACGTTGAAGAGCGCCACGTCATAGGTGGCCAGATCGTCGTGTGACAGGATGCGTCGCCCGTCGATCACCGCCAGCCGGTTGGAATTGAACCAGGTCTGCGTGCCTTCCGCCCAATATTCGTCGAGCGTGACGGCGGCATATTCGCCCTTCCACATGCCCTTCGCTATCGCCGATCGATAGGCCGCCTCGACCCGCCCGTAGAACGCCGGATCGGCCGTCCGCGCGGCGGCGAGGATCGCGTGCGAGAATTCATGGACGAAGATGTTCTCGCCATAATAGCGCGTGCCGGGCGTCCCGAGCAGATTCTCGGTCGCGGCGCTGGTCAGTTGCCCGCCCATGCCGCGCGCCCGGTTGTTCCAATAGTCGCGGTCGCTCAGCCGGCCGATCCGGTCGGGGTAGAGCTTGCGTTCGCAGATCGTCAGGCGCGGATCGTCGATCGCCGGTTTCTTCCAGTCGCGCTGTTCGGGCAAGTCGAGCGTGCCTTCGTCGACGCCCATGATCGCCACGCGAAGGCCCGAGGCGATCATCGCCCGGCGCAGGTCGGGCCGATCGGCGACCATCGCCACCGCGATGTCGCGCGCGAGCAGCAGCGCCTCGTCAGGCACCGCCGCCGACGACAGGATCGGGATGCCACCCGCGTCGATGTGGCGGCGATAGAAGGGATCGAGGTTGAGCGCGGGCGGCGGTGCGTCGATCATCCGCGCGGCATAGCCACTGGGCGGGACCTGCGCCGATCCGCTGCCGCCGGCGATCAGCAGCGGTAGGATCGCCAGCCCGTATGTCCAATCCGCCATCCGCCCGTTCCCCGCCGTCGATCGTCCCACCGGCACGATACGCCGATCGCCCGGCACAGACCATGTTCCAACCCGCGACCATCGGGCAACTGCGCCGGCGGGGTAGGGCCGATGCAATTGACTGTCATCCCGTCTTGTATGACAATTCTTCGATGATAGCTCTCCTCCTCGCCGCCCTCGCATCGCCCGCCGCTTCCACCGCGCCCCCGCCGGCCGTGGCGCCGGCCGACCAACGCGCAGCCCCGCTCGCACGGGCGGTGGCGCTGGCCGACTGGCAGCTCGCGCGGATGAACGACGCGGCGCATGTCAGCCGCGCGACCGGCGAGACGCGCAAACCGCGCGCATGGGAACAGGCGGTGTTCTGGGTCGGCATGACCGCGCTGGCCGATGCCGGCGCACCGCCGCGTATCCGCGACGCGATTCTGGCGATGGGCCGCGCCAATGGCTGGACGCCGGGCGAGAAGCCTTATTTCGCTGACGACCATGCCATCACCCAAAGCTATCTGTGGGCAGCGGCGCATGGCGCGGGGCCGGCGGCGCGCGGTCCCGCCACCGCGACGTTCGACCGTATCGTCGATCGGCCCGCCGTCACCACGCTCGCCTTCGCGGTGCCGCCATCGGGCTATGGCGATACCGAATGCCTGACGCGCTGGTGCTGGTGCGATGCGCTGTTCATGGCGCCGCCCGCGCTGGCCGAGCTGTCGCGCCAGGCCGGCAACCCCAAATATCGCGACTTCGCGTTGCGCGAGTTCTGGGCGACGACCGACTTCCTGCTCGATCCGGTCGAGCAGCTTTATTACCGCGACAGCCGCTTCTTCGAACGTCGCGACGCGAAACAGCGCAAGCAGTTCTGGAGCCGTGGCAACGGCTGGGTCTTTGCCGGCATGGCGCGGACCATCCCGCTGCTGGCGAAGGGCAGCGCCGATCGGGTCCGCATGGAAGCGCTGTTCCGCGCGATGGCGGCGAAGCTGAAGCGCGTGCAGAAGCCCGACGGCTATTGGGCGCCCTCGCTGCTCGCGCCCGAGGGTTCGCCGCCCGAATCGAGCGGCACCACCTTCTACACCTATGGCATGGCATGGGGGGTCAATGCCGGGCTGCTGCCCCGCGCCGACTATGCCCCGGTCGCGCGGGCGGGCTGGGCGGCGCTCGAACGGTCGATCCGCCCCGATGGCCGCCTGGGCTGGGTACAGCAGGTCAGCGACCGGCCCGAAAGCGTGCAGGCCGACGATACGCAGTTCTACGGCGTCGGCGGCTTCCTGCTGGCGGCGACGCAGATCGCCGCGCTCGACCGCGTAACTCGCTGAGGACGCAATACATGGAACGGCGCGAATTTCTGGGAGCGTTGGCGGGCGGCGGTGCGGCGGCGCTGGCTTCCGGTGCAACCGCGCAGTCCGGCGGAACGCTGCCGACCGGAGGCGACGACCGCGCCTGGCTGCTCGCCCTGCTCGACCGGATGGCGACGCCGATCCTCGGGCCGATGTCGCGGGGGCAACTCCAGCGGACATGGACGCCGGCGGTCAGCCCGACATGGGACGGCCGCCCGCTCAAGGTCGCCTATCTGGAGGCCTTCGCGCGGCTGATCGACGGGATCGCCCCGTGGCTGGCGTTGCCCGACAGCGACGACGCGGAAGGGCGGTTGCGGCGGCGGCTACGCGACCAGACGCTCGACGCCTACGCCCACTCCGTCGACCCCAAAAGCCCCGACCGGCTGGGCTGGGACATCGGCGGGCAGACATTGGTCGACAGCGCCTATTTTACCAGCGCGCTGCTACGCGCGCCCAGGGCCTTGTGGGAACCGCTCGATACCGCCACCAAACGACGGATCGTCGAGGCGATCAAACGGCAGCGATCGGTATCGCCGCCCTATCAGAACTGGCTGTTGTTCGCCTGCATGAACGAAGCGTTCCTGTTCTCGATCGGCGAGGACTGGGACCCGATGCGAGTCGACATGACGATCAAGCTGTTCGCGGGCGACTGGTATGCCGGTGACGGCTGGTACAACGACGGGGCGGGTTTCCACTTCGATTATTACAACAGCTACGTGATCCACCCGATGATGGTGCAGATACTCGACGTGCTGGCCAAGGGCGGCGCGAGGTTCAACAACCTGAAGCCGCAAGCCGAATTCGACCGGGCGCTCAAACGGATGCAGCGCTTCGGCGAACATCTCGAACGGATGATCGGACCCGACGGGGCCTATGCCGCGATCGGCCGGTCGCTGACCTATCGCATCGCCGCGCATCAGGTGCTGGGGGTGCTGGCATGGCGTGGCTGGCTGCCCGAAACGCTGCCTGGCGGGCAGGTCCGTGCGGCGACGCTCGCCGCCGCGCGGCGGGTGTTCGCCGATCCGGGCAATTTCGACGCGAACGGCTATCTGACGATCGGCTTCACCCGCGCGCAGCCGACGCTGGGCGACTGGTATTCCAACGCCGGCAGCATGTATATCGCGTCCGAAGGGCTGGTCGCGCTCGGCCTGCCGGCGAGCGACCCGTACTGGACCGCGCCGGCGCTGCCATGGACGATGCGCCGCGCCTATGCCGGGCAGGATTTCCGCAAGGACTATCCGGTGGTCTATTGAGCGCGCGGCCGCCGCTGCGACGTGGTGGCGTTGCGGACGGCGGCGAATTCCGATTCCCTGCGCCACTGCGGCCATGCCGTGCCGTTCGCCAGATCGAAGCCGATCCGGCGGACCAGATCGACATCCGCCGCCGCGCCGCGCAGGTCCCAGTCGGCCGACCACGCATCGCACGTCTGGTGATAGCAGCGCATATAGCCGTCGAGCCATGCCTGTCCGGCGGTGCGACCGCCCGCGACCAGATCGGGCGCCCCGCTGATCGCCATCAGCAACAGCGTCGGCACGCCGCGCCGCGCGAGCGAGAAGTGATCGGCGCGGTAGAACAGCCCGCGTTCGGGCAGCGCCTCGGGCGTGACCACCCGGTCCTGCGCCTTCGCGGCGGCGGCGAGCGACTCCTCCAGCGTGTTCTGCCCATCGCCGACCAGCAGCACGTCGCGCGCCGGTCCGGCGGTCTGGAGAATGTCGAGCGTTAGGTTCGCGACCGTCGTGGCGACCGGATAGACCGGGTTGGCGGCATAGGTTTCCGACCCCAGCAACCCGCGCTCCTCGCCGGTCCACAGCGCGAACACCTGACTCCGCGCCGCCGGTTTCGCCCGCGCGGCGGCGCGCGCGATAGCAAGGACGCCCGCCGTGCCCAGCGCATCGTCGTTGGCACCGGGGCGAATGCGGCGGCCCTGCGCATCGGGCGCGCCTTCGCCATACGCATCCCAATGCGCGCCATACATCACGACCTCGTCCGGGCGGGTCCGCCCCAGCAGCTTGGCCAGCACGTTGCGGCTCGTCGCGCGCGTCACCGTGACCGGCAGGTCGGCGGAGAAGCCTTCGCCCGACAGCGCGACGGGGCGGAAATCCGATCGCCGTGCCGCCGCGCGTTGCTGCGCGAGGTCGAGCCCGGCGGCGGCGAACAGGCGCGTGGCCGCGCTCCCCTCGATCCAGCCTTGCAGCATCACGCGCGGGGCGGGGGGACGGGCGACGTCGTAATTCTCGCCGGCCGGCGCGGTGACGGTCGCCCAGCCATAGCCCGCCCCCGGCGTATCATGGACGATCAGCGCCGCCACCGCGCCGCGCCGTGCCGCTTCCTCGAACTTGTAGGTCCAGCGCCCGTAATAGGTCATCCGCCGGTCGCCGAATTTGCCCCTGGCGTCGTCGGCTGCCGTCGCCTCGAAATCGGGATCGTTGACGAGAAACACCGCGACCTTGCCCGTCAGGTCGACGCTCTTGAAATCGTCCCAGCCGCGTTCGGGCGCGCTGACGCCGTAACCGACGAACACCAGCGGCGCCTTTTGCACGACGGCGCGATCGACCGGCCGGACGGTCGAGAGATAGACGTCCTTGCCCGGTGTCCACTCGACGCCGTTGGCGCGCACCGCGCCCTCGCCGATCCGGGTGCGGACCAGCGGCACCGGCTGCGTCCAGCTACCCTCGGGTCCCCCCGGTTGCAGCCCGGCCGCTTTGAACTGCGCGATCAGCCAGTCGATCGTTTTCGTCTCGCCCGGCGTGCCGGGCGCGCGGCCGCCGAACGCATCGCTGGCGAGGACCTTCACATCGGCCGACAGCGCGGCGGGCGATACCGGATCGGGCGCTGGCGCGGCAGCGAGGAGCGGCAGGGCGGCGAGGGCGAGCAGGGCTTTCATCGCCGGCATCCTACCCACGAAGCGTGGCCGTGGCGAGGTGCGCCGGATCAGGGCTGCGGTTCGGCGCGCAGCCAGCCCGTTATCGAATAGCGTCGCGCCGGCGCGGCGCGCGTCACTTCGCTGACGCTATGGTCCTGCGGCACCGCGAACAGCGTCAGCCGATTGAACCCCGGCGCTACCGCGCGCAGGTCGCCGTCCTTGCGGTGGAACAGCAGCAACCCGCCCCATTCGGGCCGCCACTGCGGGGTCAGCCCGAACACATAGGCGGCGCGGCGGTGCTTGCCCGTCACCGCATCGTCATGGACCGTCAGGAAATCGCCCGGGGCGTAGGCCGTCGCCTGCGCATCGGCGAAGCGCACGTCGTCGGCGCCGGTGATCGTCCGCAACGCCGCGAGCATCGACGGCGACGACATCCACCGCGCGAAGTCGCCGAGCGGGCTATCGTCGGCGTCACGGTCACGCCGCGCATCGGACAGGCGGATGCTGTCGAAACGAAACTGGAATCCCGCGCGGGCGGCGGCATAGACCGCGAGGTTCAGCGCCTCGGCACGGTCCGCCGGGATCGCCGCCCATCCGGCGCGGTCGAATTCGGCCACCCGCTCGCCGCTCAGCACCAGTTTTCGCCAGTCGCCGCGCTGCCGCAGATGCGCGGCGAGCAACAGCGCGGTTTCTGCGGGCAACGGATGATCGATCACCACCCGCCCGTCGCGGCGATAGGCGTCGGCAAGCGCGGCGAGATCGAGAGCGGGGTCGAGCGTGAACATCGGTGCCGGTGGCATGGCATCGATCGGCCCGCGAAAGAAGCCCCGTATCGGACGCTCGCGCCTTGCACCGTCGCGCCGCTTGCGCGAAACCCGGCCCACCATGACCTGTCGTTCCGCATGATCGAGCTGCTCGCGCTCAACCCCTCGCTCGACCGGCCGGCGCTGGCCGCGCAATTCGCCGCCGCCGGGCGGGTGCAGATCCGCGACGTGCTGACCGACGCATCGGCGCGCGCGCTCCACCGGCTGATCGCCGAACGGACGCCATGGGGCATCGCCTATGGCGTGGGGACGGGCAAGCCGGTCGGCCTGACCGCCGCCGAATTCGCCGCGCTCGATGCGCGCGAACGCGGTGCCATCCGCGATGCGATCGATACGGCGATGCGCGGGCGGGACTACGGCTTTTCCTATGCGCGCTACCCCGTCCTCGACGCCTATCTCGGCCAATGGGCGCCGGGCGGGGGGCACGACGTCCTGCTCGAACATATCAACGATACGCCGTTCCTCGATCTGGTACGCGGCGTCACCGGCATCCCCGAATTGCGCAAGGCCGATGCGCAGGCGACGCTGTTCGCGCCGGGCCAGTTCCTTGCCGAACACAGCGACAGCCATGTCGGCGAGGGGTGGCGCATCGCCTATGTCCTGTCGCTGTGCGCGCTCGACTGGCGGCCCGACTGGGGCGGCTATCTCCAGTTCCTCGACGATGATGGCGACATCGTCGCCGGCTATCGACCACGGTTCAACGCGCTCAGCCTGTTCGCGGTGCCCAGCCCCCATGCGGTGAGCTATGTCCCGCCGTTCGCGCCGGTCGGACGCTATTCGATCACCGGCTGGTTCCGCGACCGGTGAGCGCGGCGACGCTCCGCTCGGCGGCGCTGGCGGCGGCGGCACGGGGCGACGATGCCGCCGCTGCGCGCGGCTTCGCACAGGCGGTGGCGGCGTTTCCGGGCGACGCCGCGCTGCTCAACAGCGCGGGCAATTTCCACGCCGGGGCGGGCCGCCCCGCCGACGCACTGGCGCTGTTCGATCGCGCGCTGGCACTCGATCCGGCGCTGGGGGAGGCGGCGATCAACCGCGCGGTGGTCCTCACCCGTCTCGGTCGGGCGGGCGAGGCGGCGGCCGCGCTGACCGCGCGTCAGGCGACGCTCGCCGCCATACCGCGTTACTGGACGACGCGCGCCGCCGCCGAAACTGCGGGCGGCGATCTTCGCGCCGCCGCCGCCAGCCATGCCGAACAGTTGCGCCGCGACCCCGGCAACCGCCGCGCGCTCCACGGCCGCGCGCGCACCGCGCTCGACCGGGGCGATGACGGCGCGGTCGCATGGTATGACGCGGCGCTGGCCGTGACGCCGGGCGACCCGTGGCTGCTCCACGGACTGGCACAGGCGCTGGAGGCGGCAGGCGACCGGGCCGGCGCGCTCGCCCTGTCGGCGCAACTGGCGGGGCAGCTTCCGCAGTGGATCGACGCGCTCGAACTCCATGCCGCGCTGCGCTGGGCGGCGGGCGACCGGGCGGAATTTTGCGATCATTATGCGGCGGCGGTGCCGCACCATGCCGATGGCGCCGCCGAGCGGTCATGGGCAGCGATGCTGGCCGGCGTCGATCGCCATGCTGCGGCGGCTGAGATACTGGCGCGCAGCCGGGCACGGATCGGCGCGCGCGATCCGCTGTTGCTCGACGAGGCGGTCTATCGCGGCGAAGCGGGGGACGATGCCGGCGCGGCGGCGATCTTCGCGATCGCGCCTCCCGCCACGCCCGACTGGCAGATCGCGGCGGCGCGACAGGCGCTGCGCACCGCCCGGCCCGATGTGGCCGAAGCGTTGCTGGCGCAGGCGCTTGGCGTACGCCCGGACGATGTGATGGCATGGAGCCTGCGCGACCTGGCGTGGCGGGTGATGGACGATCCGCGCCACCTCTGGCTGCACGGCGATCCGGTGCTGGTGCAGGAACGTCTGCTCGACCTGTCGCACGATGCGCACGCCGCCGCCGTTACCATGCTCGACACGCTGCACGACCGCGCGGCGATGCCGATCGGCCAGTCGGTCAAGCTCGGCAGCCAGACGCGCGGCGCCCTGTTCCAGCGGGACGAACCGGCGGTGCGGGCGGTGGCGCAAGCGGTCGACCGGGCAATCGAACGCTATCGCCATGCCCTGCCGGATGCCCATTCTGCCCATCCGCTGCTGCGATCGCGCGATGCACCGTGGCGTGTCGCCGGAAGCTGGTCGATCCGCCTGAGCGGGGCGGGGCGGCACGCGCCCCACGTCCACCCCCATGGGCTATTGTCGTCGGCGGCCTATTTCGCGGTGCCAGCAGGCGATCCCGGTGTGCTCGAACTGGGGCGGCCACCCGCCAACCTGCGGCTCGACCTGCCACCGCTGCGCACCATCGTCCCGCGTGTCGGGCATTGCGTGCTGTTTCCCAGCACCCTGTTTCACGGCACCCGCCCGATCGCGACGGGCAAGCGGATGACCGTCGCCTTCGACGTGGGCTCGCGCTGACACGAAAAAAGGGGCACCCGCGTCGCCGCGGATGCCCCCCTTTCGTTCGTCGTTGACGGCAGCGTCAGAACTGAAGCCGCGCACCCACGAAGAAGTCGCGACCCAGCACGTCATAGGTGCCGGGGAAGGTGTTCGCCTGTTCCTGAAGCGAGCCGAGCACTTCGGGCTTCTGGTTGGTCAGGTTGTTGACGCCGATCGTGATCTGCAACCGGTCGGTCGCCTTGAACGCGGTCGACAGGTCGAAATAGTTCACCGCGCCGATCCGGGCGTTGGGGAACAACGCCGGGTCCTGCGGCGTGCGCACCAGTCCGACGAAGGTGTTGTCGAGGCGACGGTCCTTGACCGGACCCCGGTAACGCCAGCGCAACGACAACACCATCGGCCCGTCCGAGACGCTCAGACGGGCGGTATGAACCCACTTCGGCATTGGGTTGAGCGTCGGTACGTTCGGCACCGATCCTTCGCCGATCGTCTCGCGCTCCGGAATCGCCGCCACCGACGTGCTGCGGAACTTGTCGAGATAGGTGCCGAGGAACGAGACGCTGACGTTCGAGCGATCCCCGCCGGTGACCGAGAAATCGACCGGCAGCGAATAATCGGCAGCAACGTCGATGCCCGAGGTCTTGAGCGTCGCGATGTTGGCCGACAGCACGTTCGGGTTACGCCCACCCGACGTTTCGCCGATCGCCCCGGTCGTGGTGTTGCGCACGCCCTGGAAGATCGAACAGATCGGGTTGGTCAGGTTCTGCGCGACGGTGAAGCAGAGCGACAGCGCGTCGTTCAGGCCACCGCCGAAGGTCGCGATCGTATCCTCGACCTTGATGTTGAAATAATCGACCGTCACGTTCAGCCGCGGGATGAAGCTCGGACGGAACACGACACCGGCGGTGTAGGTGTCCGACGTTTCTTCCGACAGGTTGGGATCGCCGCCGAAATTGGCCTGGATCTGCGCGTTCGGCTGTACCGCGCGGGTAAAGACGTTGGCCGCCGGCACGCCGTTGGCGATGCAGAGCTGGCGGACCGCTTCGGTCCGGTTGCCGGCCGCGCCACGATCCGAACAGGGGTCCTGCGCGGCGGGGAAGCCGGTCGAGTTGCCACCGAACAGGTCCTGCACGTTCGGCGCACGCACCGCACGGGCATATTGACCACGCAGGGTGATGTCGCGGATCGGCGAGAGCTGCGCACCGCCGGCATAGGTCCACACGCCACCGACGGCGTCGAGCGAATAGTCCGAATAGCGCGCGTTGCCGGTCAGTTCGAGCTTGTGGATGAAGCCTTCGCTCACCAGCGGCACGCGCAGTTCGCCGAACACTTCGCGCACGTCATATTCGCCGCTGGTCGGCTGACCCGCGTTGAAGCCCGCGACATCGCCCGACGACAGGAAAGTGTCCGGACGATAGCTCGCCGACATGCCGCGATATTCGACGCCGGCGGCAAAGGCGACCGGATCGACGCTGTTGCCGACCGTGAAGAGGTCGCCGTTCACCGACGCGACGAAGTTGCGAATGTCCGAACGTTCGAGGTTGGTCGAATTGACCGTGACGTAGCGGATCGCCGCCGGATCGGCGAGGCCGAGCCCGAAGACGTTAAGCGGAACGCAGCCAGCGGTCCGCGCTGCGGCGGCACGGCAGCGCAGGGTGCCGTTGACGATTTCCGTCTCGGTCGCCGCCGCGAAGCGGCTGCGCGAGATATTGCCCTGCTGATACTGCTGATTCTCGGTCCGGGCGTACATATAGTACACGTCGAAGCGCAGATTGTCGGTGATGTTGCCACGCAGGCCGCCGAGCAGGCGGAACGCGGTGCGGCTGGCATCGACGTTGCGCGGGCCGGACTGGTTGAAGCGGAAGTTGACGTTGGTGGTGACATACCCGTCGTTGTCGGTATCGAGCGGACGCAGCAGACCGCGCGTCTGTTCGTTGAACCACGGGCTGGCGATCTGCAGGTTCAGCGCCTGGCCGATCGGGGTCGGCGCCAGTTCCTGCGGCACCGAATTCTTGACGAAACCGACTTCGGTATAGCCGGTGATGTTGTCGGCCAGTTCATAGCTGCCATAGCCGCCGAGCAGATAGCGCTCCTGCGGCAGCATCAGATAGTTGTCGGGCGCGAAATTGTAGAGATCGGCCGGATCGTTGAACGCGCGCGTGCCGCCGCCGGTCGGATTGAACACATAGCCGAGCGACGCGCCGCCGGTGGTGATGCCGGGCAGGGTGGCAAGCGGGGTCGACGCCGAACCCTGCGGGATCAGGCCGACTTCGCCACCGCGCGATGCGCAGGTCGCGAGCGCGCCGCCGAAATTGGTGCCGATGCCGGTGGTCGAATTGGTCGATCCGGGAACGATGCAGCCGTCGCCCGCCGCGTTGCGCGAGAAGTCGCGCGCGTCCTGGAAGATCGGTTCGCGGCGGGTGTAGTTGGCATAGACCGTCACCGATCCCCGGCCGTCGGCGAACTTCGATCCGACCGCGAAATTGACGTCATAGCGCGCGCCGTCACCCTGTTCGGTCAGCGCATATTGCCCGCCGATGATCGCGCCGTTTAGGTCCTGGCGAAGATTGAAGTTGACCACGCCGGCGATCGCGTCCGACCCGTAGGTCGCCGACTGGCCGCCGGTCAGCACCTCGACGTTCTGAAGCATGAACTGGGGAATGGTGTTCAGATCGACGATCTGGTTGGTGTCGTACGACATCCAGCGGCGACCGTTGACCAGCACCAGCGTGCGCGTGGCCCCCAGGTTGCGCAGGTTGAGCGTCGCTGCGCCGCTGCCGGGATTGTTCGAAAAGCCGGTGGTGCCGGGCACCGCCTGCGGCAGCGTGTTGATGACCTGTTCGACGTTGATCGCGCCGGTCAACTGGAACTCTTCGGCCGACACGACCGCGATCGGGCTGGGCGAAGTCAGGTCGCGCCGCTGGATGCGCGATCCGGTGACGACGATCGTCTCGTCGCCCGATCCGTCGCCGGTGCCGGCTTCCTGTTGCAGCCCGGTGCCGACCGTCGGTTCGGCGACCTGTGCCTGTGCCGGCGACGTCAGCGCGATCGCCGCGCCGGCGAATACGGTGGTCGTCAGCAATCGCGAGCGAAATGCTACCATGTAGGATGTTCCCCTGTTGTTTTTCCGATGCGCAGCGTCTGCGCATCAAAGGGCCTGCGTGGCATTGTGCGGTCTGCCGGCCCCTGATCGTTACTAGATCAACTACCCTGACCAATCGCAACCGGCGGAAGGGGAACAAGATGTATTCGTCGCGGATTGTGTCTTTATAGTTACACAGATAATCGAGGTCCAAGTTTTAGAAACATTATGTAACAATATAGAAGTATTTATTACTGGATGAGCAAGAATAACGATCGGCTATCTCGACTGCGAAGAGGACGCATTCGATAGAATTTGATCCATGAATGTTGGGTCTTTGATCCTGGCAGTTGCTGGTACAGCATCGGCGCAAGCACCAAGAATACACGATGGGACAGGTTCTGCACATGAGGACCCGATCGACATCGGCGATCCCCGACCTTCGCCGGGCGGGCGATACGGCACAGCATCGTCAGGAGAGACCGAAGGTGCTGGTGAAGCGGCGCGGTATCAACCGGAAGGCCGTCGCCAAGTGAACTAAGCGAACGGTGGTCGAGGGATATGCCGGCCGGTCCGAAGGCCTCGCATCCGACGGTGTCAACCATTGTGGACGCGGTGGTTGCTGCCCTTCGATGGCATTAGGCCGTTCGCAGGCAAGCCGCCCGAGAACAGAGTCGCATCAACTGATGAGGAAAAACCTCGTCACCGGCAGGCATATATGGCTGATGCTTGCGCTGGTGACCCCTACGGGAATCGAACCCGTGCTTCAGCCGTGAAAGGGCCGCGTCCTAACCGCTAGACGAAGGGGCCTTGAAGGCGTGGAGGGCCGGTTAGGGGAGGCCCGCCGATCGGTCAACCGAAAAATTGCGACGATCGCATCAATCGCATCAATCGGCCCAGGCGAGGTCGTCGATATGCAGTTCCGCCGCCGGGCGGCTGCCCCAGTCGTCGAGCTTCGCACGACCGGCCAGCCACAGGCGGCGGTGCTTGGGTGCGCCCAGCAGCGCGCGGCCGAGGTCGGTGTCGGCGGCGCGAAAGGCGACGCCCTTGAACCCGCGCCCGTCGTCGCCGCTCACGATCGCGCGGACATGGCCGTTGCCGACGATGTCCGCCTTGACGATGCGCACCGGCCCCGCCGCGACGCGCGGCTGCGGCCAGCCCATGCCGTACGGCCCGCCGACCGCCAGCGCGTCGATCAGCAGCGGGTTGAGCCCGCCCGGCGCCAGCACCGCGTCGACCAGCAGCGCGCGATCCTCGCGGGCACGCTCCACCCCCGCGTGCAACCGTTCGTGCAGGAAGTCGCCGAGCGCGGCGATGGCGTCCTCGGCGATCGTGACTCCGCCCGCCGCCGCATGGCCGCCGCCCGCGACGATCAGGCCGATCTCCTTCGCGGCAAGGATCGCCGCGCCGATGTCGACGCCGGGGATCGAGCGTGCCGATCCCTTGGCCACGCCCTGTTCGTCGATCGCCAGCACCAGCACCGGCCGGCCGAGCCGTTCCTTCAACCGCCCGGCGACGATGCCGATGACGCCGGGATGCCAGCCCCGGCTGGCGACGATCACGCAGCCGCGCCCCTCCTGTCCGGCCGCCAGCAGGTCGGCGGTGGACTGGACGTCGCCTTCGATCAGGCGGCGCTCGTCGTTCAGCCGGTCGAGCTCGATCGCCAGCGCTTTGGCTTCGTCGGGGTCCTGCGTCGTCAGCAGCCGGACGCCCAGATCGGACTTGCCGACGCGCCCGCCGGCGTTGATCCGTGGCCCGAGCGCAAAGCCCAGATCGGTAGCGGTCGGCGCGCGGGTCAACCGCGATGCCTCGATCAGCGCGGCGATGCCGATGTTCTGCCGCCGTGCCATCACCTTCAGCCCCTGCGCGACGAACGCCCGGTTCAGCCCGCGCAACTGCGCGACATCGGCGACGGTGCCGAGCGCGACGAGATCGAGCAGGTCGAGCAGCTTCGGCTCCGCCCGATCCGCGAAATACCCTTTCGCCCGCAGCGTCCTGAGCAGCGCGGCGCCGAGCAGGAACGCCACGCCCACCGCCGCCAGATGGCCGTGCGCCGCCCCTTCGCCCTCGTCGAGCCGGTTGGGGTTCACCACCGCCAGCGCCGGGGGCAGGGCGGTGGTGCATTGGTGATGATCGACCACCAGCACCTCGACGCCGGCATCGCGCGCGGCTTCGAGCGCCTCGAACGCCTGCGCGCCGCAATCGACGGTAACGATCAGCGTCGCCCCCTCCGCCTGCAACCGCAGCATCGCCCCCGCCGTCGGGCCATAGCCTTCCAGTTGCCGGTCGGGGATATAGGCGCGCGGGGCAAGGCCCATGTCGCGCAGCAACCGCACCAGCAGCGCGGCCGACGTCGCGCCGTCGACGTCATAATCGCCGAAGATCGCGACCTGCTCGCCCGACACGACCGCCTGCGCCAGCCGGTCGGCGGCGCGGTCCATGTCGCGGAAGATCGACGGATCGGGCATGAACCCCCGGATACTGGGGGTCTTGTGCGCCTCCAGCGCGTCGCGCGGACAGCCGCGCGCCAGCAGGATACGGGTGACGAGGTCGTCGGCGACGAACCCGTCGTCGCACACATCCCCTTCAAGGCCGCGCCAGCGCCACGGCTGGCCAAGGATCGAGCGATGCACATCGAGGACGGGACGCATCGCCCCCACCTAGGCGCACGCGGCCCCGCTGTCATCTCCCTCTGGAAATCCGGGGGCGAAGGGCGCAAAGGCGTTTCCCATGAAGCGCAAGACCGGACAAGACCGCAGCATCACCGCCCACTGGCGTCCCGCAACGCAGGCCGTGCGCGGCGGCACCGCGCGCAGCGAATATGGCGAGACGTCGGAAGCGCTGTTCCTGACCTCGGGCTATGCCTATGACTGCGCGGGCGATGCCGCCGCGCGCTTCGCCGGCGAACAGGCGGGCATGACCTATTCGCGGCTGCAGAACCCGACCGTCGAGATGCTCGAAGAGCGCATCGCCCTGCTCGAAGGAGCCGAGGCGTGTCGAACGATGGCAAGCGGCATGGCGGCGATGACCGCGTCGCTGCTGTGCCAGTTGTCGGCGGGCGATCACCTCGTCGGCGGGCGCGCCGCCTTCGGGTCGTGCCGCTGGCTGACCGACACGTTGCTCCCGAAGTTCGGGATCGAGACGACCGTCGTCGATGCGCGCGACACGCAGGCGTTCATCGACGCCAGCAAGCCCAACACCAAGGTCTGGTTCTTCGAGACGCCGGCCAACCCGACGATGGACGTGGCCGATCTGACCGCGATCTGCGCGGCGGCGCGCGAACGCGGGATCACGACCGTGGTCGACAACGCCTTCGCCAGCCCCGCGCTGCAACGGCCGATGGATTTCGGCGCCGACGTGGTCGCCTATAGCGCGACCAAGCTGATGGAAGGGCAGGGCCGCGTCCTCGCCGGGGCGGTTTGCGGGACGAGCGCCTTCATCAACGACGTGCTGCTGCCGTTCACCCGCAACACCGGGCCGACGCTCAGCGCGTTCAACGCATGGGTGGTGCTCAAAGGGCTGGAGACGCTCGACCTGCGCGTGATGCGCCAGTCGGACAATGCGCTGGAGGTCGGCCGCTTCCTCGAAGGCCGCGTGCCGAAGATCAACTTCCCCGGCCTGCCGAGCCATCCGCAGCACGACCTCGCGATGCGGCAGATGAAGAAGGCCGGGCCGATCTTCTCGTTCGAGCTGGATGGCGGGCGTACCCAGACGCACGGGCTGCTCGACGCGCTGCAACTGATCGACATCTCGAACAACATCGGCGATTCGCGCTCGTTGATGACCCACCCCGCCTCGACCACCCATTCGGGGCTGGCCGAGGACAAACGGCTGGAGATGGGCATCGGCGAGGGGATGATCCGCATCAACGTCGGGCTGGAAGACCCGGCCGACCTGATCGCCGATCTCGATCAGGCGCTACGCGCGGTGTCGCTATGATAAAGGCGCTGTTCCCGCACGAGGCGACGACGGCGGGAATCGCCGTGCGGGTATCGGCGACCTATCTGCCCGAACAGTCGCAGCCGCAGACCGGGCGCTGGTTCTGGGCCTATCATATCCGTATCGAGAACGGCTCCGACCGCACGGTGCAGTTGCTCACCCGCCACTGGATCATCACCGACGGTCGCGGTGAGCGCCACAGCGTCGAGGGCGAGGGGGTGATCGGCGAGCAGCCGGTGATCGAGCCGCAGGGCAGCTTCGATTACGTGTCGGGCTGTCCGCTGACGACGCCGACCGGCGCGATGCAGGGGAGCTATCATATGCTGGCGGACGACGGCACGACCTTCGAGGTGGCGATCCCGCGCTTCAACCTGCTGGCCCCGGCGGTCGGCGCATGAAGCGCACGCATCTGCCGCTGAACGGTCTGCGCGTGCTCGATGCCGCCGCGCGCCACCTGTCGTTCACCCGCGCCGCCGACGAACTGGCGGTGACGCCCGCCGCCGTCGGGCAGCAGGTCCGTGCGCTCGAGGATACGCTGGGCGTCGTCCTGTTCCGCCGCACCACGCGCGGGCTGGAACTCACGCCCGAGGGCGAGGCGGGGCTGGCGGCGCTGCGCGGCGGGTTCCTGCAATTCGAGGAAGCAGTCCGCGCGATGCAGGCGGGCCAGTCGTCCAAGTCGCTGACGATCGCCGCGCCGCGCGACGTGACCCAGAAATGGCTGTTGCCGCGCCTGTCGCGCATCGCCGCTGCGGACGGCGAACTCCGCTTCGCGCTGGTTGCGGCCGACGACGCGGTCGACTTCACCGAAGCCAATCTCGACCTCGCCGTCCGCTGGGGCGAGGGGCCGGGCGCGCAGGAGGGCGAGGCGCTCGAATCGGACGGCATGGTCACGGTCGAGCGTGCCGGCGGCGGTGCCGACACCCGCATCGGCTGGCCCGGTTGCTCGCCCGAGGATGCGACGGCGCTGGTCCGCGTCGCCGACGCCGGCCTCGCGATCGATGCGGCGGCGGCAGGGCTGGGCCGCGCGACCGTCCCCGAACTCCTCGCCCGCGACGACATCGCCGCCGGCCGGCTGGTCGTGGTCGGCGAACCGAAGGCCGGGCGGCTCGGCTACTGGCTGGTCGCACCGCTGCCGCAATGGCGGCAGGCGAAGGTCAAGGCGCTGGTGGATGCGTTAGTGGGGTGACGCGGCTGGCGTCGCATTCCCTCGCCGGCCGACCCACCCCCGACCCCTCCCTTTCAGGGAGGGGAGTTGTCGCGCTTCTCCCCTCCCTGGAAGGGAGGGGTCGGGGGTGGGTGGGTTTCCGCAAGCGATAAGGGACATTGGCGAATGACCCGCGTGCCGCTTTACCTTACCGAGCGCGCCCGCGACCTCCGCACTAATGCGACCGAAGCTGAACGCCTCATCTGGCACCGCCTGCGCCACCACCGCTCGCGCTTTACGCGCCAATTGGTCGTCGGCAAGTATATCCTCGACCTCGCCTGCCGTTCCGCCCGCGTCGCGATCGAGTTCGATGGCAGCCAGCATCTCGATTCCGCCTATGACGTCGAACGGACCCGTTTCCTCGAAAGTCTTGGCTGGCGGGTGTTGCGCTTCTGGAACGCGGAGGTCTTGGCCAACCCCGACGGTGTCGCCGAAGCGATCGTGACGACCGTTGGCGAACCTCGCTGGCCCACCCACCCCCAACCCCTCCCTTGCAGGGAGGGGAGCAGGGAATAGCCCCCGTTGCCCCCCGCCAACCCATTCTACCCCACGCCTGCCTTGCCGAGACGCGCCGGCTACGCCATCTGACCTTCATGCACACCGCCACCGACACGCTCGCCCTCATCGGCAATACCCCGCTCGTCCGCCTCAAGGGGCCGAGCGAGGCGGCGGGGGCGGAGATTTTCGCCAAGTGCGAATTCGCCAATCCCGGCGCCAGCGTGAAGGATCGCGCGGCGCTGTTCATCGTCGAGGATGCCGAGGCGCGCGGAGCCATCCAGCCCGGCGGCACGATCGTCGAGGGAACCGCCGGCAACACCGGCATCGGCCTGGCGCTGGTCGCCAATGCGAAGGGCTACAAGACGATCATCGTCATGCCCGAGACGCAGAGCCGCGAGAAGATGGACACGCTGCGCGCACTGGGCGCCGAGCTGGTGCTGGTGCCCGCCGCGCCCTATTCGAACCCCGGTCATTTCGTTCACACCAGCAGGCGGATCGCCGAGGAGACGCCCAACGCGATCTGGGCGAACCAGTTCGACAATATCGCCAACCGCCGCGCGCATATCGTCGGCACCGCGCCCGAAATCTGGGAACAGATGGACGGACGGATCGACGGCTTCACCTGCGCCGCCGGGACCGGGGGGACGATCGCCGGCGTCGGCCTCGGCCTCAAGGAGAAGGACGAGCGCGTCCGTATCGCGCTCACCGATCCGCATGGCGCGGCACTGTACGACTATTATGCTCATGGCGAGCTGCGCTCCGAAGGATCGTCGGTCGCGGAAGGGATCGGGCAGGGGCGGATCACCGCCAACCTCGAAGGCGCGCCGATCGATACCCAGTTCCGCGTATCGGACGCGGAAGGCATGGAATGGGTCCGCCGCCTGCTCGCCGAGGAGGGGTTGTGTCTTGGCCTGTCGTCGGGGATCAACGTCGCCGGCGCGGTGCGGCTGGCGCGGCAACTGGGGCCGGGCAGCCGGGTCGTGACGATCCTGTGCGATACCGGCTTTCGCTACCTCTCGACGCTGTACAACCCCGAATGGCTGGCGGCCAAGGGGTTGGCGGTCGACAGCGCGGCCGCTTCGGCGTAACCGTTGCGCGCGATGGTGCCGCGAACCGACCAGTCCCAGATATTGCAGCGACTGCGCGTCGGCGCGACCGGGCTCGTGCTCGTCGTGCTGCTGATCGTGCTGGCGAGCGCGCTGTTCCGCTCGGCGATCGACGAAGCCCCGATCGGCGATGACGCCGCGCTGCTCAACGAAGCCGCGAATACGGCGGTCGTCGATGCCGCCCCGTCGGCCAACCCGGATGAGCCGCTGGCCGAACTCGGCGTGTCGCCGGGCGTCGCGCCGGGCAATGCAGCGGCACCCGCGCCCGCGCGATAACGCCGTCCCGGTCGGCCCGCCGCCCATGGGCGTTTACTGATCCAGATTATCCGCAGTTTTCCGCCAATCACGTCGTACGTTCGGGCGGCGGCAATCGGCGGGTGGGGGCTCCTCCCATAAATACCCCCGGCAAATGATGCGACTTGCCATAGAACAAACCAAGTACATCCCATTTGTTTTCATCCTTTTGGCGCTTTCTCCCATTTCTGCCCAATTTTGCCCATTGTTGCCCAATCATGTTTTTGATACGTCCGTATGCGTCACAGGGGGCAGGTCCTGCGATCGTCATTTTCAATCGTGCGGCGTGTATTTGGTCGGACGAGACGGGTGTCCTGCGTAACCGAACAGGGGCTACGTGTCGGACAGGGAACTCTACCTGAGCTATGGGCTTCAGGCGGTCGACGCGAAGGGTCGCGTCGCAGTTCCTGCAAAGCTGCGCTCGGTGCTGGAGAAGAACGCCGACTCCCGCGAACTGCTCATCAAACGCCACGCCAAACATGCCTGCCTCAGCGCGTTCGACGCCGCCTGGCCCAAAATCCTGTACTCGCGCGCGCCGCAGGGCAGCGACGAGGACGTCGACACCGACTATAACGTCGCCGGCAAGGCGTTCGGCAACCTCGAAACCGCGCCGTTCGACAGCGCCGGGCGGTTCGTCCTGCCGACCTTCTACCGCCGTCGCTCCAACATCGACAAATGGGCGTTCTTCCACGGACGCGGCGATACCTTCAACATCTGGGACCCGTTCACGCTGATCGCCGACGAAGCGATCGACGCCGACACGCGCGAGCTGTGCGAATTCCTGATGGAAGAAAAGGGGCTGCAATGACCGCTGCTCCGCATATCCCGGTCCTGCTGGCCGAAGCGGTCGCCGCGCTGGCGATCCAGCCGGGCGAGGTCCATGTCGACGCCACCTTCGGCGCGGGCGGCTATACCCGCGCGATGCTGGCCGCCGGCGCGAGCGTGATCGCGTTCGATCGCGATCCGACCGCCCATGCCGCCGCCGCGCCGCTGCTGGCGGAGGCCGGCGATCGGCTGACGCTGATCGAGGCGCCGTTCTCGGCGATGGCGGGCGAACTGGCGGCGCGCGGGATCGACCAGGTCGACGGCGTGGTGATGGACATCGGCGTGTCGTCGATGCAGCTCGACCAAGCCGGTCGCGGCTTCTCGTTCCAGTATGACGGGCCGCTCGACATGCGGATGAGCCGCGAGGGGCAGACCGCCGCCGAATGGCTCAACGAGGCCGCCGAGGCCGAGATCGCCGATGTGCTCGACCGCTATGGCGAGGAGCCGCGCCATCGCCGCGTCGCCAGCTTCATCGTCGGCGCGCGCCCGTTCGCGCGGACCGGTGAGCTGGCCGCCGTCGTCCGTCGCGCGCTCGGCCACCGTCCGCACGAGAAGAAGGACCCGGCGACCCGCGCGTTCCAGGCGATCCGCATCCATCTGAACGACGAGCTGGGCGAACTGACCGCCGGGCTGGGCGCGGCGGAGCGGGTGCTGCGCGAGGGCGGGCGGCTGTCGGTGGTCAGCTTCCACAGTCTGGAGGACCGGATCGTGAAGCGCTTCCTGCGGGAACGCGGCGGGGCGATGCCGGCCGGATCGCGCCACCGCCCACTGGTGGTGCAGGGGCCGGAGGCGACCTTCGGCCACATCGCCAAGGCGGTGCGGCCAAGCGACGAAGAAACGAGTATCAATCCGCGCGCGCGTTCAGCGACCTTGCGCGCGGCCATTCGCACGGCGGCGGCGCCGTGGAGTTCGAACGGGAGTTAGGGTGCGATGGGGACGTTCGGGTTCGGAACGCTCGGGAAACTGGTGATGGTCGGGATCATGGCCCCGGCCTTCTATCTGGTAATTTCGCAGGGAGCGGCGGAGCGTGCGCGCGTCGAGGCGGTCGAGCGATCGATCGTGCAGGCGCGCAAGGAGATTCGCGACCTCGAAACCGAGTTTGATACCCGCGCCAATCTGGCGCAGCTCGAACGCTGGAACGGCGACGTGCTGGCGCTCGCCTCGCCGCGCGCCGAACAATATGTCGGCGGCGAACATCAACTGGCGTCGCTGCCCGGCCGGACCGAAGGCGGCAATGTCGCGCTCGCCTATGTCGTGCCCGCCGCGCCGATGGAATATATCCCTGCTCCGACCGAACCGGCCGCCGCCCCGGTGACGCCGCCCGCCGTTGCCACGTCGGCCGCCGCTACCCCGGCCGTCAGCCCTAGGGCCACCACCCCCGCGCCCGCCGCCAGGGCCGCGCCGCGCCCGACCGGACCGGTCCAGACCGCCGCCGTCGCCCATGCCAAGGCGCGCGCGGTGGCGATGCTCGACCGCACGCTGCTGAGCGACTCCACGCTCGGCGACCTGTCCCGTTCCGCCCGCAGGGAAGCGACGCTCCGGTGATCGTCGTCGTGGCCCCGCCGCTGCACCAGCAACGTTCCGATGGCACGCGCCAGTCGCTGGTGGGCATCGCCCATTACCGGCTGATGGTGCTGATGCTGCTGTTCGCCGCCGGCGTCGCGGTGGTGCTCGGGCGTCTCGCGATGCTCGGAATCGCCGCCGAACCGCATTCGGCGATCGCCGCCGAAGCGGCGCTGGTGCCGCTGCGTGGCGATCTGGTCGATCGCAACGGCGCGCCGCTTGCCCGCACCATCGATGCGTGGTCGATCGCGGTCCGCCCCGACAAGGTGATCGGCGACAAGCGCGAGCTGGCCAATCGTCTCGCCGAACTGATGCCCGAGCAGAATGCCGCCTATTATTATGCGCAGCTCATGGCGGATCGCGGCTTCGTCTATCTGAAACGCCGCGCACTGCCGCAACTGGTGCAGGCGGTCAACGCGCTGGGCGAACCGGGCATCGCGCTCGGCCGCGAGCCCGAGCGGCTCTATCCGCAAAGCGCGATGGCGGCGCATGCGCTCGGCTATCTCGACATGGATGGTCGCGGCGTGCGCGGCATGGAGAAATTCCTCAACGCCCGGTTGATGAATCCGGGCGAGCGCGGCCATGCGGTGGCGCTCAGCCTCGACCTGCGCGTGCAGGCGGCGCTGGAGAGCGAACTCGCCAATGCGATGGCGGTGTTCCAGGCGCGCGGCGCCGGCGGCGTGGTGCTCGACAGCGACACCGGCGAGGTGATCGCCATGACCTCGCTGCCGACGTTCAATCCCAATGCCGTCACCGCCAACACCGGGCAGATGAACACGGTGACGCAGGGCGTGTACGAACTCGGATCGGCGTTCAAACCGCTGACGATGGCCGCTGCGCTCGATACCGGCGTCGCCCCGTCGCTCGCCAAGCGCTATGATGCGACCCAGCCGCTGTTCATCGGTGGGTTTCGCATCCGCGACGACCATGCGCAGAAGCGCTGGCTGAACATCCCCGAGACGCTGGTCCATTCGTCGAACATCGCGACCGCGCGCATCGCCGACGAAATGGGGCCGGAGCGGATGGCCAAGCTGTTCCGCTCGCTCCATTTCGATACCGCGCCCGACATCGAACTGGAAAAGGCCCGGCCGATCTGGCCGCATTTCTGGGCGCGGACCACGACGATGACGACCGCCTATGGCCACGGCATCGCCGTCACCCCGCTGCACCTCGCCAGCGCCTATGCCGCGCTGGTCAACGGCGGCATCTGGCGGCCCGCGACGATGCTGAAGCTGCGGCCCGGACAGGCCCCGGCCGGCCGCCGCGTGTTTTCGGAGGATACCAGCGCCAAGATGCGCGGGCTGCTCAGGCTGATCGTCACCGACGGCACCGGCCGGAAGGCGGAGGCCCCCGGCTTCCGTGTCGGCGGCAAGACCGGCACCGCCGAAACGGTGGGCGCGGGCGGCGGCTATTCGAAGAAGGTCAACGTCTCGACCTTCGCCGCCGTGTTCCCGATGGACCGCCCGCGCTATGTCGTGATCGCGATGCTCGACAGTCCGAAGGGCACCAAGGAAACCTTCGGCTTCACCACCGCCGCATGGACCGCCGCCCCGGTCGTCAGCCGGGTGATTTCGCGCACCGGCCCGCTGCTGGGCGTGATTCCCGATGCGAATGCCGATATCGACATGACGCCACTCCGCAGCCTGCTATGGCATGCGCCGGGTAGCAAGAAAGTGGCGGCGAACGCGGAATGAGACTGGGACAGATCACGGGTGGCGACGAAGCGGCGGTGGTGACGGGCTTTGCGATCGATCATCGCAAGGTCGCCCCCGGCACCATCTTCGGCGCGTTCGAAGGCGCGCGGGTGAACGGCGAGGATTTCATCCCCGCCGCCATCGCCAGCGGCGCGATCGCGGTCGTCGCCCGGCCGGGCGCGGTGGTTGAGGGCGCGCTGCATATCGCCGCCGACGATCCGCGTGAGGCATTCGCCCGCGCCGCCGCCACCTTCTTCGCGCCGTTCCCGCCGACCTGCGTCGCCGTCACCGGCACCAACGGCAAGACCAGCACGGTCGAGATGGTCCGCCAGCTCTGGCGGATGCAGGGCCATCACGCCGCCTCGATCGGGACGCTGGGCGTCACCACCGCCGACGAGCGGGTGACGACCGGGCTGACCACGCCCGACGTCGTCACCTTCCTGTCGAACGTCGCCGGCTTGGCGCGCGAAGGCGTCAGCCATCTGGCGTTCGAGGCGTCGAGCCACGGCCTGTCGCAATATCGCACCGAAGGCCTGCCGGTCCGCGCCGCCGCCTTCACCAACCTCAGCCGCGATCACCTCGACTATCATGGCGACATGGCGCGCTATCTGACCGCCAAGCTGCGCCTGTTCGCCGAAGTGCTGGCCGACGACGGGGTGGCGGTGGTGTGGGTCGACGATCCCCATGCCGACCGGGTGATCGATCTGGCACGGGTACGCGGCAACGCGCTCATCACCGTCGGCGAACATGGCGAGACGCTGAAACTGGTCGGCCGCGACCCCACCCTGCTCGGGCAAACGCTGACGATCGAGGCGGAGGGCGCGACGCATATCGTCAAGCTGCCATTGATCGGCGCGTATCAGGCGGCGAACGCGCTCACCGCCGCCGGGCTGGTGCTGGCCACCGGTGGCGATCTTGCCGCGACGTTCGCCGGGCTGGCGCGACTGCAACCGGTGCGCGGCCGGCTGGAGCGCGCGGTGATCCTCGAAAACGGCGCACCGGTCTATGTCGACTATGCGCATACTCCCGACGCGCTCGAAGCGGCGATCGCCGCGCTGCGCCCGCATGCCGACAACCGCCTGATCGTCGTGTTCGGCGCGGGCGGCGACCGCGACACCGGCAAGCGCGCGCCGATGGGCGAGGTGGCCGTCACCCGCGCCGACGTGGCGATCGTCACCGACGACAATCCCCGCACCGAAGACGCCGCCGCCATCCGCGCGCAGGTTTTGGAAGGTGCGATCGGCGCGACCGAGATCGGCGACCGGCGCGAGGCGATCCGCGCCGCCTGCGCGATGGCGCAGGCGGGCGACATCGTGCTGATCGCCGGCAAGGGCCATGAACAGGGGCAGATCGTCGGTGACATGGTCCTGCCGTTCGACGACGTACAGGTGGCGCGTGACTGTGCCCGCTGATCTCTGGACCGCCGCCGCCATCGCCGCGGCGACGGGCGGCACCGCCTCCGCCGACTTCGCGGTCGGCGGCGTCGCGTTCGACAGCCGCGAGGTCGGCCCCGGCGACCTGTTCGTCGCCTTGTCGGGCGATGCGACCGACGGCCACCGTTTCGTCGAACAGGCCTATGCGCAGGGTGCCGCCGGTGCGCTGGTATCGCGCGCCGCCGACGGGCCGCATGTGCTGGTCGCCGACACCACCGCCGCGCTCGACCTGCTTGCCAAGGCGTCGCGCGCGCGCAGTCAGGCGAAGGTGATCGGCGTCACCGGATCGGTCGGCAAGACCGGGACCAAGGAAGCGCTGTTCGCAGCACTCGACCGCGTCACCCACGGGCACGCGCACCGCTCGGTCAAGAGCTACAACAACCATACCGGCGTGCCCTTGAGCCTCGCCCGCCTGCCCGCGCGGGCGCAGGCGGCGGTGTTCGAAATGGGCATGAACCATGCCGGCGAACTGGCGCAACTGACCCGGCTGGTCCGCCCCGACGTGGCGGTCGTCACCACGATCGCGCCGGCGCACACCGAGTTCTTCACCGGCGAGGACGCGATCGCCCGCGCCAAGGGTGAGATTTTCGAGGGGCTGACCCCCGGCGGCACCGCGATCGTGCCGTTCGACAGCCCGCATCTCGGCACGTTGCAGCAGGCGGCGGCCGGCCATGCCGGGCGGATCGTCACCTTCGGCCTGCGCGACGGCGCCGATGTACAGGCGATCGAGCATGCCCGCCTGCCCGGCGGTGGCAGCTTCGTCACCGCGCGCATCGGCACGCGCGAGATCAGCTATACGCTCGGCTCCCCGGGCGACCATTGGGTGGCCAATTCGCTCGCCGTCCTCGCGGCGGTCGACGCGATCGGCGGCGACCTTGGCGTGGCCGGCCTCGCGCTCGCCGATCTGGAGGGACTGGCTGGACGCGGCGCCCGTACCACCATCGCGGTCACGGGCGGCGAGGCGCTGCTGATCGACGAAAGCTACAACGCCAACCCTGCCTCAATGCGCGCGACGCTCAAGGTGCTAGCCGCCGAACGCGCCGACCGCCGCATCGCGGTGCTCGGCGAAATGCGCGAGCTGGGCGAGGCGTCCGACGCCTATCACGCCGCGCTGGCGGTGCCGATCGACGAAGCGGGCGTTTCGCGCGCCGTGCTGGTGGGACAGGGGATGCTCCCGCTCGCCAAGGCGCTTGAGGGGCGGATCGAAACCGTCCATGTGCCCGATGCCGCCGCCGCCGCCCGGGTCCTCGCCGACCTGCTGGCGCCCGGTGACGCGGTACTCGTGAAGGGATCGAACGGGGTGGGGCTGGCGCGTGTCGTCGCCTCCCTGATCGCGCAGAAGGCGCCGGGGCAGGGCTGATGTTGTACGAACTCGCGGAATATCTGGGCTTTCCGGGTGTCCTCAATCTCTTTCGCTATCTGTCGTTCCGCACTGGTGCTGCGACGGCGACCGCCTTGTTCATCGGCCTCATCATCGGGCCGAAGTTCATCGGCTGGCTGCGCGTGCGGCAGGGCAAGGGCCAGCCGATCCGCTTGGACGGTCCGCAGACGCACCTCGCCAAGCGCGGCACGCCGACGATGGGCGGGCTGATGATCCTCACCGCGCTCGCTTCGGCGGTGCTGCTGTGGATGGATCTGTCGAACCCGTTCGTCTGGGCATGCCTGTTCGTGACCTTGGGGTTCGCCGCGATCGGCTTCCTCGACGACTATGACAAGGTGCGCAAGGCCAGCACGGCGGGCGTCTCGGGCCGCACCCGGCTGCTGCTCGAATTCCTGATCGCGGGCATCGCGAGCTGGATCATCATCCGCCAGACGGGGACGATGCTCTACGTGCCGTTCTTCTCGGGCGTCGCGATCGATCTGGGGCCGGTCTATATCCTGTTCGCCGCCTTCACCATCGTGTCGTTCGGCAATGCGGTGAACCTGACCGACGGTCTGGACGGCCTCGCGACGATGCCGGTCATCATCGCCTCGGTCGCGTTCATGCTGATCGTCTATATGGTCGGCAACGCGAAGTTCGCCGCCTATCTCGGCATCCCGCATGTCCCCGGTGCCGGCGACCTCGCGCTGTTCTGCGGCGCGATCGTCGGCGCGGGGCTCGCCTTCCTGTGGTACAACGCGCCGCCGGCGGCGGTGTTCATGGGCGATACCGGCAGCCTTGCCTTGGGCGGCGCGCTGGGGACGATCGCGGTGTCGTCGCATCACGAGATCGTGCTCGGCATCATCGGCGGGCTGTTCGTGGTCGAGGCGCTGTCGGTCATCATCCAGGTGTTCTGGTTCAAGCGCACCGGCCGCCGCATCTTCCGCATGGCGCCGATCCATCATCATTTCGAACAGCTCGGCTGGGCGGAGGCGACCGTCGTCATCCGTTTCTGGATCGTCGCGTTCGTGCTGGCGCTGGCGGGCCTCTCGACGTTGAAGCTGCGGTGATGACGGGCACCGCCTGGGCGGGCAAGCGCTATGCGGTGCTGGGCCTCGCCCGCTCCGGCGCGGCGACGGTGCGTGCGCTGCTGGCGAGCGGCGCGGAAGTAACCGCATGGGACAACGACGAAGCCAAACGCTCTCCCTCTCTCCGCTTGCGGGGAGAGGGTCGGGGAGAGGGGCCTTCTTCTACTCCGGCAGCGCCCGCGACTTCCCTTCTCCCAACGCTAGTTTTCGCCGATCCGTTGGCGATCGACCTCGCCGGGTTCGACGGCGTCGTCGTGTCGCCCGGTGTCCCGCTCAACCGCCACCCGATCGTCGCCCACGCCGGCAACGTGCCGATCCTCGGCGACATCGAACTCTTCGCACAGGCCCGCGCCGATCTCCCGCCGCACAAGGTCGTCGGCATCACCGGCACCAACGGCAAGTCGACCACCACTGCGCTGATCCATCATATCCTGTGCGCCGCCGGTATTCCCGCACGGATGGGCGGCAACATCGGCCTGCCGATTCTCGAACAGGACCCGCTGCCGGCCGGCGGCGTCTACGTCCTCGAACTGTCGAGCTACCAGATCGACCTGACCTACCGCCTCGACTGCGACGTCGCGGTGCTGCTCAACATCACGCCGGACCATCTCGACCGCTATGCCGGGTTCGATGCCTATGCCGCATCGAAGGCCCGGCTGTTCGCGATGCAGTCGGCCACCCACACCGCGATCATCGGCACCGGCGACGCGCCCTCCCGCGCCATCGCCGAAACCCTCGGCAACCGCGCGATCCGCATCGCCGTGCCCGATGACCTGCCGGCGTTCGGCCCTGCACTCGCCGGCCCGCATAACGCCCAGAACGCGCTGACCGCCATCGCCACCTGCGAGGCACTTGGGCTGGACCGCGCGACCATCGACGCCGCCCTTCGGACCTATCGCGCGCTCCCGCACCGGATGGCGCATGTCGCCGACGTCGCGGGCGTGGCGTATGTCGACGACAGCAAGGCGACCAACCCCGAATCCACCGCGCCCGCGCTGAATGCCTTTGCGCGCATCCACTGGATCGTCGGCGGTCTGGCCAAGGGCGACGACCTCGACGCCTGCCGCCCCGGCTTCGGCAACGTCGTGCGCGCCTATACGATCGGCGATGCTGCCGATCGTTTCGCCGAACTGCTCGGCCCCGACATGGCGGTCGAGAACGCCGGCACGCTGGACGCGGCGGTCCGATCGGCCGCGACGCAGGCGCGCGCCGGCGATACCGTGCTGCTGTCGCCAGCCTGCGCCTCGTTCGACCAGTTCAGCGATTACGAAGCGCGCGGGCGGGCCTTCGCGGCGGCGGTGGAGGCATTGCGATGACCGGACCCGTGGCCCGTCCCCTCCGTCAGCGCGTCGACACGTTGCAGGGCCGCACCACCCGCTCGCCGATCGGCGCGTGGTTCCGCGAGGTCGACCGCGTGCTGCTGCTGATCGCGATGACGCTGATCGCGATCGGGCTGGTCGCGGTCGCCGCCGCCTCCCCAGCCTCTGCGGTGCGTTATTCCGGCGGCGACGTGACGGTCCCCCCGATGATGTATTTCTGGCGGCAGGCGGGATGGATCTGCCTCGCCTTTCCGGTGATGATCGTCGTGTCGATGCTGCCGGTCACGCTCGCCCGTCGCCTGTGTCTCGTCGGCTCCGCGCTGCTGATTGTCGCGCTCGCCGCGACGCCGTTCGTGGGCGTGGAGGCGAATGGCGCGCGGCGTTGGGTCAATCTCGGCGTCGGCCAGTTCCAGCCGTCCGAATTCCTGAAACCCATGTTCATCGTCACGACCGCGTGGCTGCTGTCGCTGCGCGCGAAGGACCCGCAATTGCCGATGCTGTGGGTGACGGGCGCGCTCACCGCGCTGATTGCCGCATGCCTGATGCTCCAGCCCGATTTCGGGCAGACGGTAATCTTTTGCAGCGTGTGGGCGGCCTTGCTCGTCATCTCGGGCATTCCGATCCGGGTGATGGCGCTGCTCGCTGCCGCAGGGGTCGGACTGCTCGCCGCCGCCTATACCTTTTACGGCACCGCGCGCGTGCGGATCGACGGCTTCCTGTTTCCCGATCCCGAAAAATCGGCGACCGACAGCTATCAGGTCGACATGGCGCATGCCGTGCTGACCGCTGGTGGCGTCACCGGGACGGGGCCGGGCGGCGGGCGGATCAAGTTCAAGCTGCCCGAGGCACATACCGACTATATCTTCGCCGTCGTCGGTGAGGAATTCGGCCTGATCGCCTGCGCTATCATCGCGCTGATCTTCCTCGCTATCGTCGTGCGCGTGTTCGTGCGGCTGCTGGACGAGGAGGACGCCTTCAAGCTGCTCGCCGCCGCCGGCCTGGCGGTGCAGTTCGGCGCGCAGGCGCTCATCAACATGGCGGTCAACGTCGGCATCGCCCCGTCGAAGGGGATGACGCTGCCGTTCATCTCCTATGGCGGGTCGTCGATGATCGCGCTGTCGATCGGCATGGGACTGCTGCTCGCTTTCACTCGCCGGAACCCGTATCTGACGCGCTCTCCCTATGGACCGCAGCGCTGGAGCGGAGCGAAATGAGCAAGCATTATGTCCTGGCAGCAGGGGGCACCGGCGGCCACATGGTCCCCGCCGCCGCGCTGGCGACCGAACTCATGCGGCGCGGCCACCGCGTCGCGCTGGTCAGCGACGAACGCGGCGTGCGCTTTCCCGACCTGTTCGACGGGGTGCAGACGCATGTCCTGCCCGCCGGGCGGCTGAGCGGCGGGCCGATCGGCTGGGTAAAGGCGGCACGGCAGATGCTGGCGGGTCGTGCGATGGCGATCGAACTCTACAAGACCTTCCGCCCCGCCGCCGTCATCGGTTTCGGCGGCTATCCCGCCCTACCGGCGCTGCTCGGTGCGTTCGCGCAAAAGGTGCCGACGATCGTCCACGAACAGAATGCCGTGCTCGGCCGGGTCAACCGGCTGGTCGCGGGCAGCGTCGCCGGCATCGCCACCAGCTATGAACGGGTCGAGCGGCTGAAGGAAAAATACGTCCCCAGGACGCACCTCGTCGGCAATCCGGTGCGCGAGAGCGTCCTCGCGCTGCGCGACCGGCCCTATCCGGCGGCGGACGAGGATGGCATCTTCCGCGTCCTCGTCACCGGCGGCAGCCAGGGCGCGAGCATCCTGAGCCAGGTCGTGCCCGACGGCCTCGCGCTCCTGCCGCTCGCATTCCGCCGGCGGATGCAGGTGACGCATCAGGCGCGGATCGAGGACATCGATTCGGTGCGCGCCAAATATGCCGAACACGCGATTCCCGCCGAGATCGCGACCTATCTGCCCGACCTGCCCGATCGCCTCGCGTGGGCGCATGTCGTGATCGCGCGCGCCGGCGCCTCGACCATCGCCGAGCTGACCGCCGCCGGCCGTCCGGCGATCCTCGTGCCACTGCCGTCGGCGACCGACGATCACCAGACCGCGAACTGCCGCGAGATCGTGAATGCCGGCGGTGGCCGCTCGATCCCGCAAAGCGCGTTCACCGCCGCCGAACTCGCCAAGCAGATCCAGAAACTGGGGCTCGACCCGGCGGCGCTGACCAATGCGGCGGCCCGCGCGCGCAGTTGCGGCCGCCCGTTCGCGGTGCGCGACTTGGCCGACCTGGTCGAGAGCATCGACGCGCCCAAGGCCAAAGTGGGCAAGACCCCCCCTACCAACCGAACTCAGGAGGCTTTCGCGTGAAGGGCGTTGCGACCGACATCGGCACGATCCATTTCGTCGGCATCGGCGGCATCGGCATGTCGGGCATCGCCGAGGTGATGCACAACCTCGGCTACAAGGTGCAGGGGTCGGACGTGGCCGAGGGCTATGTCATCGATGGCCTGCGCGCACGCGGCATCGACGTGCAGATCGGCCACCGCGCCGAGAATGTCGAGGGCGTGGCGGTGGTCGTCACCTCCACCGCGATCCGGCCGGGCAATCCCGAACGCGACCATGCGCTGGCCAAACGCATTCCGGTGGTGCGCCGCGCGGAAATGCTGGCCGAGCTGATGCGCCTCAAATCCACCGTCGCGGTGGCGGGCACGCATGGCAAGACCACTACGACCTCGCTGATCGCCGCGCTGCTCGATGCCGGCGGGGTCGACCCGACCGTCATCAACGGCGGCATCATCAACTCTTACGGCTCCAACGCACGGCTGGGCGCGTCCGACTGGATGGTGGTCGAGGCGGACGAGAGCGACGGCAGCTTCCTGCGCCTCGACGGCACGATCGCGGTCGTCACCAACATCGATCCCGAACATCTCGACCATTATGGCAGCTTCGATCGCGCCAAGGATGCCTATGTCGAGTTCATCGAGAATGTGCCCTTCTATGGCGCGGCGGTCCTCTGCCTCGATCATCCCGAAGTGCAGGCACTGATCCCGCGCATCCGCGATCGGCGGATCGTGACCTATGGCTTTTCTGCCCAGTCCGATATTCGCGGCGTCGACGTGGTGGCGGGGCGTGACGGCAACCGGTTCGACTGCGTGGTGCGCGACCGCGACGGCAACGCCCGCACCATCGCCGGCATCCACCTGCCGATGGCCGGACGCCACAACGTCCAGAACGCGCTGGCGGCGATCGCCGTCGCGGTCGAGCTGGGGCTGGACGACACGACAATCGCGCAGGGCTTCGCCAAGTTCGGCGGGGTCAAGCGCCGCTTCACCAAGGTCGGCGAGGTGGCGGGCATGACGGTGATCGACGATTACGGCCACCACCCGGTCGAAATCCGCGCGGTGCTCTCCGCCGCGCGTGAGGCGACCGGCGGGCGAGTGATCGCCGTGGTCCAGCCGCACCGTTTTTCGCGGCTGGGCGCGCTGATGGACGAGTTCGCGCAGGCGTTCAACGATGCGGACGCGGTCCATGTGCTGCCGGTCTATGCCGCCGGCGAAACCCCGGTCGACGGCGTCAGCGCCGAGGCGCTGGTCGACGGCATCCGCCTGCGCGGCCATCGCTCGGCACAGGTCGCCGCCGACCGGGACGCGCTGGCCGCCGCGCTGGCGGCGGAGGGCCACGACGGCGACCTGATCGTCTGTCTGGGCGCGGGCGACATCACCAAGATCGCCGCCGGCCTGCCCGCCGCTATTCAGGCGCGGCTCGCATGAGCGACTGGTTCTCCACCGCGGTCGAGATGCAGCGCGAGATCCTGCGCGCGCAAAAGGCGCAGATCGAGGCGGCGCAGAAGCTGCTCGACAGTGCCGAAGCGAAAGACCTGTCGGCGATCGGCAAACAGGCGGTCGACGCGCAGGCGGAGGCGTGGACCGCATGGGCGCGCTTCTGGGGCGTGGGAAAATGATCGGCATGCCGTCCGTCCGGGGTCGGCTGACCGCCAACGCGCCGCTCGCGCCGCTCGTGTGGTTCAAGGCGGGCGGGGCGGCCGACTGGCTGTTCGGGCCGGCCGACGTGGATGATCTCTGCAGCTTCCTGCGCGACCTCGACGGACAAGTGCCGGTGATGGGCCTTGGCCTCGGCTCGAACCTCATCGTCCGCGATGGCGGCGTCCCCGGCGTCGTCGTCCGCCTCGGCAAGCCCTTCGCGAAGGTCGTGGCCGACGGGCTGACGCTCACCTGCGGCGGCGGCGCGAGCGGCATCCTCGTCTCCTCGACCGCGCGCGATGCCGGCGTCGCCGGCGTCGAGTTCCTCCGCTCGATCCCCGGCACGGTCGGTGGCTTCGTCCGCATGAACGGCGGCGCCTACGGCCGCGAAGTCGCCGACGTGCTGGTCACAGCGCAGGTGGTGACGCGCGACGGCACCCTCGTCACCCTGTCGAACGCCGACCTCAACTACCGCTACCGCCACAGCGACCTGCCCGACGGCGCGATCGTCGTCGCGGCGACGTTCCGTGGGCAAGCCGGCGACCCCGCCACGATCCAGACCGAAATGGACCGCATCGCCGCCGCCCGCGAAGCCTCGCAACCGTTGCGCAGCAAGACCGGCGGCTCGACCTTCAAGAACCCCGACGGCCACAAGGCATGGGCGCTGGTCGATGCGGCCGGGTGCAGAGGCTTTCGCAAGGGCGACGCGCAAGTATCGGAAAAACACTGCAACTTCCTGCTCAACACCGGTGCCGCCACCAGCGCCGAGATCGAGGCCTTGGGCGAGGAAGTCCGCACGAGGGTGCTGGCGCAATCGGGCGTGACGCTCGAATGGGAAATCCAGCGGGTGGGCCGGGCGTGATGGCGGATGCGGCGCTCAACACACATGAACACCACATACTGGAGAACATCCAGACCCACGGGTGTCACGTCATGTCGGTGTTCGATCCGAAGGGCGAACTGCCCGACTTCACCTACTCCATCGGCTTCCCCGCTACCGTCGGCCAACCGGAAGTGATCGTCTACGGTCTGCCCGGCAAACTCGCGCATTCGATGGTGAATGAGACGCTGACCCAGTGTCGCGCCGGTCTGATCCTCGCGGATGGTATCCGTATCGACGGGTTGCTCGAAGGTTTCGCGTGCATCGTTCGGGAGATCCTCGCCGATCGGATCGACGCGGAGCATTTCGGATCGGCGATGTGGTTCGAGCACTACCGGACCGGGGGTCGGATGACGCAGGCGTTCCAGATCGTCTGGCCGGGCGCTCGCCACGGACTATTCCCGTGGGAAGCAAGCGCTGATCTGGCCGAAATCCAACCCGCACTCTATGAACCGAGGCAAGCATCGTGACCGACCCCCTCCACATCGTCGTCCTCATGGGGGGCTGGTCGTCCGAACGCGAAGTCTCGCTAATGTCGGGCGCGGGCGTCGCCGCCGCACTGGAATCGCTCGGCCACCGCGTTACCCGCATCGACATGGACCGCAACATCGCCGCGCGGTTGACCGAGGCGAAGCCCGACCTCGTCTTCAACGCGCTCCACGGATCGCCGGGCGAGGACGGCACGGTGCAGGGCATGATGGACCTGATGGGCATCCGCTACACCCACAGCGGCCTCGCCACTTCGGTCATCGCGATCGACAAGGTGCTGACCAAGCAGGCGCTGGTTCCCGCCGGCGTGCCGATGCCCGGCGGCCGTATCGTCAAGTCCGAGGAACTGTTCGAGCGCGATCCGCTGCCGCGCCCCTATGTCCTCAAACCGGTCAGCGAAGGGTCGTCGGTCGGCGTCGCGATCGTCACCGACGAGAGCAACTACGGCAACCCGATCGCGCGCGATGCGAAGGGGCCATGGGGCGAGTTCGACGAACTGCTTGCCGAACCGTTCATCCGTGGCCGCGAACTGACCACCGCCGTCCTCGGCGACCGCGCGCTCGGCGTCACCGAGTTGAAGCCCAAGACCGGCTTCTACGATTACGACAGCAAATATACCGACGGCATGACCGAACATGTCTGCCCCGCCGACGTCCCCGACGATGTCGCGCAGGCGTGCATGGCCTATGCCGTCACCGCCCACCGTGTCCTCGGCTGCAAGGGTGCCTCGCGCACCGACTTCCGCTGGGACGACGAGCGTGGGCTGGACGGGCTGTTCGTCCTCGAAACCAATACCCAGCCGGGGATGACCCCCCTGAGCCTCGTTCCCGAACAGGCGCGCCACATCGGCATGTCGTACGAGGAACTGGTCGGCTGGATCGTCGCGGAGGCGATGCGATGACCCAGACCACGCGCCGCGTCTCGCAGACCCGCACCGTCAAGCCCAAACGCCGGGTCCAGCCCAAGCGCCCGGTCCGCGCGTCGGTGCTGGATCAGGCGGTGGCGGCGCTGCCCGGTGGCGCCGCGACCGCGCGCAGGATCGTCGGCTGGAGCCTCACCGCCGGGGCCGGCGCGATCGCGCTGGCGCTGGCCAACTGGTTCGGCCTGTTCGGCGCGATCGGCATCGGCGCGGCCGAGGCGGTCGGCGCGGCGGGCTTTCGCGTCGAGCAGATCGAAGTGACCGGCCTCAAACGGATGGACGCCACCTCGGTCTATGCCGTGGCGCTCGACCAGCGCTCGCGCGCGATGCCGCTGGTCGATCTCGACGCCACGCGGCAGAAGCTGCTCGATTATGGCTGGATCGCCGACGCCCGCGTCTCGCGCCGCCTGCCCGATACGCTGGTGGTCGACGTGGTCGAACGCGATCCGGCGGCGGTGTGGCAGAACAAGGGCCGGCTGATGCTGATCGATTCGGGCGGCGTGCTGCTCGACGGGGTGCAGCCGGGCCGGATGCCGCGCCTGCCGCTGGTGATCGGGGAGGGAGCCAATGCCCAGGAACCGGCCTATCGCAAGCTGATGGGCGCGGCGCCCGCGTTGAAGCCGGTGGTCAAAGCGGCGGTCTGGGTCGGGAACCGAAGATGGGATCTGGTGTTTCAGACGGGAGAACGTCTGATCCTGCCCGAAGGGGAGGATGACTCGGCGCGCGCGCTGGTCAAGTTCGCCCAGCTCGACGGAACGCTGGGACTGCTCGGCAAGGGATATGAACGCTTCGACCTGCGCGATCCGTCCAAGCTGGTCGTGCGGATGAAATCGGCCACCCCGAACGACGCGGGGGAAGCGGACGAGGCGACCATCAATGCGGCGGCGATCCCGCCCGACGTCGGATAACCGCCAGGGGGGACATATGGCGAAGGCAGCACCGGAAGGCGTCATCACCGCGCTCGACATCGGCACGTCGAAGGTGTCGGCGCTGATCGCCAAACCGGGCGACGGCGGCGAATTGATCGTGCTCGGCACCGGCCAGCGCGAGAGCCGCGGCGTCAAGCGCGGCTATATCGCCGACATGAAGGCGACCGAGACGGCGGTCCGCGAAGCGGTGGAGCAGGCCGAACGCATCGCCGGCTTCAATATCGAGGATGTGTGGGTCAGCTTCTCGGCCGGCGGCCTCGTGTCCGACATCGTCAAGCTGGAAGTCGATCTGGGCGGCCACCGTGTCGAGCAGTCGGATATTGATGCGCTGCTCAAGGCCGGCCGCAACGCGATCGATCCGGGGCAGCGCATGGTGCTGCACGCGCAGCCGATGCGCTACACGCTCGATGGCCTCGGCGGGGTGAAGGAACCCAAGGGCCTCCACGCCGATCGGCTGGGGGTGGAAATCCACGTCGTCGCGACCGAAGGCTCGCCGGTCCGCAACCTCGACCTATGCGTGCGTTCCGCGCATCTCGAAACCAAATCGATCGTGGCCGCCCCGGTCGCGACCGGTCTTGCCTGTCTGTCGGAGGAAGAGCGCGAACTGGGCGTCGCGCTGGTCGAGATCGGTGCGGGGATCACCAATGTCTCGGTGTTCGCCAATGGCGTGCTGACCGGTCTCGCCTCGATCGCGATGGGCGCGAGCGACATCACCGACGACGTCGCCTCCGCCTTCGGCACCAACCGCGCGCAGGCCGAACGGCTGAAATGCTTCTTCGGCTCGGCCAACATGAGCCCGCGCGACAATCACGACATGATCGATGTCGCCCCGGTGCGCACCGACGAGGATTCGGAAGGAACCCGCATCACCCGCGCGCAACTGATCGCGGTGATTCGCCAGCGACTCGACCGGCTGGTGGCGGAGATCGGCAAGGAACTGCGCCGGCTGAATTTCGACGATCCGGTCGGGCGACAAGTGGTGCTGACCGGCGGCGGCGCGGAATTGAAGGGCATCGCCGATTACGCGCAACAGGCGCTCGGCCGCCCGGTCCGCGTCGGGCGCGCGCGTGGCCTGACCGCGCTGCCCGAAGCGCATTCCGGCCCCGGATTCGCGACGCTTGCCGGGCTTGCCATGTTCGCCGCCTCCAATCCGGTCGATCTGCGCGCGCTGCCGTCGTCCGGGCAGATGGTGGCGCGGCCGACCACCGGCGCGTTGTTTCAACGACTTCTGACCGCCTTTCGCACGAACTATTGACTTTTTGCGCTGATTTGACCGGTGGGGGACTAGGATCGTCTGCCCGCTTGATGCACAACCCTTTTTTGGAATTGCGCCCGGTGCCGACCGGGACAGGGAGACCGAGTGATGAGCATCGAATTTCTGGCCCCCGACGTGGATGAGCTCACCCCCCGGATCACCGTGATCGGCGTCGGCGGGGCGGGTGGCAATGCCATCGCCAACATGATCCGCGCCGAGGTGCAGGGGGTCGAATTCCTCGTCGCCAACACCGATGCGCAGGCACTGAAACAGTCGTCCGCGCCGCAGCGGATTCAGCTCGGTGCCAAGATTACCCAGGGGCTGGGCGCCGGCAGCCGTCCCGAAATCGGCCGCGCCGCCGCCGAGGAGACGATCGAGTCGGTCCAGAAAAGCCTCGAAGGCGCGCATATGTGCTTCATCGCCGCCGGCATGGGCGGCGGCACCGGCACCGGGGCCGCCCCGGTGATCGCCAAGGCCGCGCGCGAGATGGGCATCCTGACCGTCGGCGTCGTGACGCGCCCGTTCGCGTTCGAGGGCAAGCGCCGCGCCAAATCGGCCGATGCCGGTATCGAGGAACTGCAGAAGTACGTCGATACGCTCATTGTCATCCCGAACCAGAACCTGTTCCTGATCGCCAACGCCAACACGACCTTCAAGCAGGCCTTCGAGATGGCCGACGAAGTGTTGCAGCAGGGCGTGCGCGGCATCACCGACCTGATGGTCATGCCCGGCCTCATCAACCTCGATTTCGCCGACGTGCGGTCGGTGATGCAGGAGATGGGCAAGGCGATGATGGGCACCGGCGAGGCCGAGGGCGACAATCGCGCGATCGAGGCGGCGCAGCAGGCGATCGCCAACCCGCTGCTCGACGGCGTGTCGCTGAACGGCGCCAAGGGCGTGATCGTGTCGATCACCGGCGGCGACGACATGCGCCTGCTCGAAGTCGACGAGGCGGCCAACCACATCCGCGAGCTGGTCGACGACGACGCCAACATCATCTGGGGTTCGGCGTTCAACAGCGATCTGGAAGGCAAGATCCGCGTGTCGGTCGTGGCAACGGGCATCGAGGACGAGGCCCCGTCGAAGGCGGTGCCCGCGCCGGCGCAGGCCGAACCGACCCGCGCCTTCACCTTCAACGCGCCGCGCCGTCCGGCCGCCCCCGCCGCCGCGCCGGTCGCGCCGAGCGGTGCCGCCGCCGAGCATCTGCAGGAAGCGCCGGCCCCCGCGCCGATCGAGCGGTTCCCGCAGGGTATCGTGCAGCCGTCGGTGTCGGAACGGGTCGTGCCGCATTCGACCTATGACGCACCGCCTGCGCATGTCGACGAGGACGAACTGGTCCTGGGGGCAGAGGCCGCCACGCCTGTGCCCGCACCGGCTCCGGCACCCGCCAGCGACTTCGGCGCGAGCCCGAGCGAAGGCCGCCGCCGCTGGCTGAACCCCGAAACCCCGGCCGAACCGGCGCGCGAGGAAGCACCCCCGGCGCGCAAGCCCGGCGGCACCCTGTTCGAACGCATGGCCAATGCCGGCCGCGCCCCGGCGCGCGGCGGCGACGACAAGGAACCGCTCGACATCCCGCGCTTCCTCCACCGCCAGAACAACCAGTAAGTTACGGCCGACCGGCCTCCCAAGGAGGCCGGTCGCGTCCAGTCGGGTTTCTTCGTCACCCCGGACTTGTTCCGGGGTCCACCCAGCCGTCAACGCTGCTGCCCGAAGCCTGGGGCTGATCGACATTCAACGAAATGGCTTCCCAATCTGCTCCCCTCCCTGACAAGAGTTTCGGGTCGGTCATGCCCCCGGCATGACCTGAACAGTGCGGGGCACTGTTCACCCGAAACTGGGCTGGGGGTGG
>NZ_CAKLBB010000018.1:0-54822 GCF_920939515.1 Sphingomonas sp. Leaf4 | reverse complement strand
TTTTGCAAGCTCAAGGAGTTCAAACGCATCGCCATGCGTGCCTGCAAAACAGATCGCAGCTTCGAGGCCATGATCTACCTCGTCGCAGCCGTCATCAACTCACGTTGAATCCCCACAGGCCCTAGTCAGGGGGCCACTTCGCTGCCGTCCCACGCAAACACCCGGCCGCTCTGCGCTGGGGTCAGCGCGTCGAGCACCGCCAGCAGCCGCTGCGCGCTGTACGCCGGGGTGAACAGTTTTTCCGCCGGCACCCCTTTCTGGAACGGGCGGCTCAGACCAGTGTCGACGGTGCCGGGGTGGAGCGCGACGCAGACCGCTTGGGGCCGGCTGCGCGCCAGTTCGATCGCGGCGGTGCGCACGATCTGGTTGAGCGCCGCCTTCGACGCGCGATAGCCGTACCAGCCGCCCAGCCGGTTGTCGGAGATGCTGCCGACCCGCGCCGACAGGCAGGCGATGATCGCCGGTCCCTGCTTCGCCAGCAGCGGCACGAAGGCTTTCAGCGCCAGCGCCGGGCCGATGGTGTTGATCGCGAAATAGTCGGCGAGCAGCGTTGGATCGAGGTCGCGCAGCGCGCGTTCGGGGCCGCCATGGGGCGTTTGCAGCGTACCGGTGGCGACGATGACGCGGGTGAGTGGGGCGTCGATCGTGGTGGCGGCGGCTTCGATCGATGCGGGATCGGCGATGTCGAGCACGACATGATCCAAGCCGTCGGGCAGCCCGTCCGGCCGCGTCCGCGATGCGGCGATCACCGCATCCCCGAATGCGGCGAGGGCGGCGACCAGCGCACCGCCGATGCCGCCCCCTGCCCCGATCACCAGCGTGCGTGCCATGAACCCTCCGTTGTCAGGGGATCAAACGCGGACACGCATCGCTGGTTGCGGTTCTCACCCCACCATGCCGCCCGCCGCGAGGACGGCGAGCGTCACCAGTTCGTTGGCGGTCGAGGTCATCGGCGCGATCTGCACCGGCTTTTCCATGCCGATCAGCATCGGGCCGATCACATTGTCGCCGCCCAGTTCGCGCAGCAGCTTGGCCGAGATGTTGGCCGATTGCAGCCCCGGCATGATGAGCACGTTGGCCGGTCCCGACAGCCGCGCGAACGGGAAGTTCGCGAGCTGGCGCGGGTTGAGCGCGACGTCGGGGGCCATTTCACCTTCGTATTCGAAGCCGACGTGACGCTTGTCGAGCGCGGCGACGCCGTCGCGGACATTGTCGATCCACTGGCCCGAGGGATTGCCGAAGGTCGAGTAGCTGAGGAACGCGACGCGCGGTTCGTGGCCCATGCGCCGGGCGACGGCGGCGGTGCGCTCGGCGATGTCGGCCAGTTCCTCGCCCGAGGGGCGTTCGTTGATCGTGGTGTCGGCCATGAACACGGTATGGCTCTGCCCCACCAGCAGGTGGATGCCGAACGGCACCTTGCCGCCGACCGGATCGATCACCCGGCGCACGTCGCGGAACGTCTGCGCATAGGTGCGGGTGATGCCGGTAATCATTGCGTCGGCGACGCCCAGTTGCAGCAGCACCGCGCCGAAGCTGTTGCGGTCCTGGTTAATCATCCGCTCGGCATCGCGGCGCAGGAAGCCGCGCCGCTGCAACCGCTGGTAAAGGAAGTCGACCATCTGCGGCACCATCTCGCTGGTGCGGCTGTTGTGGACCTCATATTCCTCGGGGTTGGCGACGCCCAGCGCGCGTAGCCGGTCATGCACGTCGTCGCGGCCGACCAGCACCGGAATGCCATAGCCACCTTCCTTGAACGCGATCGCCGCGCGCAGCACGACTTCCTCTTCGCCTTCGGCGAAGAGGACGCGCTTGGGGTGCGCCTTGGCCCCTTCATAGGCCATGGTCAGGACCGACGTGGTCGGGTTGAGGCGCGCGCGCAGTTCCTGGCGATAGGCCTCCATGTCGAGGATCGGTCGCGTCGCCACGCCCGAATCCATCGCCGCCCGGGCAACCGCCGAGGGGACCAGTTCCATCAGCCGGGGGTCGAACGGCGCGGGAATGATGTATTCGGGGCCGAAACTGTGTTGCGTGCCATAGGCGAGCGCCACTTCCTCAGGGACCCGCTGGCGCGCCAGTTCGGCGATGGCGTTGGCGGCAGCGATCTTCATCTCATCGTTGATGCCGGTCGCACGCACGTCGAGTGCGCCGCGGAAGATGAAAGGGAAGCCGATGACGTTGTTGACCTGATTGGGATAATCCGATCGGCCGGTGGCAACGATCGCGTCGGGGCGTGCGGCCTTGGCCAGTTCGGGGCGGATTTCGGGTTCGGGGTTGGCCATCGCGAAGATGATCGGCGAGGGGGCCATGTCCTTGACCATCTCGGGCTTCAATGCGCCTGCCGCCGAGAGGCCGAGGAACACGTCGGCGCCGTGCAGCGCTTCGGTGAGCGTGCGGCGATCGGTGGCGGCGGCGTGGGCCGACTGCCACTGGTTCACGTCGTCGCGACCCTGATAGATCACGCCGGTGCGGTCGCACATGATGACGTTGGCGTGGGCGACGCCCATCGCCTTCATCAGTTCGGTACAGGCGATGGCGGCGGCGCCCGCGCCGTTGACCACGACCTTGACCTCGGACAGCTTGCGGTTGGTCAGCAGGCAGGCGTTGATGAGTCCCGCCGCGCAGATGATCGCGGTGCCGTGCTGGTCGTCATGGAACACCGGGATGTTCATGCGCTCGCGCAGCGTCTGTTCGATGATAAAGCACTCGGGCGACTTGATGTCTTCGAGGTTGATGCCGCCGAAGCTCGGCTCCATCAGCTCGACCGCGTCGATGAAGCGGTCGACGTCCTCGGTCTTCAGCTCGATGTCGATCGAATCGACGTCGGCGAAGCGTTTGAACAGGACCGCCTTGCCCTCCATCACCGGCTTCGACGCCAGCGCGCCGAGATTGCCGAGGCCGAGGATCGCGGTGCCGTTGGAGATGACGGCGACCAGATTGCCCTTGGCGGTATAGTCATAGGCGCAGGCGGGATCGTCGTAGATCGCCTTCACCGGCACGGCGACGCCGGGCGAATAGGCGAGTGCCAAGTCGCGCTGCGTCGCCATCGGTTTGGACGCGATGATCTCGATCTTGCCGGGACGCCCCTCCGAATGGAACAGCAGCGCCTCGCGCTCGGAAAACTGGTCGGTGGTTTCGGACACTGGCGCTTCTCCCGTTTGGGAGCGGCTTTACGCAAGGGACGCCGGGCGGGGCAAGGCTATTGTCCCGTCATGCGGGATTTGCCCGATCGCAGCAACGAAACAAAACGGCCCGGACTCCGCGAAGGGAGCCCGGGCCGCATGTCTCCGCCGGGGCGGATGCGATCAATTGTTGCCGACGACCGGGGTCGAGGCGACGATGCGCGGCTGGTCGACATACAGCGTCCAGAAATTCGCGATCTCGCCGCGCGGGCCGTTCGTCACCTTGGCGAACGCCGCCTTGGCTTCGGCCGACTGGCCGGCACGGGCATGGGCGATGCCGATGCGGGTGTTGACCTCGTCGGCATCGACGCCGCCCTTCGACAGTGCGAGCTGGTACAGCTCGACCGCCTTGGCGTTGTTGTTGTTCGCCAGATAGACGTTGCCCGCTGCCGCCGCCGCGCGGCCGTTCGCCGCCGACTTGGCACGGGTTTCGAGGCCCGTCACCGGACCATCGGTGCGAATCTGGCCCTGCGCGGTCGTCTTGAGGCCGGTGAAGATCGTCGCCGACGCCGGGATCTTGCCGGTCGCGCGGCCTTCGTCGATCACCGCGACCGTCTCATAGGGCAGGCCGATGTCCTGCGTCGTCTGAACGTACTCGCGATAGTCGTTCTGGTCGGCGAGCGACTTCGTCTCGCGCATCAGGCGGAGCACGTCGACACGCGCCTGGTTGCCCAGCGTCGCGCCCTTGTTGTCGGCGCGGTCGCGGAACAGGATCAGTACCTTGCGCCAGTTCGCCTGCGTGGGATATTCGGTGAGCTGGCGGCGCGCCCACTGGCTCGCCTCGGCCGAACGATTGGCCTTGTACAGCGTCGAGATGGCATAGTCATACCAGTTGGGCGGCACCGGCTGGCCCGATGCCTTGCGCGCGGCGATGACCTTGTCGATCGAGGCGAGGCCCTGATCGACGTTGCCGCCCTGGATGTTGAGCTGCGCCAGACGCAGGTCGAGATCGAGGTTGTTGTAGCCCGCCGCGCGGGCGCGCTCGAAATTCTGGATCGCCACGGCGTTCTGCTTGGCGTCGAGCGCAAGGATGCCGCGATTATAGTAGAGTTCGCCCTTCGCACCGGCGTCCAGCTTGGGACTGGCGAGCAACTGGTCGATCGCGGTGGCGAGCGCCGGGCGATCGTTCTTCGCCTGTGCGGCCGAAACCTTCAACTGGGCGAGGAAATAGGCTTCATCGACATTGCCGGCGGTCGCGGCAGCCTGCGCGGCGGCGAGCTGCTGGTCGGCGGTCGCGAAATCCTTCGCCTTGATCGCAGCGTCGGCGGCGAGCGCTGCGGTGCGGAACGCCTCGCTGATCTGGATCTGCGGCGCGGCGGGCGCCTCTTCCTTCTTCTTGCGCTGGGCATCGGCGGAAGGCGTGATCGCCAGGGTTGCACCCAGGCCGAACAGGGCGGCGAGGGCAGCCTTGGAAACGAACGTCATGCCGTGAACTCTCCCGAAACTGGTGGCCGGACGCGCGCCCGGCAGGCGGCGTCCATCTAGGTGCTGGCGCGTATCCGCACAAGCGCGCACACGCCGCCAACTACCTGACGCCCGGTGAACGCGCGTTGAACGTTTCGGCTCCACCATCGGGCTTTGACGGCCGCGATCCCGGGCGGCTAAGCGGCGGCGATGATCGCTGTCCTCTCCCCCGCCAAGACGCTCGACTATGCCTCGCCCCTGCCCCCGCGCACCCCGTCGACGCCGCGACTGGCGGCGGAGGCCGACACGCTCGCGCGCGGCGCGGCGCGGCTGGGGGCCGGAAAGCTAGCGACGCTGATGAAGATTTCGCCCAAGCTCGCCGAGCTGAACGCCGCGCGCTTCCGCGACTTTCCGCAGGCGGCGGCGCGACCGGCGCTGATGGCGTTCGCCGGCGACGTCTATACCGGGTTCGAGGCCAAGTCGCTCGACGCGCCGGCGATCGACTTCGCGAACGATCACGTCCGCATCCTCTCCGGCCTGTACGGGCTGCTCCGTCCGCTCGACGCGATGCGGCCGTACCGGCTGGAGATGGGGACGCGCTGGGCACCGGGCCGGGCGAAAGACCTGTATGCGTGGTGGGATGACCGGATCGCGACGTTGCTGGCCGGCGACGTTGCCGACAGTGGGTCAGACACGGTGCTGAACCTCGCCAGCCAGGAATATTGGCACGCGGTGGCGGGCCGGCTCCCCGCCGGGATCCGCGTGATCGACGTCGATTTCCGCGAGCCCGGCCCCGATGGTCCGCGCTTCGTCAGCTTCCACGCCAAGAAGGCGCGGGGGATGATGGCGCGCTGGATGTGCGAACACCGCGTGACCGATGTCGCGGCGATGCAGGGGTTCGACAGCGACGGCTATCGCTTCACCGGTGCCGAGGGCGACCGCTGGAGTTTCGTGCGCGGGTAGATTTTCGTGGCGATGCCGGCCCGCTCCCCCATCCCGCCACCCATCAAGGATACGCTGTGGGCGGTGGGATGGGGGAGCGGGCCGGCACCGCATCCGCGTGAGCGGAGCAAACAACTACCCGCGCAGGATCGCCGCGATACCGGCGATCACCGACGATCCGGCGAGTGGCCCGATGAACATCACGAGCAGAAACAAACCGATGGTGGCGAGCATCGTCCGTTCCTGTCGCCGGGTCAGTCGCGGCCGGGGCGGTTCATAGCCGTCGGGCGGCGGGGGCCAGGCGTTACTGTCGTAGAACACAGCGGCGGCAACGCACGACGCGCCACTCGGGATGCGGCGTTACGTCCGATCGGGCACTCGTTTCGCCGCAACGACGATCACCGCGCTCGACAGCAGGATCGACGACACCAGCGCGCCGATCGCGAGCAGGCCGCCGTTGCCGATCTCGATCCGCGCGTGCAGCCGGCCGCGCTTGCCGACACGCAGCCTGAGTTCGGCGAGGTGGCGGGAGGGTGTTGGCGAAACCATGTCGATCAGAACGTCGCCGGTCGCGATCGGGTCCCGATCCATTCACCGTCGAAACCGACGTTGCCCCAATCTGCTCCCCTCCCTGGAAGGGAGGGGTTGGGGGTGGGTCGGTCGGTTGTGGAGCGCTTACGTTTCCTCGCGGGCCGACCCACCCCCCAGCCCCTCCCTTGTCAGGGAGGGGAGGAACAGGAGGCGCCTTGGCTGGAGGCCGATCGGTCCTACAAAGCCGGGATGTCGTGCGGACCATGGCGGCTCCCGCGCGCGGTCGCGGCACGGAACGTGGTCCACAGGAAAGGCGCCCCCGCTTGCGTGGCAGGGGCGCTCCCTCTCCTACCTCTTCATGCCGGCTCGCGGACCTTCGGCGCGGCGTCGCGCACGCCGGCGTCGACCGCATCGGCGAACTGCGCGAAATTCTCCACGAACAGGTCGACCAGCTTGGCCGCCGTCCGGTCATATGCCTCGCCGTCGGCCCAGGTCGAACGCGGGTCGAGGATCGTGGCGTCGATCCCCGGCACCGCCACCGGCACCTCGAAGCCGAAGTTCGGATCGGTGCGGAACTCGGCGTCGTTCAGCGACCCGTCAAGTGCTGCATTGAGCAGCGCGCGCGTCACCTTGATCGGCATCCGCTTGCCGGTGCCATATTGCCCGCCGGTCCAGCCGGTGTTGACCAGCCAGCAATCGACATTGCCCTTCGCGATCCGCTCCTTGAGCAGATTGCCGTAGACCGAGGGGTGGCGCGGCATGAACGGCGCGCCGAAGCAGGTCGAGAATACCGGCTCGGGCTCGGTCACGCCGATCTCGGTGCCCGCCACCTTCGAGGTATAGCCCGACAGGAAGTGGTACATCGCCTGATCGGGCGTCAGCTTCGCGATCGGCGGCAGGATGCCGAAGGCGTCGGCGGTCAGCATCACCACGTTGCGCGGCGTCGGCCCCATATTGTCGGCCGAGGCATTGGGAATGTAGTCGATCGGATAGGCCGCGCGCGAATTTTCGGCGATCGCCGGATCGTCGAGGTCGAGCGTCCGCGTCTCGGCATCCATCACGACGTTTTCGAGCACGGTGCCGAAGCGCTTGGTGGTGGCGAAGATTTCCGGCTCGGCCTCGGCCGACAGGCGGATCATCTTGGCATAGCAGCCGCCTTCGAAATTGAAGACCGCCGTGTCCGACCAGCCATGCTCGTCGTCGCCGATCAGCGTGCGGTTGGCATCGGCGCTGAGCGTCGTCTTGCCGGTGCCCGACAGGCCGAAGAATACCGCCGTATCGCCGTCGCGGCCGATGTTGGCCGAACAGTGCATCGGCATCGTGCCCGTTTCGGGCAGCAGATAGTTGAGCAGGCCGAACACCGACTTCTTCATCTCGCCGGCATATTGCGTGCCGCCGATCAGGATCAGCTTGTCGGTCAGGCTGACGGCGATCACCGTCTCGCTGCGGCAGCCGTGCCGTTCGGGATCGGCGCGGAAGTTCGGCAGGTCGATGATGGTATAGTCGGGCGCGAAGTCCGCCAGATCGGCGACATCAGGGCGCACCAGCATCGTGCGGATGAACAGATTGTGCCACGCCAGCGTGTTGATGACGCGCACCTTGACCCGGTGCTCGGGCTGCGACCCGCCGTACAGGTCCTGCACGAACAGCGTCGGTTCCTTGGCGACTTCGTCGAGGAAATCGGCCTTCAGCGCGGCGAAATGCGCAGGGTCCATCGGCCGGTTGGTCTTGCCCCACCAGATCGTGTCCTCGGTCTTCGCATCGCGGACCATGAACTTGTCCTGCGGGCTGCGGCCGGTGTGGCGGCCGGTGGTGACGACCAGCGGGCCGTCCTTGGCCAGCCGCCCCTCGCCGCGCGCGACCGCCTGTTCGACCAGTTGCGGCGTGACGAGGTTCCAGTGGACATCGGCCCCGGTCTCGATCCCCATCGCGTCCAGTCCGAAATCCGGCGTGACGTTCGCCATGCTGCCTGCACTCCCCTGCCCGACGCAATGCCGGATGCGATCGTGCGCCCGGTCCATCCATCGAATCATGATGCTTGCTTTATGCGTGCGAACACTTGCCGTCAAACACGTTAAACGCGGTTTTCGGGCGATATGTTGTTTTCGGACCGCCCGGCTAGTCTTGTCGAACGCTGGCAGTATTTGTCGGATGATTGGGCGGGGCGGCGGCGGTGGATAGTCGTTGCGCCGTGCCCCCGCTTTCCCGTAACCGTCGTCGATGGGCATGGAGCTTTGGCAATGACCGCGACGATCGCGCTGGTCGACGACGACCGCAACATCCTGACCTCGGTGTCGATCGCGCTGCAGGCCGAAGGGTTCGTCACCCGCGTCTATTCGGACGGCGAAGTCGCGCTGAAGGCCTTTGCCGAGAACCCGCCCGACCTCGCGGTGCTCGACATCAAGATGCCGCGGATGGACGGGCTCGAACTGCTGCGCCGGCTGCGCGAGAAGAGCCGGCTGCCGGTGATCTTCCTGACCAGCAAGGACGACGAGCTGGACGAGGCGCTGGGCCTCGCGATGGGCGCGGACGATTATATCGCCAAGCCGTTCAGCCAGCGGCTGCTGATCGCGCGCATCCGCGCCATCCTGCGCCGCGCCGAACCGGCGCTCGGCACCGGCGAGGGCGGCGGCGAGGCGGCGCAACCGGTGCTGGAGCGCGGCCGGTTGCAGATGGACCCGGCGCGCCACCGGGTGACGTGGCACGGCGACAATGTGACGCTGACCGTCACCGAATTCCTGATCCTCGAAACGCTCGCCAGCCGCCCCGGCATCGTCAAGACGCGCAATCAGTTGATGGACGCCGCCTATCACGACGACATCTATGTCGACGACCGCACGATCGACAGCCACATCAAGCGGCTGCGGCGCAAGTTCCGACAGGTCGACAAGGAATTCGACGCGATCGAGACGCTCTATGGCGCCGGCTACCGTTTCGCCGACGATTAGAGGGGAGCCGAAGCCCCTCCCTGACAGGGAGGGGTTGGGGTGGGTCGGCCCGCGCGGGAACGCTGCGCCCGCCCCGCACCGACCCACCCCCGACCCCTCCCTGCCAGGGAGGGGAGAGATTGCCCATGCCCGTCGCTGACCCGGTCGATACCGGCCCGACCGACGAAGGCGCGCTATCGCTGCGCTGGTCGGGGCGGGTGTCGCTCACCCCGCGCATCCTGTTCGTCAACATCTTCGCGCTGGCGCTGCTGGCGGGCGGCTTCTTCTATCTCGACGGCTACCGCGCGCGGATCGTCGACGGCCGCGTGGCGCAGGCCGAGCGCGAGGTGCGGCTGATCGCCGAGGCGCTGGCGTTGCTCCCGCCCGCCGAGCGGACCGACGAAATGGTGTTCTTCGCCCGCGCGGCGGGGATGCGGCTGCGCATCTATGACCGGCGCGGGCGGCTGGTCGCCGACAGCCGGCAACTGGGCGTGCGCAATTTCCAGTTGCGCGATCCCGACAAGGACGGCTGGCAACAGGATGCGGCGCGCGCGCTTGACGCGGTGATCGATACCGTCGTCGGCAACGAACGCGATCCGCTCTACCGCGAACGCGCGCCCGGGCGGGGCCTGCGCTGGCCCGACGTCGTCACCGTCCGCACCACCGGCGGAACGGCGGCGAGCGTCTGGCGCGCGCCCGATCGCACGCCGGTAATCACCGCCGCCGCGCCGCTGCCCGAGGACCGGGTGCTGATGTCGACGGTCAACGCGCGCGACATCACCCGCATCGTACGGACCGAGCGGGTGCGCCTCGGCATCGTGCTGGGCATCGCCGTGCTGCTGTCGGTGCTGCTGTCGCTGTTCCTTGCGCGCACCATCGTCCGGCCGATGCGGATGCTGGCACGCGCCGCGATCCGCGTGCGGCTGGGCCGCGACCGCGAGGTCGTCGTCCCCCGCCTGCCCAGCCGCCGCGACGAGATCGGCATGCTCGCGCGTGCCCTGTCCGACATGAGCGGCGCGCTACGCAGCCGGATCGACGCGACCGAGGCGTTCGCCGCCGACGTAACGCACGAGTTGAAGAACCCGCTCGCCTCGCTGCGCTCGGCGGTCGATGGCCTCGGCTCGGTACGCGATCCCGCGTTGCAGGCGCAGTTGCTGGCGATCGTGCAGGACGATGTGCGGCGGCTCGACCGGCTTATCACCGATATTTCCGACGCCTCGCGGCTCGACGCGCAACTGGCACGCGCCCAGTTCGAGCCGGTCGATCTGGCCGCGCTGATCGCCGCGCTGGTCGCCTACCGCGTCGATCGCGGCATCGAACGGGGCGTCCGCCTCGCCTTTGACCGCGACGAGCCGCTGGTGGTGCTGGGCGAGGGCGCGCGGCTGGAGCGGGTGTTCGCCAATCTGATCGAGAACGCCATCTCCTTCTCGCCGCCCGGCGGCACCGTGCGCATCACCGGCGACGACGACGGCGATCTGGTCGAGGTGCAGGTGGCGGACGAAGGCCCCGGCGTTCCCGAGGCGGAGCGCGAGGCGATCTTCCGCCGCTTCCATTCGGTGCGGCCCGGCGGCGAGGCGTTCGGGCAGCATTCCGGCCTCGGCCTTGCCATCGCGCGGACCATCGTCGAAGGGCATGGCGGTATGATCGCCGTCGATTCCCGCACCGACGCCCATGAGGGCGCACGCTTCATCGTGCAGTTGCCCGCCGCATGAGCGATGCCGATCCGCTCCACGCGACCTGCGTCGCGGTGCGCGGGGCCGGCGTGCTGATTACCGGCCGGTCGGGCAGCGGCAAATCGGACCTCGCGCTGCGCCTGATCGATCGCGGCGCGGTGCTGGTCAGCGACGACTATACCCATCTGCGCCGCGACGGCGACACGCTGGTCGCGACTCCGCCCGCGCGCATCGCCGGGCGGATCGAGGTGCGCGGCGTCGGCATCGTCCCCCTGCCGCATCTGGCAAGCGTGCCGGTCCGCCTGCTGGTCGACGCCGACTACGCGCCGCCGCGCCTGCCCGATACGGACACCATCGTCCTGCGGGACGTTCCGATTGCCCATGCCCGCCTCGCGCTGCGCGAGGCATCCGCCCCGCTGAAGGTCGAACTGTTGCTCGCAAGGATCATCGCATGACCACGGCCCCCATCCTGCTCGTCACCGGCATGTCGGGGGCAGGCAAGTCGACCGTCCTGCGCACGCTGGAGGACCTAGGCTGGGAAGTGGTCGACAATCTGCCGCTGCGCCTGCTCGAAGGGCTGCTGGCGATCGGCACACGCGATACCGGGCGGCCGCTGGCGCTGGGCCTCGGCCCCCAGACGCGCGGGTTCGACGCGCGACAGATCGTGCAGGCGATCACCGACCGCCCGGCGATGGGCCTGAGCATCCTGTTCGTCGACTGCGACACGCCCGAACTGGAGCGGCGCTACAACGAGACGCGGCGGCGGCACCCGCTGGCGCAGGACCGGCCCGCCCGCGACGGTATCGCCCGCGAACGCACGCTGCTCGGCCCGCTGCACGGCTTCGCCAACCGGCTGGTCGACACCACTGACCTGTCGGCCAGCGACCTTGCGCACTGGGTCCGCGATACCTTCACCCCCGATGGCGGCGGCGAACCGGTGCTGTCGGTCCTGTCGTTCGGCTTTTCGCGCGGCGTGCCGCGCGACGCCGACATCGTGCTCGACATGCGCTTCCTGCGCAATCCGCACTGGGACCCGGACCTGAAACCCGGCACCGGGCGCGACCCCGATGTCGCCGCCTATGTCATGGCCGATCCCGCCTATGACGCGGCAATGGCGTCGATCGAAACCATGCTCCTGACGCTGCTGCCGCGCTATCACGCCGAGGGCAAATCCTATGTGACGGTCGCGTTCGGCTGCACCGGCGGGCGGCACCGTTCGGTCCATGTCGCCGAACGGATGGGGGCATGGTTGCGCGAACACGGATTTTCGCCCACCATACACCACCGCGACCTTGGCACCGCGCCGCAGGACTCACTCGACGGCGCGGTGCAGGCGCCATGACGGATATAGGAACGACGACGAACATGATCGGCCTGGTATTGGTGACGCACGGGCGCCTCGCCGACGAGTTCGTCACGGCGATGGAACATGTGGTCGGCCCGCAGGAGCGGATCGCCACGGTCTGCATCGGCCCCGAGGACGATATGGAGGAACGCCGCGCCGACATCGCCGCCGCGATCGCCGCGGTCGATACCGGGCGCGGGGTGATCGTGCTGACCGACCTGTTCGGCGGCACGCCGTCGAACCTCGCCATCTCGCTGATGGAGGCTGGCCGGATCGAGGTGATCGCCGGCATCAACCTGCCGATGCTGATCCGGCTGGGCGGCGCGCGGAAAGCGATGAAGGTCGTCGAGGCGGTGGCAGCGGCGCGCGAGGCGGGGCGCAAATATATCTCGGTCGCCAGCGAAGTGCTGGGCGAGGCGGCGGCATGACCGTCAGCCGCACCGTGCAGATCACCAATCGCCGCGGCCTGCACGCCCGCGCCTCGGCCAAGTTCGTGACGATGGCCGCCGCGCAACCGATCGAGGTCAGCGTGGAAAAGGACGGATCGCGCGTCACCGGCACGTCGATCATGGGCCTGATGATGCTGGGCGCCGCAAAGGGCGACCACATCACGATCAGCGCGGCGGGCGACGGCGCGGATGCGGTGGTCGGGCAGCTCTGCCAGTTGGTCGAGGACCGCTTCGGCGAGGATTGACCTCCACCAGCACCCCTACAATTTTTTGGGGGTGGCGGACCCACACCCCGCATCGTAGCGCCGCAGCCCTATGGCACTCCCCGCGACCGCCGGTATCGACACGCTGACCGACAAGGAGAAGCAGACGCTTCGCCTGATCGTGCGCGGGCATGACGTGAAGTCGATCGCGGTGACGCTCGACCTGTCGGTCCATACCATCAACGAACGGCTGCGCGAGGCACGGCGCAAGCTGGCGGTGTCGAGCAGCCGCGAGGCGGCGCGGCTGTTGCTTGCGGCGGAGGAGGAGGTGCCCGCCGCCCCCCAAAATTCTGCGGACAGACAAAGCGGGGATGACCGCGCCGCGCAACCGGTCGATCCCGATACCGCGCCGATCGTCGGCGTCGGGACGGCGCAACGCCGCTCCCGCATCCTGATCGGAGCGTTTTGCATGACCCTGATGCTCGGCCTGCTGGCCCTGACCCTGCTGCCCGCCACGCCGCAAACGCCGCCCCCGCCGCCCGCGACGCTACCCACCATCCCCGCGCCCGAGGCGGCCAAACGCTTCCTGCTGCTGGTCGATGCCGGCCGCTGGGACGACAGCTACCGCCTGTTCGGCGTTGCCTTCCGCAAGCTCAACACCGCCGAGGTCTGGGCAAAAGTGTCGGACAAGGTCCGCACGCCGCTCGGGACCGTGCAGTCGCGCGAGCTGATCGGCGAGGAATATCTCCCCGCCCCGCCCTATGGCTATCAGGTCGTCAAATTCCGCACCCGCTTCACCGGCAAGCCCGAACCGACGGTCGAGACGGTGACGCTCGATCAGGAGCAGGAAGACTGGCGCATCGTCGGCATCACGATCGGCTGAGCGGTTCGGGCGGCGTCCATGCCGTTGGCCAGTGGTCGAAACCCTTTGCCGCCCGGATCGTCGTTCCCTGCAACGCGAAGAATACGAATTCGGGCGGGTCGGGCCAGCCGAACCACATGCGGTCGCGCACCACCCACACTTCGTCGCCGACGTTCGCCACCCCGATCGTATCGTCGCCGAACCGGCCCATGACCGGATCGGCCTCGATCGCGGTGGCTTCGTCGGCGCTCGGGGGACGCCATGTTACCGCGATCGTCCGGCACCGGCGGAAATGCTGGGCGAAGCGCACATCGTCCCACAGGCTATGCCCGAAACCGTCGCTATCCGCCGGCAGGCCGATCCCGAACAGGAAACGAAGATACTCGACCACGCCGCGCAGCATGGCGCATGTTCACGCCGAACCTCGCGCGGCGCAAGCGTTACGCGCCCCGCAACCGCCGCTCTTCCTCGACCATATAGTCGCGCGTCAGCGGCAACGCCCAGCGGTTGCGGGCCAGTTGCACCTGATAATTGACCATGCCGCCATGGCGGAACGCCGCCGCCGCACCCGCCAGATAGAAGGTCCACATCCGGTAGAACCGCTCGTCGTACAGTGCGACGATTCGGTCCTTCGCTGCCACCGTCCGCGCATACCAGTGGTCGATCGTCAGCGCGTAATGGACCCGCAGCACCTCGACATCGGTCGCGATCAGCTTGGTGCCCTCATAGCCGCGCACGATCTCCGACAGCGCCGGGTTGTAGCCGCCGGGAAAGATATATTTGGTGGTGAAGGTATCGGTGACGCCGGGCACCCCCATCCGCCCGATGGTGTGGAGCAGCATCACCCCGTCGTCGCTCAGCAACTCGCGGCATTTGCGGAAGAACGCGCCATAGTGCGGCGGCCCGACATGCTCGAACATGCCGACCGACACGATCCGGTCGAACCGCCCGGCGACGTGGCGATAATCGATCAGCTCGAACTTCACCTTGTCGGCGACGCCGGCTTCCTCGGCCCGCCGGCGCGCGACCTTGATCTGCGCTTCGGACAGGGTGACGCCCAGCACCTCCGCCCCGGTCCTGGCGTGGAGATACAGCGCCATCCCGCCCCAGCCGCAGCCGATGTCGAGCACGCGCATTCCCGGCCGAAGCGCGAGCTTGGCGGCGATATGCGCCTTCTTGTCGGCCTGCGCCTGTTCGAGCGGATGGTCGGCATCGGTGAAATAGGCGCAACTGTACTGAAGGTCGTCGTCGAGAAAGAGCGCATAGAGCCGGTCCGACAGATCGTAGTGATGCGCGACGTTGCGCTTCGACCGTCGTGCCATGTTCACCCGGTCGATCCGGTGGCGCACCGCGTCGAACCAGCGGATCGGCAGCGACGGCTTCAGGTTCCTGCCCCGCCCCCATGGCGTGTTGCCGGTCAGCAGCTCCACCAGATCGCGGATGTCGCCGCGTTCGATCAGCAGGTCGCCGTCCATGAACGCCTCCGCCGCGCCCAGTGCCGGATGGCGGACGATCCGCCCGGCGACACCGGGGCTGGCGAAACGGATCGCCACGTCGCGAAACGCCGGATCGGGCGCGCCGAAGGTGACGGTGCGGCCGTCGGCATGGGTCACGGTGAGCTGGCCCCGGCGGACCGTGCGGGCGAGGAAGCTGTCGATAAGCGCCATGCCCGGTCCGCTACCGCGCAAATGTGGCGTCGTTATGGATGTATGGCAAACAGCGTTGCTTGCCCCCCCTGACGGTTGCGCTACACCCCCGCCCCATGTTTTCCCGCCTGCGCGACCGCCCGTGGACCACCGCCCTGCTGATCGGAATCGCCGCGCAGGCGCTGTTTCTGTGGGGACTGGGGCGGCCGGGTAAACTGTCGTTCGACGAGGTGCATTACGTCCCCGCCGCGCGCACGCTGCTGGCGCTCGCCTTCCCCGCGAACACCGAACATCCGCTGGTCGCCAAGGCGATGATCGCAGCCGGTATCGCCCTGTTCGGCGATAATCCGTGGGGTTGGCGGATCATGGGGACGATCGCCGCGACCGCGACCGTGCTGGGCGTCTTCGCCGGTCTCCATCTGCTGTTCCGCCGGACCCATGTCGCCGCGTTCGGCGCGGGGCTGGCGCTGCTCAACCAGACCCTGTTCGTGCAGGCGCGCACCGCGATGCTGGAGGTGTATCTGGGGGCGTTCCTCACCCTCGCCATCGCCGCGCTGCTGTGGTCGATGCGCGGCCGGCCCGCGCCGCGCCTCACGCTGGCGGCGGTATTGTTCGGGCTGGCGGTCGGGGTGAAATGGGCGGCGGTGCCCTATGTCGCGGGCGCGGGGTTGCTGCTGGTGTGGAGCAAGACCGGCGGGCGCGACCGGTGGCCGGGACTGCGGGTGGTGCCCGCGCTGGCGATCCTGTTCGGGGTGAGCATCGCCACCTATTTCGCGACCTTCACCCCCGCCTTCTTCTATGCGCAGGAGCCGCTGACGTTCGGTCGCCTGCTGCCGTTCCAGTGGGAGATGTACCAGCGGCAGACGCAGGTGTTGGCACCGCATCCCTATCAGTCGAGCTGGTGGAGCTGGCCGTTGCTGCTGCGCCCGATCTGGTATTTCTATGAACCCGATGGCGGGGTGCAGCGCGGGGTGCTGCTGCTCGGCAATCCGGCGATCATGTGGGGCGGGCTGGCGGCGGTCGCGCTGTGCCTGTGGACGGGGGTGAAGCGGCGATCGAGCGCGCTGACCGGCGTCGCGCTGCTGTGGATCGGGTCGATCGCGGTGTGGGCGGTGATCCCCAAGTCGCTCGGCTTCTATTATTATTACCATCTGTCGGGCATCTGGCTGTGCCTCGCGCTCGCCGCCGCGTTCCATGCGTACGGCAAGGGCCGCTGGCGCCATGCCGACGAATGGTTCGGCTATCTGGCGATCGCGCTGTTCGTCTATTTCTATCCCATCCTCAGCGCCGCCGCGCTGGCCGGGCCGCAATCGTTCAATCGCTGGATGTGGTTTCCCGGCTGGCGTTGATTTGATTCACGCGAAGGCGCGAAGGCACGAAGAAGGTTTTGGTTCGCGCGGAGGCGCGGAGGCGCGGAGGAATGTTGCGCTTGCCGCGACAGCGGCTCTCCCTCTCAGGGTTCAGCAAGCGAGAGGCTTCGCCGGATTGGTAACAGTCGTCACGCCCGGACCCCCTCTGCGCCTCCGCGCCTCCGCGTGAACCCAACTATTTTCGCCCATACCGCCCCCACGTAAACCGCGACGACAGCGCGAAATTCCACACCGCCCCCACCGCGATTCCCGCGAGCGCCGGCAGCGCCCAAGCCCCGACCCGCACGTCGTAGAGGAACGCCGCGACCCCGACGTTCGCCACCGCGCCCACCGAACACACCGCGCAGAACGATACCCATCCGTCGAACAACGCCCGGCTCCCCCGCAGCCGCCGGTCGCGATAGGTCAGCAGGTTGTTGAGGAAGAAATTGAACGTCATCGCGACGAACGTCGCCACCACGGTCGCCGCGATGAACCCGGCGCGCACCTCGAACAACAGCGCCAGCGCCCCCAGATGGACGATCGCTCCCATCGCCCCGATCATCGAGAACAGCACGAAGCGCACCGGCACCACCCGCCCGGCCAACCGGTCGTACAGCGCGATCAGATATTCGAGCGCCACGACATGGTCGAGCTTGCTCTCCCCCACCGCCCGTGTGCGGAACACATAGGGCAACTCGGCGAAGCGCAGCGGTTTGGGCGCGGCGGTCATGATGTCGAGCAGGATCTTGAACCCGATCGCCGAGAGCCGCGGCACGATGGCGCGCACCGCATCGGCACGGATCATGAAGAACCCGCTCATCGGGTCCGACAGGTCGGCCTTCAGCACCCGACGCGACAGCCGGGTGGCGAGTGCCGACTTGGCGACGCGGTCGGCGTCCCACTCGCCGGTCCCGCCGCCATCGACGAAGCGCGATCCCACCACCAGGTCGAGCGCCGGATCGCCCGCCAGTAGATCGGCCATGCGCGGCAGCAACGCCTCGTCATGCTGCAAATCGCCGTCGATCACCGCGACCAGCGGGGCGGCGGTGGCGCACATCCCCTCGATACACGCGCTCGACAGCCCGCGCCGCCCGATCCGCTGAAGCACGCGCACGCGGGGATCGCTCCGGGCGATGGCGCGCGCCGCGTCGGCGGTGCCATCGGGACTGTCGTCGTCGACGAACACGACCTCCCAGTTCCGCCCGGCCAGCGCCCGGTCGAGCGCGGCGACCAGCAGGGCCACGTTGCCGCGCTCGTTGAACACCGGCACGACGACGGCGAGGTCGAGCGCCGCGCCCGTCATCGCAGCGCGGCGAGCACCGCGTCGGTCATGTCCTGCGTCGTTGCCGTCCCACCCAGATCGGGGGTGCGATGCCCCGCGACCAGCGCCGCCGTCACCGCCGCCTCGATCCGGTCAGCGGCGTCCGCCAGTCCGAGCGAGTGGCGCAGCATCATCGCCGCCGACAGGATCGTCGCCAGCGGATTGGCCTTGCCTTGGCCCGCAATGTCGGGCGCGGAGCCGTGGATCGGTTCGTACAGGCCCTTCTTGTCCTGATTGATCGCGGCCGACGGCAGCATCCCGATCGATCCGGCGCACATGCTCGCCTGATCCGACAATATGTCGCCGAACAGGTTGCCAGTGACGATCACGTCGAACTGTCCGGGGTTGCGCACCAACTGCATCGCGGCATTGTCGACGTACATGTGCGTCAGCGCGACATCGGGATAATAGGCCGACACCTCGATCACCACGTCGCGCCACAGTTGCGAGGTTTCCAGCACGTTCGCCTTGTCGACCGAACACAGCTTGTGGTTGCGGGTCCGCGCCGTCTCGAACGCGACGCGGGCGATGCGTTCTATCTCGCGCTCGTCATAGCGCATCAGGTCGTGACCCTCGCGCAGCCCGGCGTCGGTAGTAGTCCGGCCCTTCGCGCCGAAATACACATCGCCGGTCAACTCGCGCACGATCACCATGTCGATCGCCGCCGCCACTTCGGGCCGCAGCGCCGAGGCGTCCTCCAGCCCCGCGAACAGCTTGGCAGGGCGCAGGTTGGCGAACAGCCCCAATGCCTTGCGCAAGCCGAGGATCGCCTGTTCCGGGCGATGCGCGCGCTCGACATTGTCGAATTCGGGATCGCCGACCGCGCCGAACAACACCGCATCGGCACGCTGCGCAAGTGCCAGCGTCTCGGGCGGCAAAGGATGACCATGTGCGCGATACGCCGCGCCGCCGACCGGTGCTTCCTCGAACGTCAGCCCCAGATCGAGCCGTTCGAGTACCGCCCGCGCCGCCGCCACCACTTCCGGTCCGATCCCGTCACCGGGCAGTATTGCGATCAACGCCATCGGTCTTCCATCCCTTTTGCGCAGCTAAGTTGCGCGAAGCCTCGTTCGTCCGAGCGCTTGCCCTATGCCACTGCCCTTTTCAACCGCTCGACCAGCCGCTGTCGCGCATCCAGCGCCACCGCCGCCCGCCCGGTCATCAGGTCGCGTTTCAGGAAATGGCCTGAGAGCGCGAGGCCGTCGAACGCCGCGTCCCAATCGGCCGGGCCACCCTCCGCCAGAAACCGCGGCAAGCGCAGCAACCGGTGTTCGAGGCCGATCGCTTGGCACCCGGCCACCGCGCCGCCGCTTTTGGGGCTGACATGGGTCAGGTCGTCCGACGTGCCACTGACGACGCATTCGTCCAGCGATAGGCCGAACCCCAGTTCGGACAGAACCAGCAATTCGGTCCGCACCAGCGCGCCGATCCAGTCGCGCACCGCCGGCGCAGCGACGATCGCGGCGAGCAATCCGTCGACGGCGGCATGGACCCGGGGATAGGGCTGTCCTTCGGGCAAGGCGGCGGCGATCAGCGCGCAGAGCCAGTCGATTGCGGCGGCCGCCACCGGCTCGGCGAACAACGGCGCGCGGCTTTCGACCAGCTCCAGCGTCAGCGCGGGGAGTTGCAGGTCGGTGCGCGCGCGCCATTCGCCGCGCACGATATTGCCGGGTTGCAGGATCGGGCGGATCGTTCGCGATCGCCCGCCGCGCACATAGCCCGGCTGCACCCCGGCATCGGCGGTCAGCGCCCGGACGACCGCGCCATGTTCGCCATGCGCGCGGGCGGAGATCAGGATGGCGGTGGCGATCAGGTGCATCGGCGATCCCGTCGTACCACATCGCCCCAACGAACGCAGCCGGAAGCACGACGATGCGTGCTCCCGGCCATGATCGGGTCCGCCCTCGTCGAGCAGACCCTGTTCGCGCTTCGCTTACTTGCCGCGCAGCGAATTGATGATCGCGATGCCCAGCACGCCGCCCAGCGTCGCGGCAGTGAACGGCCGCTCGCGGATGAACTGGCGCGCATAGTCGATCGCAGGACGCACCGTCTGCTCGACCGCATCCTTGGCATCGCCAAAGCCCTTCTGGAGCTTGCCGTCGAGCTGGTCGGCCTTGCCTTCGCTCTGCAGCGACTTGTCGCCCAGCGCCTGGCCGACGCCTTCCTTCAGCTTGCCGCCAAGGTCGTTGGCCGATCCGGTCAGGGTATCCGTGTTCATCGATAATCTCCTTCGTTCGTGTTGGTGAAATCGGTTGCCGGACGTTCGGGAGTGGCGGTCGGTTCCTTCGCGGGTGTCTTGTCGTCACCCTTTTCGCCGAGCATCCGCGATACCGCGCGCCGCGCCGGCTCACGCCCGCCAAGGCCGAAGGCGACGGCGAACGCCACCGCGACCGCGCCGAGGATCAGCCCGAACGCCAAGTTGATGATGTCGTCGGCCAGCCCCATGAAGCGCAGGCCGATCGCGGTGCCGAGCACGATGATCGCGACGCGCACGACCGGGGCGGCGACCCGCGCGCCTTCCTGGCCGTTGCTCTCGATCGCGCGGGCGATCAACCGGGCGATGACGACGGCGGCGAAGATGATGATCGCGCCGAACACGACCTGCCCGAACAGCGACAGCACCTCGGCCATGATCCGCGAGCCATAGGCGAAATTGAGCTGGCGGAACGCCTCCATCAGCCCGAAGATCAGGATCGCGGCGAACACGCCGTTGCCGACCGCCTTCGACGGGGTCAGCGCGTCGCTGCGCTGCGTCGTCTGCTGCCACAGCCCGGTCGACCCCACCGCCCGGTTGAAGCCGGTGGTCGCGAGGAACTGCGCGGCAAGGCGCGAGGCGAACTTGCCGATCGCATAGGCGACGGCGAGGATCAGCCCGGCGGCGATGACGTGCGGGATCGCGTCGAGGATGATGCGCAGCATCGCGGTGGCGGGCTGCGAGATCGCGGCGATGTTCAGCGTGTCGAGCGCGGCGATCGCGACCGGAATGATGATGAGCGCGAACACGATCGCGCCGATCGTGCGCGACAGCATCGACGGGTCGGTCGGCATGTCGCCGCCGATCCGTGCCGAGAAACGCTCGACATGGCTGGCGGTGACGACCGCCTCGACCGCCTTGCGCGCGACCTTGGCCAGCACATAGCCGAGGAAGAAGATCAGCCCCGCGCCGATGATGTGCGGCACGGCCTGGCCGAACCCGCGCAGCATGTCGCCGAGCGGCCCGGTCGCGCCGGTCAGCCCCAGCGGCTGGGTGGCGAGGAACAGCGCGATCAGCAGCACGACCCAGTAGACGGCATCGCCCACCTGCGCGCCGACGCTGTCGGGGTGGCGTTCGGTCAGCGACGGATCATTGGCGTGGCGGGCGAGCGGCGTGCGGTTTACGAGCCTAGCCACGCCCCATTTCACGCCGCGCGCGATCAGCCAGCCGATGCCGAGGATGACGAGCGCGGCGAGCAGCCGCGGCCCCCATTGCTCGACATAGAGCCACAACTGGCTCCCGAATTCGCGGGTGTTCGACACGACGGTGCCGCCCGCATAGGTGACGTCATTCATAATTGGGGTATCATCCCTGTCTGTAAACTGGTTCAGGGGCCAGCCGGCCCCTCGGTCATCGGCCGCGAAAACCTGATCCATCCCGCTTGCAGCCAGCGTCATCCCAGCGAAGGCTGGGATCTCCCGGGGCTGATGCGTAGCAGGAGCGACGGTTCGATGCGGATGGATCAAACGCTACGCGCTGTTTAGAGCGCGGGCGGCGGGTTCGTGATGATGCCGCATGCGGCGGCGGCCTTGCCGACCTCCAGCGCGACCTTCGGGTCGCGGATCTGGCCCGCGACGCGGATGAAATCGCCCGACGTCAGCCGGCCCGGCGTCGTGTCGCCTTCGCGCGCCGCCCGCGCGGCGCGGCCGAGCTGCTGCAACTGGCCGATCGACAGGTTGGCTTCGAGCCGGTTGCCGACGCACTGCGACTGGTCGGGCTGAAAGCCATAGCCCTCCAGCGAACCGGCGATCTTGGCGGAAGGGTCGACACAGCCTGCCGTGGCAAGGCCCATGCCACCGATCGTCAGCAGCACCGTCATCAGCCGTGGGGTATTCATCGTGTTTCTCCCTGTAGGGCTGTTCAAACCAACAGGGCGCGCGCAATTTCCTGGTATTTTTGCATCATCCTACCAGAGATACCGTAATTCCGGCGGTATCGCGGTCGTGATTTCGGCCATGAAGCCAAATGGTTTCGCGGTTCGGCTCCCCAGTCAAGCCGATGACAACAAGGGTATTTTACCCGAACTATTATCCGCGCCGCACCCGATCGACCAACCGACCGACGACTGGCCAGTCGCGTGCAGTTTTCGCACTTTCCACCATTTGGTTGAAGCCGCGCAGCGCCGCCACCAGCGCCCGGTTGGTCCATCCCGGCCGCAACAGCAGCAAATCGACGCACGCCGTCCCCGCGCTCGAAAACTGGCGCTTGTGCTGCCCTTCCCCCTCGGTGAAGTCGAACCGCCGCGCCGCCGGATCGGCGAACAGCGTGGCGAACGCCTCGGCATGCAGCACGCTGCCCGGCGACCAGTCGTTCCACGCCGGATCATGCCCGACATAGTCGTAGCGGACATCGCCCCCGGTCATCGGGCAATAGAGATAGGCGATCGCCACGTCGTTCACGCACAGCAGCCAGCCGAACGCCTCGCCCGCCGCCGCCTTCGCCCGCATCCCCGCGACGAACGCCGGATCGTCGGGCAGCCCGGCGCCGAGCAGCTTCTCCTGATAGGTCCGCGCCGCCACGCCGCGCGCCAGTGCGTGAAACACCGCCATCTCGTCCGCCGAGCGATAGGTCCGCACCTCGAGCGTGCCACCATTGGCCTCGGCCAGCTTCTTCGTCTTGCGCTTCAATCCCGACCGCGCATTGCCCGACAGGCCCGCCAGCCATCCGGCATGGGTGCCGGTCAGGTCGGTGTGATAGCGGGTGTAGCGCTGTCGCAGATAGGTGATGCCGCCGCCCGGCCGCACCGCCTCGACCAGCGCTTCGGGCAGCGACGTGACCGACCATCCCGCCGCCCCGTCCGGTAGCGGCGGCAGCACCGGCACCCGCCCGCCCAGTACGTCGTCCAGTTCGAGGGGCACGCGCACCAGCCGGCGGCGTACCGCGAACAGCGTCCGCGCGCCGATCTGGAACTTGATCGGCCATGCCACCGCGCCGCTCACGCCGCGCGTTCCTCGACCATGTTCGACCAGAGCTGCTCCGCCTGCCGCCAGCGGGTACGCAGCACGCTGGCAGGCAGCGGCCGGTCGTCCTGCCCCAGCCGCAAGGCCGGCCGGTCGCGGAAATGCACCGTCGGCAACACGTCGGCGCGCGCGGCGAGCATCCGGCACAGCGCCTCGAACCGGGCGACATGGATGCGGTTGGCGCGGGTGCCGCTGCGGTTCGCCAGCTCGAAGCCGTGGCTGACGATCGTCACCGCCGCATGATGTTCGGCCGCAGCATGGATGAGCGCAGCGCGCATCTCGCCGGCCGACAGCGCGCAGATCTGGAAATGCCGCCGCCCGCCGCCCGGCGTCATAATCGTCGTCACCGGCACCTCGGTCAGCCCGCGATGCGCGACCGGCGCGATCTGGTCGGGGCCAAGGCCGATCGCGCTCGGCCATGGATGCTCGGACCCGTTGTGGCTGCTGTCATAGGCGAAGCCCAGCGCCACCAGCGCGTCGATCGTCGCGTCGTTGGCGCTGTAGCTGCCCGCGCGAAACGCTACCGGCCGCTCCGCGCCGCACGCAATCAGCAACTCGCGCGCCTCGCCCAGTAACGCCTGTTGCTCGTCGCATGACAGGTCGATCAGCTCGAACCGGCCATGCGCCCGCCCCCGGTCCCCTACCGCCGCGCCGACCCAATTGGGGTGCAGGTGCAGTTGCACCTCCTGGCCCGCCGCCACGATCGCCTCGACCACCGGCGCGATCGCGTCGCGGCCGTACAGTCGCACCGGCATCGGATCGACGAAGAAACACGCCTTCAACCCGTGCGCCGCCAGCCGCTGCAACTGCCAGCGCACGCCGACCCCCGCCGGCTCCAGCGAGCGGGCGACGACGGTCGCTTCCGGCAGATCGGCGGCATGGTGCCGCCACATCAATTCGGTATCGATGGTCAGGAAGACGGGAGTGGCCATGGCACCGCGCTACCCCGGTTGGGGTAAACATCGCGTAAGCCCGGTGCCGCGACCGGGACCAAACGGTACGCTGCGTACCTTCCGCGAATTAACCATATGGCCGCGCGGTTTTGCGTGAATTTCGCGTCGTACCGGCCAGTTTGCGGTGTTTTCAACCATATATCCCCATCGTTCGTACGGAACGCACCGCATTTTCGATCCGTTTTCCTTTCAACCGATTAACATGTTGGAAGTAACGATGATCGAAGACCACGACCATATCGATGCGATCTTCCTCGTCGCGCGATACGGCCGCGAAGCACCGCAGGTCGCCGATGGCCAGCGCCTTCAGGCTGCCGACCGCGGCGACCGCAACGAGGTGCGTCGCTGGCGCGGCATCCGCCGCTTCATCCGCCGCTCGATCGGGCCGATGGAAGCAGTCCCGGTCAAAAACCGCTGAGCAGGAAATCGATCGCCGCGACAATCCGGTCTTGCTCGTCGGCCAGCGATGCCACCCGATCCCCCAGTTCGCGGACGGGCACGGCGGCGGCGAGTTGGGTGTACATCACGACCGTTGCATCCTCGACGCAGAATTCAGGATTTAGCCGCCGGATCGGAGGGCTCAAAGCATTGACCGGCAATAATGGAACGACGAACCGCGTGGCTAGATGCGACAGCATATCCGACTGACAGTCGAGCAGTAAATCCTGCCCGTCGCGCGAGCGCCAAACATCGAACCGCGCCATTAGAACATGCGGTACTTAGCCAGCGGCAGTTCATTATGGTCGACCCAATTGTTGAACTCCGCGATCGCCTCGCGATTGGCCGTCAGCCATTCCGCCTCGCGCGCCTCGCGGATCGCCCGGGTCAAGCCGGCCTCGCACGCCGCGACCACGTCGACGCCCAGCGCTTGCGCATCGGCGATCATCGCCGGATCGATCCTGCCTTCCGCACCCATCGCCAGTCTCCTTGGCACCCTCCGCGATCCTATCGCGAATGGAAGAAATCATACACCCCCTGCGCCATCGCCGTGCTGACCCCCGGCGCCTTTTGCAGATCGGCCAGACTCGCGTTGCGCACCGCCCGCGCGGTGCCGAAGTGCATCAGCAACGCCTTCTTGCGCGCCGGGCCGATGCCGGGCACGTCGTCGAGCGGGCTGGCGCCGATCGCTTTCGACCGTTTGTCGCGGTGTGCGCCGATCACGAAACGGTGGACCTCGTCGCGCAGCCGCTGGAGATAGAACAGCACCGGTGAATTGACCGGCAACATCAATTCGCGCCCGTCCATCAGGTGAAACACCTCGCGCCCGTCGCGCCCGTGATGCGGCCCCTTCGCCACGCCGACCATGCACACGTCCTCGATGCCGAGATCCTCCAGCACCGCCTTCGCCGCGTTCAACTGCCCGCGTCCGCCATCGATCAGCACCAGATCGGGCCAGCCGCCGCCGTCGCGATCGACCTCGCGGTCGGGGTTCTCCTCCTGCGCGCGGGCGAAGCGGCGGGTCAGCACCTCCTTCATCATCGCGAAGTCGTCGTTGGTCTGCGCCTCCTTGATGTTGAACTTGCGATACTGGCCCTTGCGGAACCCCTCCGGCCCGGCGACGACCATCGCGCCCAGCGCGTTGGTCCCCTGGATATGGCTGTTGTCGTACACCTCGATCCGGTTCGGCGGCCCTTCCAGCTCGAACAGCTCGGCCACCTCGCGCAGCAGCTTCGCCTGCGTCGTCGACTCGGCGTTGCGCCGCTCCAACGCTTCCTGCGCGTTACGCTTCGCCTGATCGAGCAGCCGCCGCCGGGTGCCCCGCTGCGGCACCGACAGCGCGACCTTGAACCCCGCCCGCTCGGCCATCGCCTCGGCCAGTACCTCCGCCTCCGCCAGTTCGCGGTCGACGAACACGTTGCGCGGCGGCGGCACCTCTTCATAGAATTGCATCAGGAACGCGCCGAACACCTCGTCTTCGGGCACGTCGTTGGTATGCGCCGGAAAGAAGCTGCGGTGCCCCCAATTCTGTCCGCCGCGAATGAAGAACGCCTGGATGCCGATCACCCCTTCGTGCGCCGCCATCGCGAACACATCGGCGTCGCCGACCCCCTCGGCGTTGATCGCCTGGCTCCCCTGGATGAAGGTCAGCGCCTTCAACCGGTCGCGCAGCACCGCCGCCAGCTCGAAATCCATCGCCTCGGCCGCCGCCTGCATCTGCGCGCCCAGCTTCGCCTGCACCTTCGTCGACTTGCCCGCCAGAAAGTCCTTCGCGTCGGACATCAGCTCGGCATAGGCCACCTGATCGATCCGCCCGACGCACGGTGCCGAACACCGCTTGATCTGGTACAGCAGGCACGGCCGGTCGCGCGTCTTGAAGAAGCCATCGGTGCACGAGCGCAGCAGGAACAGCTTTTGCAGCGCGTTCAGTGTCTGCGTCACCGATCCGGCGCTGGCGAACGGCCCGTAATAGTCGCCCTTCGCCCGCCGCGCGCCGCGATGCTTGCTGATGCGCGGAAATTCATGATCGGCGCGCAGCAGGATGAACGGGAAGCTTTTGTCGTCGCGCAGCAGCACGTTGTACGGCGGGCGATAGCGCTTGATGAGCTGCGCTTCGAGCAACAGCGCCTCGGCCTCGTTGTTGGTCGTCACGATCGTCATCGATCGCGTCTGCGCGACCATCCGCTGCAACCGCTTGGTCAGCCGCGCCACCTGCGTATAGTTCGCCACGCGGTTCCTGAGCGCACGCGCCTTGCCGATATACAGCACCTCGCCGCGCGCATCCTGCATCCGGTACACGCCGGGCCGCACCGGCAACGTCGCCAGCACGTTGCGGATCGCCGCGACCCCGGCGTCGAGGTCGGGCGCATCCGACCCGCGCACGGTAAAGCTGGCCTTGTCTTCGTTGAAGCGACTGGGGGCATTGGGCGTTTCCGACATCCCCGCCGATTTAGGGAGCGGACGCGAGGAACGCCAGCGGAGCAGGCATGCTTGGCCTTCTGGTTCACGCGAAGGCGCGAAGGCACGAGAAGAAGGTTTTTCGCGCAGAGGCGCGGAGGGGGTGCGTGCGCGACGGCGGCACCGACCCGTCGAAGCCTCTCCCTTGCAGCGGCCAAAGAGGAGAGCCGCTATCGCGGCAATCGAAACCCCTCCGCGCCTCTGCGCCTCTGCGCGAAAAACCTTCTTCCTTCTACTCCGCGTCTCCGCGCCTTCGCGTGAACCAATCTTCTTCCCGCCTTCGCGTGAATCAGACTGGTCGCAACACCCGGCCTCAGGCCGCGATCCGCCCCCGCCCCGCATCCTTCGCCCGGTACATCGCCCGGTCGGCGCGCTGCATCGCATCGGCCATTGTCGCGTCGCCCGGCTCGATCCGTGCCAGCCCCACGCTGACGCTCCACGGCGGCAGGTCGGCGACCGGCCGGCTGGCGCGTTCGCGCAACCGCTCCGCCACAGCTGCGGCATCGTCCGCCGTCGTCACAACCAGAAACTCGTCACCGCCCAGCCGGCAAACGAAATCGCCCGCCGCCCCGCGCTGCAACGCCCGCGCGATCGCCACCAGCACGCCGTCGCCCACGCCGTGCCCATGATGGTCGTTGATCGCCTTGAAATGATCGATGTCGATCAGCAGCACCACCCGCCCCGGCACCCGCAACACCGCCTCGTTCGCCGCCAGCGCCGCGCGGTTCCATACCCCGGTCAGCGGGTCGCACAGCGCGATCTCCTGCAACTGCCGTTCCGATCGCATGCCCGGAATCGCCAGCAGCGACAGGTTGGCGATGCTCAGCAGCACCTGATCCGCCAGCATCGGCACCAGCGCCAGATACGGCACTGCCCGCGCGCTCACGACCTCGCCGACCGCGCCCAGCGCATAGCAGGGAATATAGCACAGCAACGCCATCCCCGCGGTCTGCCGCATCGCCCGGCTCCCGTCGCTCGCATGGCTGAACGCCAGCGGCCATCCGAACGCCAGCATGCCGACCGCCAGCCCCAGCGCCAGCAGCAGCCGCCCGGCCAGCATCGCCCCCTCGCCCGGCAGCACGATCGCCGCCGCCGGCACGATCGCGGTCGCCGCGACCACCGCCCACATCCATCGCGCGAACGGTGCCCGCCGGTCGAGCGAGCGCACCCCCGCCAGGATGAAGGCCGTCGACAGCGACAGCAGCCCGTTGAGCGGTGCCGCCGCCCACACCGGCATCGGTTCGCCCAGCGATGCGTAGCCGAGCAGCACGACGCAGTAGCTGGCGCTCGACAACGCCCACCACCGCATCCACGGCGCCCGCCGCCCTCCGGCCGCGACCAGGAACACGACCGCATAGGCCGCGCTGGCAAGGAAGCTGCACTGACGCAGCGTGGACAGGTCGGGCATGTCGAACATCGTCGACCATGGACGATACGCGCCAGATGTTAATAGCCGATAAGGACCGTGCCGGTCGGCCGAGTCGGTACGTCGGATCGCGCCAGTGCCGGCAAATGCCCGTCATTCCGACGGAAGCCGGGATGATGAAACGATACGCCCGCTATTCCCCGCGCGCCGCCGCGATGATCCGCAACCCGCGCACCGCATCGACCGGATCGACCGGCACCGGCCCGTGCCCCAGCACCGCGTCGCGCATCGCCGCATAATAGCCACGCCAGTCGCCCGTTACCGAGCGCACCCGCCGCGTCGCGCCCGCGCCGTCGCTCAGCACGCCCCAGTCGCGCTCATCCTCGATGCCATAGCCCGGATCGGCCGGGCTGCCGCCGGCGCGCAGCACCGCCTCCTGCGGATCGATGCCATGTTTGACGAAGCTGCCCTTCGTCCCGTGCAGCGCGAAGCGCGGGCGCGGCGCGGCGACCAGCGACGCCGATCCGATCGTCACCCGCCGCCGGCCATAGCACAGCGTCAGCGCGAAATAATCGTCGGTCGCCGCCGCCTCGCGCTGCACGGCGACATCGCCCGCCACAGCATCGGGCATGCCGAACAGGCGGATCGCCTGATCGATCATATGCGGGCCAAGGTCGTTGAGCAGCCCGCCGCCCGGTCCCTCGCCCTCGCGCCAGCCCGGCTTGATCGCGGGGCGGAACCGGTCCCAGTGGAACTCAGCCAGCATCACCTCGCCCAGCACGCCATCGCGCAACAGTGCCTCGACCGTCAGGAAATCGCTGTCCCACCGCCGGTTGTGGAACACGCTGAGCAACCGTCCTGCCCCACGCGCCAGTTGCACCAGCTCGACCGCGTCGCCCGCGTCGACCGCCAGCGGCTTGTCGACCACGACATGCCGCCCCGCCGCCAATGCCGCCTGCGCGAGCGGCGCATGGGCATCGTTGGGCGTCGCCACGACGATCAGATCAAGGCTGTCGTCGTCGATCAGCGCTTGGTGGTCGGCATGGCGCACGGCACTCGGAAAGCGATCGGTCGGCCGCGATGTCGCGATCGCCGCCAGTTCCATGCCCTCCACGCCCGCGATCAGCGGCGCATGGAACGACGCGCCGGCAAGGCCGAACCCGATCAGGCCGACGCGCACCATTCTATTTCAGCTTCGCCAGCTCGGCGGCAACCTTGGCGACCTGCTCGTCGGTGATCCTGCCCCCCGAATAGGGCTGGACCTGCTTCAGGCTCATCCCCTTGAACATCGGATAGGATTCATGCGCCATCATGCCGGGGAACTGCGCGTCGAGGATCGCCTTGCCCTGCGGGTTGGCGGCGATCGTCTCGATCGTGCTGTCGATGGTCAGGCTGGCGGCGGCGGGCGCGGCGGCCGGTGCCTGTGCCTGTGCCGACCCCATGGCCGGAACGGCGAGCAACGTGGCGGCAAGCAACACGAACTTCATCATACACATCTCCCCTGCCGGCATCTCCGCCGACAGCATGCCACGCTATCGCATCCGCGCGGGCGACGGAACCGCCCGTGTCCGCGTCGGGTGAGCGGATGGCCGAAAACCTCCGCCAAACGCCGCGACCGCCCCGGTCTGGATCGGGAAGCGCAAGCGATGTCGAGACGTTTCAGAACCCGCCCCTGACGGAGCCCCGCGACAATCCGCCCGAACGCAGGACCAGCAGCAATATCCAGGCCAGCACGCATCCCCAGCCAAACAAGTCTCCGACCATGGCGTAGATGGTGGCATCACCGGGATCGACAGGTATTCGGGCACGCAAAATGCCCATCGCGGCATTGCTGCGACGCTCGGCGATCACGCGGCCGTAACGATCGCTCACGACGCTGATGCCATGCCGCGCCGCGCGGGCGATCGAGGCCCCGCCCTCGACGCCGCGCAGGACCGTCATGCGAGCGGTCAACCAATCGTCCACCGCGAAGTCGTTCGCGGGCACCAGCATCACCCGGGCATCCTTACCGGCATAGTCGCGTTCGAGCGTCGGAAAATGCATGTCCTTGCAGATCGCCACGCCCGTCCCGTTCAGAACGATGGCGGCGCGCCCGGGCGTGATGCCTGCCTCGACGCCGGGCACCAGATGCTGTTTCACATACCAGCGATAGGAGCCGTCCGGCCGGGCGATCAGCGCGCGATTGGTGATCCGCTTCGCCTCGTCCACGATGACGCCGACGACAATCGTCGCATTTTTCCGTGCGGCATAGGCGGCAAGCGAGCGCGCGCCCCGCTCGGCAACGACGGCCGGAAGCCGGACGACGCCTTCGGGGAGCAGCACGATCATGCCCGGGGCGATCACGCGCGCTATCGCCCGACCATAGGTGTCGCGAAAGACATCCCAGTCGCGAGGCTGGGATCGGATGCCGTCCGTCGCGATCAGCGCGACCGACAGTCCGGGTGCCGGTGCCGTCCCGGACAGCCGCATGAACCCGAACGACAGCGTCGCCCCGATCACCGTCACGGCAACCACAAGGACCATCGGCAGGCCACGCCGATCGATCCGCCCCCTCGTTGCCCACAGTATCCCGAGCGAGCTGCCGGCGAGAAGAACGACGAAGGTGATCGCCGGCATGCCGCCAAGGCTCGCGACTTGAAGGACCGGCAGCGCGTTCATCTGGCTATAGGCGATGCTGCCGGCGCTGCCGTGCGGCGACACATGGATCAGAAGCATATCGATCGCGGCCCAGCCGATCGGCACGGCAAGCACGGCGGGAAGAAGCTGCCGCCGCTCCGCAAAGGTCACGCCCAGACGAATAGTGCTCGACCATGCCACGGCGACAAGGGCCAGGATCAGCATCGCGGAGAACCAGCCGCCGACCATCAGGTGATAGGAGAAACTGCTGGTTCCACCGATCAGGCCGGCCAGCAGGGTAAGCCGGCGTCGATCGGCGACGGGCGCGCGCAACGTCGCGACGATTACCGGGGCCGGTGCCAACCACGCCGCCCACCATATGGGATTCATCGCATAGCTCATGGCGAGCAACGCGCCCGAAAGCATCGCAAGACCGTACGCCCCCAACCCCTCACGTCTGATCCCCGACATCATGTTCCCCTCAGGCGATCGTCATACCGGCCACGACCCCCCCGGCAACGCTCATCGGGCACAGTCCTCGGCCGGATCGGGCATCAGCGATGTCGTTGCCAACCCCGTCGTCCCGCACCCGGCGTGCGACGACCCGGGAGCGAACCCCGTCCACTCCCGCGCGGAGCAACGCCATCGGAGACGGTGCGACCCGGTGCGCGATCACACCGTTACTCCCGCTCCGGCACCACCGCATCGTTTCGCCGCCACCATGGCAACCGCCACCCGTGGCGTCGCGCGATGCGGCGCAGGCCCCACAACAGCGGCACGCCCACCACCACCCATGGCAATGCGGCGACCAGAAACGTCACCAGCGCCGCGACGCTGCTCGACAGCGTATCGCCCGCCGTGGCGATGCTCGCCGCGACCGGCGACGATCCGCCGGGCAGGTCGTTGAACGCATAGCTGATCGCCAGCCGCGACATCGCGACGCGCTGCGCCAGCGTCGCGCGGGTCGCCTTCGCCGCCTCCAGTTCCTCGTTGGTCTTGGCGTAGGCCTGCTCCGCCTCGACCAGTTCGCCGACCTTGCCGTTGCCCGACCGGATGATCGTCAGCAGCCGTTCGGCCAGCGCCTGCTTGGCGCGGACCGCCGCCTCGGCATCGATCATCTGCCGCGTCACATCTTCGGCCTCGACCGATCGCAGCGCCCGGCGTGCGCCGCCCGCATCGGCGATCGCGTCGAAGCGGCGCATCATCGCCTCCGCCTGACGCGCATCGATCAGCAGCACCGCCTCGTCGGTGACGACATGCTCGTCCGAGCCCGGATCGTTGAGCGTCGAGCTGACGACCAGGCAGCGTGTGGGGCCGAGTTTGCGGCACAGCGCCAGTTGTTGGCCCTGCACCGCAGCGACGCCGGGCCGGTCGAACGCATAGCGAACGGTATAACTGTACGCGACCTGCGATCCCGACGCCGGCGGCGCGCCTGGCGCTCCGGCGGGCGGCTCCTGCACGTCATACTCCATCATTGCATCGGAGCGCTGCTGCTGCATCTCCCGCCCGCCGCCGCACGCCGCCAATGTCAGCACCGCGCCTAGCACTACCGCCCGCCACCGCATCCGCCCCGCTCCCCCTTGGGTGAAACCGCAGCATGACCTGTCCAACGCGCCCCGGTCAATCGGCCGGAACGCCCGCCACGACGCGCAGGTGTAACCTTCGCCGGCCGAACGCCACGCCGCATCCCGTGCCGGTCGAGGTCCCTGCGACGGAACGCAGAAAAGCGGACGCTGCCCTACAGACCGCGCCCGCCCTATACTCTGCCCGTTGACTGAGATCGTCCGATCAGCCCGCTGCGAAGGGCCGCGCCGCGGAACCTTCGCCTGGAAGGTTTACCTCACCCCTGCGCGAACAGTTTCGTGCCCACCACGCCGATCACGATCAGCACCATGAACCCCGCCTGCACCGGCGCGATCCGTTCCCCGAACAGGATCGCCCCGCCGATGATGACCCCGACCGCGCCCAATCCGGTCCACACCGCATAGGCAGTTCCCGCCGGAATGCCGCGCATCGCCAGCGCGAGCAGTCCCATGTTCACGAACGACAAGGTGATCGGCACCGCCGACGCCGCCAGCGTCGCCTGCCCCGCTGCCCATTTCAGGCTGAGTGCCCAGATGATCTCGCACACGACCGCAACGCCCAAGATGGCCCATGCCATATCGGTTCTCCATTTGCGGGCTCGGACAAGGCAGGGCACGGCCGGAAACCCGAAAGAGGCCGTGGCAAAAACGGAAAAGCGCCGCCCGGCCGGTCGGCGGGGCGGCGCTTTCACGCAAACAGCAACAGGATCAGTTCAGCCGGGCACCACCCAGACCGGCAATCGTCCGGTCGACCAGCGCGCGGTCGGCACCACCGGCCATCCGCTCGGCGATCAGCGTCGTCGCGGCCTTGGCGGCGGCATCGGCGGCGGTCGCGCGGACCTCGGCGATGGCGGCGCGCTCGGCGGCGGCGATCTTGTCGGTCGCCATCTTGGCGCGGCGCTGCGTCAGGTCGGCGGCGTCGGCCTCGGCCTTCGCCAGCAGGCCCTGCGCCTCGGCCTCGGCATGGGCGACCATCTCGGCGGCCTGCGCCTCGATCCCGGCGATCTTCGCGGCATATTCGTCGCGCAGCGCCTCGGCCTCGGCCCGCAGCACGCGCGCCTCGTCCAGCCGGGTGCGGATCGCGGCGATCTGCCCGTCGAGCAGCCGGCCGATCACGGCGGGAACGCCCTTCACCGCCAGCACGATCAGGAACAGCAGCATCGCCGCGCTGACCCATCCGGTCGCGTCGAGGAACAGCGCGGTCGGCTCCTGATGGGGCACGCCCGTAACGCCGCCGTGCGCGCTCTCGACCGCGTCGCCGCCGGTCTTGGGCAGGCCCTCGTTATGGACCACCTGCGACAGATTTTCTTCGGCGGCCCCGCCACCGACCCGTGCATTAGCCATGGAGTACCGCCTTCACCGCGCGCTGCGCGTCCTGTTCGCTGACCTGCACGCCGGCCACGCGCTCGGCGATCGCCTGCGCGGCGCCGACGGCCACGCCCTCGATCTCGGCGAGCGCCGAGGTCTTCTGCGCGGCGATGTCGGCCTCGGCCTGGGTCACGCGGGCCTGCACCTCGGCATTGGCCACGGCCAGCCGTTCGGCAGTCGCGGCTGCGCCACGCGCGCGGGCATCAGCCAACAGCTTTTGCGCTGCCTCGCGGCTGGCGTTTTCGCGGGTGCGCCATGCCGCCTCGGTGGCATCGGCCTGTGCCCGCGCCGCATCGGCGGCGGCGAGATCGGCGGCGATGCCCTTGTCGCGCTGGTCCACCGTGCCCTGCACCTTGGGCACCATGCCCAGGCCCACGACCAGGAAGACGATGCCGAAGGTCAGCACCAGCCAGAAGACCTGCGACCCCCACGTCGCGGCAAGCTGCTCGATTTGCGGCATGAAACGTCCCGTATCAATTGGTCGGCCGGGCAGATGCCCGGTCCGAAACCGGCCCCTTGAACGGCGCCGGCGGACCGGTGCGGGCCTATCCCCGCACCGGTGGTGTCACGTATGGTTACGCGACGAAGATCAGCAGCACGGCGACGACGAACGCCAGCAGGCCGAGAAGCTCGGCAGCGGCGAAGCCGATGAACATGTTGCCCTGCTGGCCAGCAGCGGCCGACGGGTTGCGCAGCGCGCCCTGGAGGAACGCGGCGAACACGTTGCCCACGCCGAGTGCGGCGAGGCCCGCACCGATCGCGGCCAGACCGGCGCCGAGCAGCTTGATCGAGTCTGCTTCCATGTCGAAAACTCCTTGAGGTAAATCAGTTGGTTGGATGGGATCAGTGATGGTCGTGCAGATGCACGGCATCGTTGATGTAGAGCGAGGTCAACAGCGCGAAGACATAGGCCTGCACGCCGGCGACCAGCATTTCGAGCGCCGAGACGCCGACCATCAGCGCAAAGCTCGGCAGGCTGACCAGCAGCCCGACGCCGACGCCCGTCGCGGTGGAATTGATGATGAACCCGGCCAGCACCTTCAGCAGGATGTGCCCGGCGGTCATGGCGACGAACAACCGCAGCGCGAGGCTGAACGGGCGAACCATGAACGACACGAACTCGATCGGCGCGACGAGGATCAGCACCGGGATCGGCGTGCCCTTGGGCGCGAACAGGCTGAAGAAGCGCAGGCCGTGCTTGAACAGCCCGACGACCAGCACGATCGAGAAGCTGGCGATCGCCAGCACGCCGGTGACGGTGAAGTGGCTGGTGACGGTGAACGGGTGCAGCCCGATCAGCCCGAAGGGCAGCAGGCCGACGACGTTCGCGAACAGGATGAACATGAACAGCGAGAAAACGTACGGAAGGTACTTGCGCCCTTCGTGCCCGATATTCGCGGCGAGCAACTTGTCGATGAAGCCGGTGAAGCCCTCGACCGCCATCTGCCAGCGGCCCGGAATCGCCTGCTGCTTCATGCCGCCGATCATGAACACGAACAGCGCGGCGGCCGCCACGATCATCCACAGCGCCGAATTAGTGAACGGCAGGACATGGTCGCCCAGCGGAATGTTGAAGATCGTCTGCACCTCGAACTGGTGCATCGGATCGATCTTGCCTGCCTGCGCCACGTCGCTTCGCCCCGATATGCCAAGGCGCCCGAAACGTTCAGTCCGGGCGCCGGTTCGAAATCCTGATGATGTTCCTGAACGCGCTGACGATCCCTAGCGAGAGCAGCACGAGCAGGAGCCAAGGCGAGGTGCCGAGCAGATAATCGAGCGTTCCCCCGATCACCGCCCCCCCGACCATTCCCCCGATCAGTTCGGCCAGCACGCGATTGCCGAGGCGGTAGTTCCGCTCGCCGGCATCATCGCGCCCCTGTCCGGTACGGATCGCCTCGTCCGTCTTCGCCCGTTTCAGCCGCTCGTCGAGCGACGTGATCCGGGCATCTTCGGGCAAGGGGTCCAGTCCGGGCTCGTTCTCCGCCATCATCCCTCCCCAAGACCTTTCGGCCGGGCCGGAAATACGCCGGATGGCGAGCCCGCCAAGGCAGCCGCGCTTTAGGAAGGTGACGGTTTCGAGTCAACCACAGCGTTCGCGCGAGAACCTTTCGGAGCGATGAATGGAGGGGGAGCGCCTGCCGCTCCCCCTCCGCATATCACGCCTTGCCGAACACCCGGGCGAAGATCGTGTCGACGTGCTTGTAGTGATAGCCAAGGTCGAACCGGCTCTCGATCTCCTCCGCCGACAGCGCGGCGGCTACGTCGGCGTCGGCCTTGAGCAGTTCGAGCAGCGACAGTTCGCCGTCCGATTCCCACACCTTCATCGCGTTGCGCTGGACCCAGCGGTACGAATCCTCCCGGCTGACCCCGGCCTGGGTCAGCGCCAGCAGCACGCGCTGCGAATGGACGAGGCCGCCCATCTTGTTGAGGTTCTTCTCCATCCGCGCCGGATAGACGACCAGCTTGTCGATCACCCCGGTCAGCCGCGCCAGCGCGAAGTCGAGCGTGATCGTCGCGTCCGGCCCGATGTAGCGCTCGACCGAGGAGTGCGAGATGTCGCGCTCGTGCCACAGCGCGACATTCTCCAGCGCCGGCGTCACATAGCCGCGCACCATGCGGGCAAGGCCGGTCAGGTTTTCGGTCAGCACCGGGTTGCGCTTGTGCGGCATCGCCGACGAGCCCTTTTGCCCCGGCGAAAAATATTCCTCGGCCTCCAGCACCTCGGTGCGCTGCAAGTGGCGGATTTCGGTCGCCAGCCGCTCGATCGATCCGGCGATGACGCCCAGCGTCGCGAAATACATCGCGTGGCGGTCGCGCGGGATGACCTGCGTCGATACCGGCTCGATCGTCAGACCCATCTTGTCGGCGACATGCGCCTCGACCGCCGGATCGATGTTGGCGAAGGTGCCGACCGCGCCCGAAATCGCGCAGGTCGCCACTTCGGCGCGAGCGTTGCGCAACCGCGTGCGGCAGCGGTCGAACTCGGCATAGGCCTGCGCCAGCTTGAGGCCGAAGGTGACGGGTTCGGCGTGGATGCCATGGCTGCGGCCGATCGTCGGGGTCAGCTTGTGTTCGCGGGCACGGCGCTCGATCACGTCGAGCAGCTTGTCGAGATCGGCGAGCAATATGTCCGACGCGCGCGCCAGTTGCACCGCAAGACACGTGTCGAGCACGTCGGAGCTGGTCATCCCCTGATGTAGAAAGCGTGCTTCCGGCCCGGTCCGCTCGGAGACATGGGTCAGGAAGGCAATGACGTCGTGCTTCGTCTCCGCCTCGATCTCGTCGATCCGCTCCACATCGAAATCGGCATCGTTCATCGCCCAGATCTTCTCGGCCGCCTCGCGCGGCACCACGCCCAGATCGGCGAGCGCGTCGGTCGCATGCGCCTCGATCTCGAACCAGATGCGGAACCGGGCCTGCGGTTGCCACAGCGCGGACATTTCGGGGCGGGAGTAGCGCGGAATCATGGGCGGACCTTTTCTGGAGCGTCGAACGGTTGGCCGCGCCCTAGCAACATGTCGCGGGTGAATCGAGCCTGTCGTGCGACAGAAATATGACAGAAGGGGGTTTCATCGAAACCGAAACGACATAGATGGGTTCCATCACCGCCAAGTCGTTCCGAGCAACACGGAATGCGGCGTTGAATACCCGAACCAATCCGTAAAGGAGTAATTCGATGATGAAGCCAGTTCTTTTCGCCGGTGCCCTGCTGATCTCGGGCAGTGCATTTGCGCAAACCGCCACCCCCGCCCAGACGACTGCACCCGCCGCGCCGACGACGGCGTCGGACGATGCGACGACTGCCGCCGCCCCGGAACAGGCCGCTCCGGCAACGCAGCCCGATCCCGCGACGCAGACCGCGCAGACGACCGCCGAAGCCGGTCAGCCCGCGTCGGGCGAGCAGATCGCGCAGATCGTCGAGGCCGAATTCCCGAAATACGACAAGGACGGGAAGGGCCAGTTGACCGAAAGCCAGTTCGGCGAATGGATGGTCGCGCTCCGCTCGGCGAGCGATCCCGCCACCTCGGCCGACAAGCCCGACGTGAAGGCGTGGGTGAAACAGGCGTTCGCCCAGGCCGACAAGGACAAGTCGAAAGCGGTGTCGAAGGCCGAACTGACGAGCTTCCTGAGCCAGAGCGCCTGATTTCCGGCACGCCCCCTTTGATGCAGCGCCTGACCGCCGGGAGAAATCCCGGCGGTTTTTTATCGCACCCGCGCCGGATTGCCGACGACGGTAGAGCCCGCCGGCACGTCACGGGTCACGACCGCGCCGGCACCGATCAGCGCGTCGTCGCCGACGGTGACGCCCGGCACCAGGATCGCGCCGCCGCCGATCCACACATTCGCGCCGATCGTCACCGGCCGGCCGAACTCCACCATCTGCGCGCGCACCGCCGGATCGCGCGGGTGATCGGCCGCGAGGATCTGCACGCCCGGCCCGATCTGCGTCCGGTCGCCGATCGTGACCGCGCACACGTCGAGGATCACGCAGCCGAAGTTGACGAACACCGCGTCCCCGACGGTGATGTTGTAGCCATAGTCGATATGGAACGGCGGGCGGATGTTGACCCCCGCCCCCACCCGCGCCAGCCGTTCGCGCAGCAGCGGCAGGCGATCGTCGGGGCTCCACGACAGCGAGGCGTTGTAGCGGTCCATCCATGCCCCCGCAGCGGCGACATCGCCGACCAGTTCGGCGTCGCTGGCGTCATACAGCTCGCCGGCGATCATCTTCTGCTTTTCGGTCTTCATATCATTCCTTGCGAGCGCAGGCTGGTGTGGCCCTTGGCGCTGATGATGAGATGATCGTGGACGGTGATGCCCAGCGGCTTGCCCGCCGCCGCGATCGTGCGGGTCAGGTCGATGTCGGCGCGGCTGGGGCTGTGATCGCCGCTCGGGTGATTGTGGACGAGGATCAGCGCCGCCGAGCCGAGGTCGAGCGCGCGGCGGATCACTTCGCGGGTATAGATCGGGGCTTCGTCGATCGTGCCTTCGGCCACCAGTTCGTCGCGGATCAACATGTTGCGGCTGTTCAGGTGCAGCACGCGAATCCGTTCGATCGCGTGGTGCGCCATATCGGCGTGGAGATAATCGAGCAGCGCCTGCCAGCTCGACAGCACGGGCCGGGCGATGACCTGTGCCTGCAACATCCGCGTCGCCACGCACTGGACGATGCGGATCGCGGCGACCGAATGCTCGCCCATGCCGGCGACCTTGCCCAGCGCCAGCGGATCCGCCGCCAACAATCCGCCGATCCCGCCGAATTCGTGGAGCAGCATCTTGGCGAGCGGTTTGGTATCGCGGCGTGGGATGACGAGCATCAACAGATATTCGATCAGTTCGTGATCGAGCAGACCCTCGCCACCGTGAGTCACCAAACGCTCGCGCAGGCGCGCGCGGTGGCCGGTGCCGTCGGTGTCTGGCGTGCTCATCGCCGACCACCGGTAGCGGATCGGCCGGCCCTGTGCGAGAGGTCAGCGACAGCGACTTTTCGTTGCGCTGGCGGAACCGCTCGGGGCTTGCCGCGCTTGACCTGACGCGGTGGAGCGGCAACGAGACGGGGCGTGGCAGCGGAGTGGATGGTCTGAGCGGTGGCGACAGCGACGCGGTGACGACCGACGCCCGCCCACGCGGCCGGATGCGGCGGCGCTTCGTGCGCATGTTGCTGTTCGTGTGCCTGATCGTCCTGTCGATCGCGGCGCTCCTGTGGACGCAGCGCAAGCCGATCGCCGACAATCTCGTCCGCCGCGAACTCGAACGGCGCGGCGTCAGCGCGCGCTACCGCGTCGCCGAGATCGGCTTCGGGCGACAACGGCTGGTCGATGTGGTGATCGGGAACCCAAGCCGCCCCGATCTGGTCGCCGACTGGGTCGATGTCGACACCAATATCGGGCTGAACGGCGCGCGCGTGACCGGTGCCCGCGTCGGTCAGGCGCGGTTGCGTGCCACGCTGCGCCCCGACGGCACGGTATCGTTCGGGGAGATCGACAAGCTTTTGCCGCCGCCCTCGGGCAAGCCGTTCGCGCTGCCGGACTTCGCCGTCACGGTGAACGATGGCCGCATCCGGCTGACCACGCCCTATGGCATCGTCGGCCTGAAGGTCGCGGGCAAGGGCCGGTTGCGCGATGGCTTCACCGGGCGACTGGCGGCGGTGTCCGAAGCGTTGGCGTTCAACGGCTGCAAGATCGAACGGCTGGCGAGCGCGCTGTCAGTGCGCATCGTGGGTGGGCGACCGTCGGTGACGGGGCCGGTTCGGGCGCAACGGGCCGCCTGTGGCGAAGTCGCGGTGGTGGTGCCGGTCGCCGATCTCGACCTGTCGCTCGGCGAAACGTTCGATCGCTGGCGGGGCAAGGCCGGCATCCGCGCCGCGCGCGTGACTGCCCCTACAACGCGCGTCGCCGACATCGCCGGCACCATCGCCTTCGAGGGACAGGCCGGCGCGACGCGCGGGACGATCGACCTCACCTCGGGCGCGTTCGCCTTGCCGCAGGCGAGCGGCGCGGGGCTCGGTATCGATGGCCGCTACGCGCTGGAAGGAGCGCCAGCGTTCGAGGGACGGGTGTCGGCCGCCGGCGTGACGCTGCCGCGCGCGACGATCGCCGGCATCGCTTCGGCGAGGCAGGTCGCTGCCGGCTCACCGCTCGATCCGCTGGCGCGCGCCGCCGCCGGTGCCGCCGCTCGTGCCGCCACCCGGTTCGACGTGACTACACGGCTGGCGGCCCGCCCCCTCGCCGCCCGGATCGACAGCGCCGCCGTTCGCAGCGCCAGCGGAGCGCGTCTCTCGCTCACCGACGGGCCGGTGCGGTGGGTATCGGGCAAGGGCGTGACGCTGAACGGCATGGTCGCGATGGCCGGCGGCGGCCTGCCCGATGCGCGGGTCCGCCTGCGCCAGTCCGCGCCGGGCGCGGCGGTGAGCGGCACGGCGACCGTGCAGCCCTACGCCGCCGGCGATGCCCGACTGGCGCTGACCCCGGTCCGCTTCCGCGTCGCCCCCGACGGCGGCACCCGGATCGAAACCGAAGCGACGCTGTCGGGACCGCTTGCCGACGGACGGATCGACAATCTGCACCTGCCGATTGACGCGCGCTGGAACGGGGCGACTTCGATCAGCGTCAATCCCGGTTGCACCCCGGTTGCGTTCGATGGGTTGCGGGTATCGGCGCTGCGCCTCTCGCCGGTTCGCACCCGGCTCTGCGCGATCGACGGGGCGATGCTGCGGCTGGCGAACGGCCGGATCGGCGGCGGCGTGACGGCCGGTCCGCTAACGCTCAACGGGATGCTCGGCGGATCGCCGCTGACGCTGGGTGCGGCTGGCGCGCGGTTCGGCATGGGCGACCTCGGCTTCGCGCTGAGCGGCGTGCGGACCCGGCTCGGCACGCCCGATCGGGTCAGCCTGCTCGACATCGGCACCCTGACCGGACGGATCGCGAATGGTAGCGTCACCGGCGGGTTCACCGGTGGGGAAGGCCAGATCGGCAACGTCCCGCTGCTGATCCGCGAAGCGGCGGGCGATTGGGCATTGCGCCAAGGCATCTTGACGCTGAACGGCACGGTCGGCGTGCGCGATGCCGATGCAGCCCCCCGGTTCGAGCCGCTGCGCAGCGACGACTTCACCCTGACGCTGAACGGCAACACGATCCGCGCGGGCGGCACGCTGAAACATCCGGCGAAGGGCGTCAAAGTCACCGATGTGGCGATCACCCATGATCTCGCCAGCGGTCGCGGCGGGGCCGTGCTCGACGTGCCCGGCATCACCTTCGGCGATTCGTTCCAGCCGAACGAACTGACCCGGCTGACCTTCGGCGTCGTCGCCGATGTGAAGGGCAGCGTGTCGGGACGCGGCGACATCGCATGGTCGCCGCAAGGTGTCACCAGCACCGGCGTTTTCCGCACCGCCGGCACCGATCTTGCCGCCGCCTTCGGTCCGGTCAGCGGGCTGTCGGGCGAAATCCGCTTCACCGACCTGCTCGGCCTCGTCAGTGCGCCGGGACAGGTCGTCACGCTTGCCGAAGTCAATCCGGGCATCGCCGTCACCGATGGCGTCGTCCGCTATCGCCTGATCGAAGGGCAGCGCGTGCAGATCGAGGGTGGGCGCTGGCCGATCGGCGGTGGTGAGATGGTGCTGGAGCCGACGATCCTCGATTTCGCCGAGGACCAGCAACGCCGGCTCACCTTCCGCGTGACGGGCGTGAACGCCGGGCTGTTCCTGCAACAATTCCAGTTCGACAACATCAACGCCTCGGGCACGTTCGACGGCGTGCTGCCGATGATCTTCGATGCCAACGGCGGACGGATCGAGGGCGGCAAGCTGCAATCGCGTGGGTCGGGCAACCTGTCCTACGTCGGCGACGTCACCAAGGAGGATGTCGGCTTCTGGGGCAATCTGGCGTTCCAGGCACTCAAATCGATGAACTATCGCGGGTTGACGATCGAGATGGACGGGCCGCTGGCGGGCGAGATGGTGACGGCGATCCGCTTCTCGGGCGTCAGCCAGGGTCAGGGCACCTACAGCAATTTCCTGATCCGCCGCCTCGCGCGGTTGCCGTTCGTGTTCAACGTGCGGATCAAGGCGCCCTTCCGCCAACTGATCGATTCGGTGCAGAATTATTATGATCCCAAACGGTTGATCGAACGCAATCTGCCAGCACTTCAGGCCGAACAGCGGCGGCAGGAACAGGGCTTGCCCCCCGCCCCGCTCGATACCACCATTCAGCCATCCGAAAGCGAGACTGTGCCATGAGCGAAACGGTGACGAGGATGCGATTCCTGACGATCGGAGCGGCGGCGCTGGCCGCCGGTGGGTGCGTGAACGTTTCCGCGCCCGACAAGCCGATCGTCATCAATCTCAACATCAACATCACGCAGGAAGTGGTGTATCGTCTCGATGGTGAGGCGAAGACGCTGATCCAGGACAATCCAGGGATATTCTGACCATGCACGCATTTGTTAAATTCGGCCTTGCCGCAGCGGCGCTGGTGGCGATCGGCGGAATCGCGGGCACCGCATGGGCGCAGCGCGATCCGGCCTATCAGGCGGCGCGCGCGGCCGGCCAGGTCGGCGAACAGCCCGATGGCTATCTGGGTGTCGTCGGTGGCGGATCGGCCGATCTGCGCGCACTGGTCGCCAACATCAATATCCAGCGCAAGGCCGCCTATACCCGCGGCGCGCAGGCCGGCGCGACCGTCGAGCAGTTCGCGTTCGTCTCGGGCTGCAACCTGGTCGCCCAGACCAAGCCGGGCGAGAAATACAAGACGCCGGGCGGCGAATGGGCGACCCGGGGCAGCGGCCCGGCGGAGCGCGATCCGCGCTGCGTTTGAGAGGTAACGGCCGTCGTCCCGGCTCAAGCCGGGATGGCGAGCGGATTGAAGGCCAGTCCAGCCACCATGAAGCATGCGTCATCCCGGCGAAGGCTGGGATCTCTCGCGGATAGCGCGAGACAGGAGCCGCTTGAGGCCCCGGCCTTCGCTGGGGCGACGCTTCCGCTGCAACGGATCGGTCGCTAAGCGGGACGTTCCATATAGACGGCGTCGGGTCCGAACCCCTCCGCGCCGCCGGCCACGGGACGAAAACCGAGCCGTGACCAGTATCCGTCGGCCCCGCCGACGGCGATCAGTGCAAGCGTTTCGATGCCCTTCGCGCGTGCTGCCTCTATGAGCAGTGGCAGCAACCGCTCGACGGCACGCTGTCCCCGCCCCTCGCCCGCGACGACGACGTCGTGGAGATACCAGCAGTCGGCGTTCGTTGGAACGCTGCCCAGCATCGCGTGCATCGCCGGCGGCGCGAACCGCCGCCACGGATGGCTGATGCAATGGCCGAAGACCGTATCGTCGGCGATCAGCACGTGGCACCCCGCCGGGGCCAGCGCGATCCGTTCGGCGTATAGTCCCGCCGTCTCGCCATACTCGCCCAGCTCGGCGCGGGCGAGTATGGCGACGGCGGACGCATCCGCCGCCGTCGCCCGACGCCACTCAGCCACCGAGGGCGGTCTTCAATCGGCCGAAGAAGCCGCTCGATTCGGGGCATTCCTCGCCGGTTTCGGTTTCGCGGAAGGCTTCGAGCAGTTCCTTCTGCCGCGCCGACAGCCGGGTCGGCGTCTCGACCTCGATATGGATCACCATGTCGCCATGGCCGCGTCCCTGCAGCACCGGCATGCCCGCGCCGCGCTGGCGCAATTCCTTGCCCGACTGGATGCCGGGAGGAATACGGATGCTGTGGGTCGCACCGTCCAGCCCCGGAATATCGATCGTCCCGCCCAGCGCCGCCGTCGTGAAGCTGATCGGCGCGCGGGCATGGAGCGCCGTGCCCTCACGTTCGAACAGCGCATGGCGTTTGACGTGGAGGAAGATGTAGAGGTCGCCCGACGGCGCACCGCGCGCACCCGCCTCACCCTCACCCGTCAGACGGATGCGCGTGCCCTCATCGACGCCGGGGGGCACGTTGACCTGCAACGTCTTGGTCTGTTCGACCCGGCCCTCGCCGTTGCAGACCGGGCATGGATCGGCGATTACCTGCCCCGCGCCGTGGCACGTCGGGCAGGCGCGTTCGACGACGAAGAACCCCTGTTGCGCCCGCACCTTGCCGTGGCCGGCGCAGGTCTGGCAGGTCCGCGCCTTGGTTCCCGGCGTCGCACCGCTGCCGCCGCACGGGCTGCACGCGGTCGAGACATCGACGGTGATCTGCGTCTGATGGCCGTGATAGGCTTCCTCGAGCGACACTTCCATGTCGTAGCGCAGGTCGGCACCGCGCCGGGGGCCGGCACGGCCCTGCCGCCCGCCACCCATGAACTCGCCGAACACGCTTTCGAAAATATCGGAAAAGCCGTTGAAATCCTGCGCACCGCCGCCGCCGGGGCCGCCCGCCCCCTGCCGGAACGCGGCATGGCCGTAGCGATCATAGGCCGCGCGCTTCTGCGGATCCTTCAGGCAGTCATAGGCCTCGTTGATCGCCTTGAACTTGGCCTCGCTGTCCTTGCAGCCGGCATTCTTGTCGGGATGATACCGGATCGCGAGCTTGCGATAGGACGATTTGATCGTGCCTGCATCCGCGGTGCGCTCGCATTCGAGCAGTTCGTAGAAATCGACTTCGGTGGTCATCGGAAAACCCCAAAAGCCCTCTCCCCTTCAGGGGAGAGGGTTGGGAGAGGGGAAATCACGCAACGTAACCCCCCTCTCCCCGGCCCTCTCCCCTGAAGGGGAGAGGGAGCAGTCCTTACGCCTTCTGGCTGTCGTCCACTTCCGAGAACTCGGCGTCGACCACGTCGTCGGCCTTGTCCGCGGTGGCATCGGCAGCGGGCGCGCTTTCTGCCTGCTGCTGCTTTTCGTAGATCGCCTGACCCAGCTTCATCGCGACCTGCGCCAGCGCCTGGCTCTTTTCGGTCATGCGCTCGCTGTCGCCGCTTTCGACCGCCGACTTCGTCTCGGCGATCGCCGCCTCGATCTCGGACTTGAGTGCAGCGTCGACCTTGTCGCCATTGTCGGCGAGCTGACGCTCGGTGGTGTGGATCAGCGATTCGGCGTTGTTCTTCGCTTCCGCCGACGCACGCCGCTTCTTATCCTCTTCGGCGAACTGCTCGGCATCGCGCACCATCTGGTCGATGTCGCCGTCCGACAGGCCGCCCGAGGCCTGGATGCGGATCTGCTGTTCCTTGCCGGTGCCCTTGTCCTTGGCCGACACGTTGACGATGCCGTTGGCGTCGATGTCGAACGTGACCTCGATCTGCGGCACGCCGCGCGGGGCCGACGGGATGCCGACCAGATCGAACTGGCCGAGCATCTTGTTGTCGGCGGCCATTTCGCGCTCGCCCTGAAACACGCGGATCGTCACTGCCTGCTGATTGTCGTCGGCGGTCGAATAGACCTGGCTCTTCTTGGTCGGGATCGTCGTGTTGCGATCGATCATCCGCGTCATGATGCCGCCCAGCGTCTCGATGCCCAGCGACAGCGGGGTCACGTCGAGCAGCAGCACGTCCTTCACGTCACCCTGCAACACGCCGGCCTGAATCGCGGCACCGATCGCCACGACCTCGTCGGGGTTCACGCCGGTGTGCGGCTCCTTGCCGAAGAACTGCTTCACGACTTCGCGGACGCGCGGCATGCGCGTCATGCCACCGACCAGCACGACCTCGTCGATCGCGCTCGCCTGCACGCCGGCATCAGCCAGCGCCTTCTTGCACGGCTCGAGCGTCCGCTTGACCAGATCCTCGACCAGCCGTTCCAGATCGGCGCGGGTGATCGACTTGACGAGGTGCTTCGGACCGGTCGCATCCGCCGTGATGAACGGCAGGTTGACGTCGGTCGTCTGCGTCGAGGACAGCTCGATCTTGGCCTTTTCCGCAGCTTCCTTCAGCCGCTGCAGTGCCAGCTTGTCTTTGGTCAGATCGATGCCTTCGACCTTCTTGAACTCGTCCGCCAGGAACTGGACGATCTTGGCGTCGAAATCCTCACCGCCGAGGAAGGTGTCGCCGTTGGTCGACTTCACCTCGAACACACCGTCGCCGATCTCGAGGACCGAGATGTCGAAGGTGCCGCCGCCAAGGTCATAGACCGCGATGGTCTTGTTGTTGTCCTTGTCGAGACCATAGGCGAGCGCTGCCGCCGTCGGCTCGTTGATGATGCGCAGCACTTCGAGGCCGGCGATCTTGCCGGCGTCCTTGGTCGCCTGACGCTGGGCATCGTTGAAGTACGCCGGCACGGTGATGACCGCCTGCGTCACGGTTTCGCCGAGATACGACTCCGCCGTTTCCTTCATCTTCTGCAGGATGAACGCGCTGATCTGCGACGGCGAATATTCCTCGCCACCCGCCTTCACCCACGCATCGCCGTTCGGACCACGGGCGATCGCGTAGGGAACCAGCTCGGTGTCCTTCTTGGTGACGGGATCGTCGAAGCGGCGGCCGATCAGGCGCTTCACCGCGAAGATCGTGTTGTCGCCGTTCGTCACCGCCTGACGCTTGGCGGGCTGGCCGATCAGCCGCTCGCCGTCCTTCGCGAAGGCGACGATCGACGGCGTGGTACGCGCGCCCTCCGCATTTTCGATGACCTTGGGGCTTCCGCCCTCCATCACCGCGACGCAGCTGTTGGTCGTGCCCAGATCGATGCCGATAACTTTAGCCATGGTCCCTCATTGGCCCCCGGGTTGAAAGAATGCCTGAAACCCGCCGCCTGGGGAGGCGCTCACGGGTCGTTACGTCGGCGGATATAGGCAGGGTTCGCCTTGCCGCAAGATTATGCCGGGCATAGGGAACCGTATCGAAGTGGGAGCGTGGGCGTGAAGACACGGTGGCCGGGGCTGATGATGGCAGCGATGCTGGCGGGATGTCAGCCGCCGACGACAGTCGATGACGCCTGGGTACGCCTGCCCGCCGTGCCGGGACGGCCGGCGGCGGCCTACGCCATCCTCTCCCCCGGATCGTCCGACGATGCGTTGATCGGCATCACCACCCCGGCGGCGGGCCGCGTCGAATTGCACGAGAGCATGAACGGTCATGGCGGCATGGCAGGGATGCGGCCGTTGCAACGCCTGCCGCTGCCGCGTGACCGGACGGCCGCTCTCAAACCCGGCGGCGCGCATGCGATGCTGTTCGATCTGACCGGCGATCTGCGCGCGGGAGGCACGATCCCGCTAACCTTCCGGTTCGACCGGCAAGGGGACGTCACCGTTGCCGCCCGGCTGGTCGGTGCGGGCGATCCAGTTCCCGAATGAAGCGCCCGCTCACTCCGGCCGAAGTCGATCTCGCCCGCACGATGTTCGGCGATACCATCGCCTATGACCGGGCGCGCGTCGCGAACGCGAAATGGGCGTTCTTCCAACCAAAACAGGTCGCGATGGCGCCGACCGGCTGCATCCATTTCCATCCGCAGGGCACGCTCTACCGCGACGATTTCGCGTCGGCCGGGCGCGATCTCGCCGCGCTGTTCCTGCATGAGATGATGCACATCCATCAGACGCAGCACCGGGGCCGCTACTGGCTGCCGCTGATGCGTCACCCCTTCTGCACCTATCGCTACACGATCGTACCGGCCAAGCCGTTCGACGCCTATGGCATCGAGCAGCAGGGCGAGATCGTGCGGCATGCCTTCCTGTTGCGGCAGGGGGTGCGGCTGGCAGACAAGCCGCCGCTGGAGGTGTACGAGGCGCTGCTGCCGTTCGGCAGGTGACGCGCGGCCTTAGCCCGGCAACTGCCAGGTCACGTAGCGCGTCGAATAGGATTTGACCGGCTTGCCCGCGGCATCCAGTGCCGGACTGTAGCGCCCGCGCCTGGTCACGGCGTCGCAGGCGGCGGTATCCAGATCCGCCACCCCCGAGGATCGCAATATCCTGCAATCCGCTACCCGCCCCTGCGGCGAGATCGTCCAGCCGATCAGCACCCGCCCCTGCTTGCGCGCGATAAAGGCGGCGGTCGGATAATCGTCGGGCGTGATCCAGTTGCGTCTGGGATTGTCGCCCGGTGCCGGACCTGCACGGGTTGCTACCGCGGCAATTTTGGAGGCATCATATCCCCAATGCTGCAACAGATCGGCTTCGCAGCGTCTCAAGGCGGCCAGGACCGGTTGCCGCAACGACAATGCCACCGTCAGCGGCGCGCTGCGCCCGGCACGCATCGTCACGACGGGGCTGTCGACCAGTCGTTCCAGCGATTGTCTGGAAATATAATAGGTGATCGCGGCGCGCTTGCCGTCGGGCAGGTGAACGCGCGTCCCCTTGCCCGGTTCATCGACGGTCCCGGACGGGGTCGATAGCGTGACGTCGATCTCGCCCTGTGGACCAAGCCGCGAGCGCGGACCGAACACCACCGACTGGATGGTATCGCCGAACGGCGTCGGTTTGAACCCGATGGTGATCGGCGTTGCCACATCGCCATAGGCCCGGCTGACGACGCAAAGGTCGTCGGCATATTCCACGTTCCAACTGGAAACCGGAGCAAGCGGCGCGGTGGCGGGGGTCTGTCCCGTCAGAAGCATCGCCGCCATTGTCCACCGCATCATCCGCTCTGTTCCTCCCTGCCGGACCATGACCATTTCGCATGGCGCCGCCGTTCGCAAGCAGCATCGTGCGCGCCGGTCGGGCAAGCGTAACCCACCGGAACTTCGCGCCATATCGATTGGTTGGCGCAGCGAAACGATCCGAACGCCCTGTCCGAAAGCCTTGCCCGTGATGACCACCCGTACCGGTGCTACCCTTCTCGCCCGTCTCGGCTTTGCGGCGCGTGGCATCGTCTACTGGATCGTCGGGTGGTTCGCGATCGATGCCGCGCTGCGCGGGGGCAAGGTCGGCGACAATCAGGGCGCGATCGCCAGCCTTGCCGACGAGCCGTTCGGGGAAGTGCTGCTGGGACTGATGGCAGCGGGGCTGGCCGGCTATGCGCTGTGGCGGCTGACCGAGGCACTGACCGATCCCGAGGCGCGGGGAACGTCGCTGAAAGGCGCCTTCCGGCGCGCCGGCCATGCGATCAGCGGGATCGCCCATGTCATCCTCGCATGGACCGCCGCGCGACTGGCGATGCACACCACCAGCGCCGGTGGCCGGGTGGGCGGCGAGGAAAGCACGCACGACTGGACCGCATGGCTGCTCGACCAGCCGCTCGGCCGCGGACTGGTAGCGCTGGTCGCCTGCGGTTTGATCGCGGCGGCGGCACAACAGGCGAAGAAGGCATGGGACGGCGGTTTCGTCCGTGACCTTTCGGCGGGCGCACCGATCCCGGCGCATGTCTGCACGATCGGACGGATCGGCTATGGCGCGCGGGCGCTGGTCTTCGCGCTGATCGCCGTGTTTTTCGCCACGGCGGCATGGGCGGCCAATGCCAGCAAGGTGGGTGGCATGGCCCATGCCCTCGCGACGTTGCAGCGCCAGTCGGGCGGCCAATGGCTTCTCGCCGCAACCGGACTCGGCTTCATCGCATTCGGGGTCTACAGCATGGTCGAGGCTCGCTGGCGGCGGATTACCGTCGATCTGCCGGCGTGAACGATCGACCCGCGCTCGAAGCCCGCTGGATGGAACTGACCCGCCGGACCCTGCCCGCACTCGCTGGGTCGCGCGGCTGGCCGGTCCGCGCCGATCATTGTTTCCAGCGTATCCTGCTCGACAATGCCTGTGGCGGGCGGTGGTACGATCATGTCGCGGGGCGCCCCGCCTATACCCATGCCGACGTCGCCATCCTCGAACGGGCGGTCGCGCTTGGCGAAACGGCGATTGCCGGAACCCGGGACATGGCCGACCTCAACCGCCGCTCGCTCGACTGGCGCGGCAAACTTGCCCCCTCGAAACCGGACGGCGCGAACCCCATGTCCCGCTCTGGCCAATCCACAAGAACGAAGATAGAACGGACCGCATGAGCCTGACCCATATCTCCGTCCGCGGTGCGCGGGAGCACAACCTCAAGGGCGTCGACATCGACATCCCGCGCGATACGCTGACGGTCATCACCGGGCTGTCCGGGTCGGGCAAGTCGAGCCTCGCGTTCGACACCATCTATGCCGAGGGGCAACGGCGCTACGTCGAGTCGCTGTCGGCCTATGCGCGCCAGTTCCTCGAACTGATGCAGAAGCCCAATGTCGAGCATATCGAGGGCCTCTCCCCCGCCATCTCGATCGAGCAGAAGACGACGAGCCGCAACCCGCGCTCGACCGTCGCGACCGTCACCGAAATCTACGACTATATGCGCCTGCTCTGGGCGCGGGTCGGCGTCCCCTATTCGCCCGCGACCGGCCTGCCGATCAGCGCGCAGACCGTCAGCCAGATGGTCGACCGGGTATTGGTGCTGACCGAGGGCACGCGGCTGCTGCTGCTGGCCCCGGTCGTGCGCGGGCGCAAGGGCGAGTATCGCAAAGAGCTGGCGGAGTGGCAGAAGGCCGGGTTCCAGCGCGTGCGGGTGAACGGCGAAGTGCATCTGATCGAGGATGCGCCGGTGCTCGACAAGAAGTTCAAGCACGACATCGAGATCGTCGTCGACCGGCTGGTGGTGAACCCGGAAGCGGCGACGCGCCTTGCCGAGAGTTTCGAGACGGCGCTCAAGCTGGCGGATGGGCTGGCCTATGTCGATCTGGTCGACACCACGGTCGCGCAAGCGCAGTCGGGCAATCCGCCGATCCCCAGCGAACAGGGCGATCGTGCGACCGAGGCCGCGCCGCAGACCGGCAAGCTGAAAGGTGCCGGCATCCCCGACAACCGCATCGTGTTTTCGGAAAAATTCGCCTGTCCGGTCAGCGGGTTCACGATCAGCGAGATCGAACCGCGCCTGTTCAGCTTCAACGCCCCGCAGGGCGCGTGCCCGGCGTGCGATGGCCTTGGCGAACGGCTGGAGTTCGACGAGGACCTGATCGTCCCCAATCACGAGCTGAGCATCAAGAAGGGTGCGGTGGTGCCTTGGGCGAAATCCAATCCGCCCTCTCCCTATTACATGCAGGTGCTGGGGTCGCTGGCGAAGGCGTTCGCCTTCTCGCTCGACACGCCGTGGAAGGAATTGCCCGAAGAGGCGCAGCGGGTGATCCTGCACGGCACCGCCGGCAAGCCGGTGACGCTGACCTTTATCGACGGCAAGAAGTCCTATGACGTCAAGAAGCCGTTCGAGGGGGTGCTCGGCAACCTCAACCGGCGGATGCTGTCGACCGAAAGCGCGTGGATGCGCGAGGAACTGTCGAAATATCAGGCGTCGCAGCCGTGCGAAACCTGCCACGGCGCGCGGCTGAAGCCCGAAGCGCTGGCGGTGAAGGTGGCGATGCAGGACATCGCCTATGCCACGCATCTGTCGGTGGTCGACGCGCTGCGCTTCTTCGAGGCGCTGCCCGAGCATTTCAACGACCAGCAAAAGGCGATCGCCCAGTCGATCCTCAAGGAAATCGTCGAGCGGCTGGGCTTCCTCAACAATGTCGGGCTCGATTATCTCAACCTCGACCGGACCAGCGGCACGCTGTCGGGCGGCGAAAGCCAGCGCATCCGCCTCGCCAGCCAGATCGGCAGCGGGTTGTCGGGTGTGCTCTACGTTCTCGACGAACCATCGATCGGACTGCACCAGCGCGACAACGACATGCTGCTCGCGACGCTGCGGCGGCTGCGCGACCTTGGCAACACCGTGCTGGTGGTCGAGCATGACGAGGATGCGATCCGCACCGCCGATTACGTGATCGACATGGGGCCGGGCGCGGGCGTCCATGGCGGCGAAGTCGTCGCCAAGGGAACGCTGAAACAGTTGCTCAAGGCCAAGGGATCGATCACTGCCGATTACCTCAATGGCACGCGATCGGTGCCGCTGCCGGAGAAACGTCGCAAGGGCAATGGCAAGAAACTGACGGTGCATAATGCCACCGCCAACAACCTGACCGGCGTTACCGCGTCGCTGCCGCTCGGCACCTTCACCTGCATCACCGGCGTGTCGGGATCGGGCAAGTCGAGCTTCACCATCGACACGCTCTATGCCGCCGCCGCCCGCACGCTGAACGGCGCGCGGATCGTGCAGGGCAAGCATGACAAGATCACTGGGCTGCAATATCTCGACAAGGTGATCGACATCGACCAGTCGCCGATCGGCCGCACCCCGCGGTCGAACCCGGCGACCTACACCGGTGCCTTCACCCAGATCCGCGACTGGTTCGCCGGACTGCCCGAAGCGCAGGCGCGCGGCTACAAGCCCGGCCGGTTCAGCTTCAACGTGAAGGGGGGCCGGTGCGAGGCATGCCAGGGCGACGGCGTGCTCAAGATCGAGATGCACTTCCTGCCCGACGTCTATGTCGAATGCGATGTCTGCCACGGCGCGCGCTACAATCGTGAAACGCTGGAGGTGAAGTTCAAGGGGCACAGCATCGCCGACGTGCTCGACATGACCGTCGAGGACGCGGTCGAGTTCTTCAAGGCGGTGCCGCCGATCCGCGACAAGATGGCGATGCTCGCCGAGGTCGGCCTGGGCTATGTCAAGGTTGGCCAACAGGCGACGACGCTGTCGGGTGGCGAGGCGCAGCGGGTGAAGCTGGCCAAGGAACTGGCGCGACGCGCGACCGGCAACACGCTCTACATTCTCGACGAACCGACCACAGGGCTGCATTTCGAGGATGTGCGCAAGCTGCTCGAAGTACTCCACCAACTGGTGGAACAGGGCAATACCGTGGTGGTGATCGAACATAATCTGGATGTCATCAAGACCGCCGACTGGATATTGGACATGGGACCCGAAGGCGGCGTGAAGGGCGGCCGCGTCGTCGCCGAAGGCACCCCGGAAAAGGTCGCTGCGGTCGAGGGCAGCTTTACCGGACGCTATCTGAAGCCGCTGCTGACCCCGGCCAAGGCGCAGGCGGCGGAGTGAGCGACCGATAGCGACGTCGAAGGAACATCCGAGCGCGCGCGACATTTCGACTTCATCTGCATCAAGTGAAGGATCGTCTCATGCGCGCGCTCACCCTCGGCATCGTCGCTGCCGCGACGCTGGTTTCCGGTTGCTCGGACTATGGCATGGGCAGTCCCCGCTATGCTGACGCCGGTGGCTACAGCCGGTACGATTGGGACCGCCCCGATCCCGCCTACAACGGCTATGACGCCGCGCGCTATTATCGCGACGACCGCCGCTATAACGAGCGCCGCCTGTCGTCGAACGAGCGGGTCTATGTCGGGCAGGACGGCCGCTATTATTGCCGCCGCAACGACGGCACCACCGGCCTGATTATCGGTGGCCTTGCGGGCGGCGCGCTCGGCACCGCGATCGCCCCCGGCGGGTCGGGCCTGCTCGGCGCGATCATCGGCGGCGTTGCCGGTGCGGCAGGTGGCAAGGCGATCGATCGCAACAACGTCCGCTGCCGCTGACGCCAGCGCGGATCAAAGTCGAGGGGCCGGGGCGGTTCTGCCGCTCCGGCCCCTTGTATTCGTTCGTCCAGTTACCATCTACAGGCCGCTACAGTCGCAAATCGACGGTTTCCTGCTTTGCGGCATGGTCCTTCTTTCCCTGCTGCCTCTGGCAACGGGCGCGGGCTGTTCCGCCGCCCGGAACGCTTGGAAGGAAAATCTTCATGGCCATTCTTGGTACCGTCAAATTCTTCAACACCGACAAGGGCTATGGTTTCATTGCGCCGGACAATGGCGGCAACGATGCCTTCGTTCACATTTCGGCCGTTGAGCGCGCCGGCATGATTACGCTGAACCAGAATCAGCGCGTCGGCTACGAACTGGAAGAAGACCGTCGCGGCAAGATGAGCGCAGTCAACCTGACTGCCGCTGACTGATCCGTGTACCGGGCGCGCCTTCCGGCGCGCCCGCATTCAGCCGAAAGACCCGACCCTTGGCAGACAGCCCCGAAGCCTATCGCACCCGTGCCGCCGTCGAGCGGGCGAATGCCGATGCCGCGACGCTCGACAATGTGCGTGATCGCTGCCTGCGCGCCGAACAGGCGTGGACCGCGATGGCCGACCGTGCCGAACGCACGACCGAACAGCGCCTGATCCGCGAAGCCGCAACCGCCAAGCGGACCGATCCTGCCACGGCCAATTGAACCCTTCGCTCGTTCCGCCCGTTATCGGGATGACGCAAAAGGAACGATGATGGTCAAGCATACCAACCATAAAGTGAAAATGCCGCCAACGGCCGGCATTTCAACAATCCGCACCCTGGCGCTCGCCGCGACCGGTGTCGCCGTCGGCCTTTTCGGCGTCCTGCTCGCCCGACGGCGTCCGGGCAATGCCGAACATACCGCCCCCGATCTCGCGCTGGACCAGCCCCGCCCCGGGTCGACCGGTCGTGCGCCAGAAGCGTTCCGTCCCGATCCCACCGCCGCCGTACCGGCAAGCGAGCGCGAAGGACTGCGCCCCGCGACCGGCCCGGTGCCGACGATCGTCGAACCGCGCGGCAGCATGCGTTCGCAAATCGGCTGACTGGCTTGACCGGAGCGACATCGGCCTAGAGCATAATCCGAACGGCGTGAATCGTTGAGGGATTCCCAAGGGGACTGAAGTCTGATTCAAGCCTGTCACCGGCGACAGGAGGCCGGTCAGATGGGCAAGCCGTTATCGATGGACCTGCGG